>CAZUWV010000051.1:0-11157 GCA_964624255.1 uncultured Zetaproteobacteria bacterium
CTGGGACTGAACCAAAATCCGGGAGGAACCATGAAAACCATCGTACCTGACTGATAATCAACAAACGTAGTGCCAACGGATGCTCCCAGACAGATGAAAGCCGTTGGGAGATAAGAAATCTACAACGTACAGTGACGAAGATGGGTTAGATGCGAACCAAAATATTATCAAGGCTAAGTCTCGACTTTGGAAGTTGAGCATTAAAGTCCTCTTCAGGATGACGATATCCAATAGCTAGAGCCACATCGCACGCATAACCATCAAGCTCAGTTTCAAATTCGTTGTTCACCAAGTCACTATCAATCCCCTCCATCGGAGTAGAATCAATTTTAAGGCGAGCTAAAGTATGTAATGTATTCCCAAGGGCCAGATAAGTCTGTGCTTTTGTCCAACAACTTGTATTTCCAGCCTCATCAGTATTAAACTCGGCAAATATAAAACTACCAAAGGCGCTCTCTCGCACTTCGGATTTAATTCGCTTATCGGCAATACTTTTATCCACTATTTCAGCATAATTATCGCGAGTGTAACGTGGATTATAAGAAAAGAGAATAATCTGTGAACTATCAAAAATATGAGACTGGTTATATTTATGCTTATGAGCAAAAGTTTTACTCATACGAGTTTTTGCCTCATCACTCTCAATTACTACAAATTTCCAAGGCTGTGAGTTAATAGACGATGCGGATAAACGCATTGCTTCAAACAGAACCCCAAGATCCTTTTCTGGAATTTTCCTTCTTGCATCATATTTTTTTGTAGCATGCCTCCAAAGGAGATCATCAATAATGGGGTGATTCATGGTTACCTCTTAATAACGGGGTCGGACTTTGATAATTTGGCATTGAACCTTGAACCCAAGAGCCGACATTGAATGTTCTCATATAGTCAGACAGATCAAGAGCTTGCGCTATGGACATGTTATTTATTTACAGCGCCTATATGTGGGGCCTCTTGCAAAACTCGTGAGCGGCGATCGGCTTCCCCACTTTGGCCCATTTCCGTGCTGAAATCTCGCCCCATGGAACCACCATGCACCTCATTCCATCCCGAAAATGGACTCAACGTGGGATTGCCGCTCATCCACCCAGAGTTTTGCAAGAGGCTCTGTGAGCTGATCATTTCCAGGATTTTTTCACGCGGGCCACGTGCCCATGCCCTGACGCATCAGCTCCGGACTGTCTCCGCACAAGTCAATCACAGTGGTCGGCACCGATCCGCCCCAGCCGGCATCAAGCACCAGCATATCCAAACCTTTCAAATGAGGAACGAACTCATCCGGATCAACTGCGGCATTCTGTTCTCCGGGGAAAATAAGGGTGGTGGCGAGGAGAGGTTTGTCCAACTCCTCCAGCAAGCCCCGGCATACGGCATGAGCCGACATACGAATCCCCACATCGCGGCGCTTGCCGAATATACGCCGTGGCAACTGTGAATTAGCAGGGAGGATAAATGTATACGGGCCCGGCAGGCAACGCCTGAGCACGCGGTGCGCATGATTATCCATACATACATAATGGGCAGCATGTGATAAATCCAGACACACCAACGACCACCAATGCTGCTTATCCAACTGCCGTAAACGACGTATACCGGAAATAGCCTCAGAAGCATCAGGCAACGCCATCAATGAATAAGTCGTCTCCGTCGGTACGATAACCGCATGCCCTTGATGCATATATTCAGCGGCATGCCGGATAAGCCTCGTCTGAGGATGATCGGGGTGCAACCTTAAACGTTCAATCATCGGCAAATACCGTTAAAACCCTGAAAGGAAATTCTTTAGTTTCCGTCGGATTCGGTCAACTGGCTGCGCAGGTGCTCGGGATGGAGCCGGCGCGGCAGTACCCGGCATCGGGTTTCCTGAAGTGGGGCGGCCCTGTAAAACGCCTTTAAGAGCGCCCTTCAATCCACCTTTTCCACCCTTGAGAATACCTTGAATATTTCCAACATTACCCATCAGTGTCTTAATGTCCATTTCTACCTTCACCCTGGGGGCACCCAATGGGCCCTCGATACGAAGAGGAATGACCAATCCCTTCCTCGCAGCTTCGGTATCACCCTGTCCTTCCAGGCTTCCCACCAAACGGGGCTTAACGTGGTAATCCATATTCCTGGCTATGAGGTTCACCTGCCCGTAACCGGTGAGACGGAACAAGGGAGAAGCCACGAACAGGTCGTTATTGGATACTATACCGCGCTTAACCTTGAAACTCCCGGAAAGCTGCGAGAAGTCTGTCTGTCTGGGGCCGCTCTGCTGACCTGGTGTAGTGATATTGCGTAATATTCCAGCGATATCAAAACCTTTAATCATACCATCGCGTAACAAAACATTACCCGTGCCTTTCATATGCCCCAGCGCCGCTTCTGGCAACAGACCAATGCCATTCAACTGTGCGTCCATCTGCATAACGCCTGCAAACATATCCGTGTTTGCCAGGGCCTTGAGCACCGGTTCCACCTGCACGCCGCGCACCTTCAGCGACTCGGTCCATTGGGCAGGATAGCGGTTAATAAGCAGGCTGGCTTTCTCGCTCACCTGACCTCCGGCTAACTCGAAACGTAAAGGATCCAAATTGAATATTCCATGTCTCCCGGTCATCGTAGCATGCAAATGCGCCAAATCGAGGCCGTGCAAAAATAAATGCTCTATCTGCAACTCCGCTGTAACGCGCCACGGTTTCATGAAACGTAAGTCAGGTTCGCTGGCTGCCTCTTGGCTGATGGCTACATCGCCGACGGATTCTTGGGTTATTTTCGCACCCGGGCCGTTGCCATTGTCGATACCATGTTGCCCAATTCGTGCAAGCTTCCCGGTCCGAGCGTCAGGCGTCGTACGGCTGCTCGGGTTATTATCAATTGGCACCTTGTTTTGGAGTTTACTTTTTTCCGGTCGGGGTAACCATGGATCAATATGCAAGACCCTCGATGCAATACGGAGCCGGACGACAGGTTCAAGTCCGAACTGGATGCCTCCGGACGCCTGAAGAAGTTCGTCATTCAGTATCAATTGTATATCCCGAAATTCTATATGCTTCGTGTCGCCAGCAGCTAACAATCCCACTTTAATCTGTTTCCATGGTTTGGGATTAGCTGCGTATAAGGTCCGCAAATCCGGCATCCACGTCGATAACTGCTCGCGGCTCAATGCTGGTGTATTAATGCGCACCTGATACTGCAATGCATGCCCTATACCACGCACGAAACCCGCCATCTGCGCAACCTTCTCACCAGTTAGGCGCACCACCACGCGATCGAGTTTTATGCGGCCGGGTTTCGACATTTCAATCTTCCACGCCATACCCGCATTATGTTTACCGCGCAATGCCAGTGTGCCTGCCGTCACACGCAAACCACTCGACCGCTGCTCAACCCTGGCATTTAGTGCCAATGTGTCCGCATGAAGCATCGCCAATGCAGGGATAAAAGCGGCGACCTTGTCGAGGGTAATAGATTTTGCTTGTATATCGGCCTGTAATGGCAGCTTCTCGATCTTGAATGTGGATAGAGTCCCTACGGGTCCCACTTTTCCCTTAATGGAAAAGGTATCGCCCGAAAGTTTCCCCGAAACTTGTATATGCACGGGTTGGTCAAGCTGAAGATCATCCACTTTGACGTCAAAGTGGCTCAAGGTGATATTGTTCCCCGACCGCATATCCTGATAATGTATCTCACCATTCTGCATACGCATGGATTTGGCTGTCAGGCCAGCCAGGAAGACATTGTTTTCTGGTGAACCTGGTGCTTCCGCACCCCCGACAGCACTCGCCGGCACACCTTTTCTTGCCGCTGGAAACAGACCCTCCCAATTTCCGGCACCGCTGGTGTCACGTTCCAGTCGAAGCTTCGGACCATCCAGTACGAAACGTTTTATTTCGACATGTTTGCTCAATAAAGGTAACAATGCCAGGCGCACGTCCAGGCTCTTAACCTGCAAGAACGCCTTGCTCGAAAAGCCTTTTACGTTGGCAATCCGTACATTATCAAGGCGCACGCCCACCCATGGAAAGAATGAAGCATGCAACTCACCCATGTCGACCTTGCGCCCTATGGCCTGCTCGGCCTTCTCAATAATAAGACCTTTATAGTGATTGGCATCAATAAAAAACGGCGCGGCGAGTAGCGCCACCACCAGCAAAGCAAGAAAAACAAGGCTGTATTTAACGGTTTTCCTGGCGAGTTTGTTCATCGGGCTATCGTGGATGATACGAGCGTTGGTCGCAAGCGCGGAAAATACGCCATACGCCCCTCTTCTTGCCGGGAAGTCGCGCTTCGATCAACCTGCATCCAGGCCAAAAGCCGAGTGCAAAACGCGCACCGCCCGATCGACGTAGCCCTCGTCAATAACCACTGTAATCTTGATTTCGCTGGTAGTAATCATCTGGATATTAATGCGTTCCGCCGCCAGCGCTTCGAACATCTGGCGCGCTACCCCCGAATGCGAGCGCATGCCGACCCCGATAATGGATACCTTGGCAACGGTATCGTCACCCTTCACGTCTCGCGCCTTCATCCGCTCGCGGACATCCTGCAGTATTTGCATAGCGACACCAAAATCACCGCGTGGTACGGTGAACGTAATATCCGTCGTACCGTCTTCGCTAACATTCTGCACAATGACATCCACATTAACGTCCGCCCGCGCAATCGGGCCGAATACATCACTGGCGATACCCGGATGATCCGGTATGCCCCGTATGGTGACCTTGGCCTCATCGCGATTGTAGGCGACCCCGGTAATGCTTGCTCGTTCCATGACTTTATCCTCACCCGTAACCAGCGTACCGGAAATATTTTTAAAGCTGGAGCGAAGATGGATGGGCATCGCATTGCGCATCGCCAACTCCACGCTACGATTCTGTAGCACTTTCGCGCCCTGAGATGCCATTTCCAGCATTTCCTCATAACTGATACGATTAATCTTCCGCGCTGTCGGCACGATACGCGGATCCGTGGTATAAACTCCGTCCACATCGGTATAGATGTCGCAAACATCAGCCTCCAGGACGATAGCCAAAGCCACCGCCGACGTATCCGACCCGCCCCGACCCAGTGTGGTGATATTTCCCTGCTCATCCACGCCCTGAAAACCAGTCAGGACCGGCACCTCGCCCCGTTCCAGATGTTCGACGAGACCGTTACATTCGATCCGCCGGATACGGGCACGCGAGTGGCGACCATCGGTGAAAAAACCCGCCTGCATCCCCGTATAGGAATACGCGCCAATCCCCCGTTTGTGCAATTCGATAGCCAGCAATGCGGCGCTGACCTGCTCACCGGTGGAAACGAGCGCATCCAGTTCGCGCGCCCGAGGCTGTTCGCACAACTCGCGGGCCATGCCAAGGAGCCGGCTCGTTTCTCCGCTCATTGCCGAAACTACAACCGCCGTTTCCTGCCCCCGACGCACAGAGTGTTCGACCAGGCTGGCCGTGTTGCGAATACGTTCCAGGCTACCTAGCGATGTGCCACCAAATTTTTGTACAATACGCATGGAATTAATGCTTCGGCTGAACCGTGGCAATCGACACCTTGCCCATGCCCAGTTGCCGCAGTACATCCAGCACACGCACCACGCGCTTGTACTGCGAATCCGCATCGGCCCGGAGGACCGCGTGCATATTAGGGTCGCCCTTCGTCACATTCAAAATTCGCTTGCGCAATGCGCTGTCGGATACCGCTTCATCCTGGACAAAGAACTGCCCCCTGGTGTTAATGCTGATCACAACCTCCTTGGCGCTCGTCGTCTGTCCATGTGCTGTACTGGTCGGTAATTGCAGCTTGAGACTGCTGGCTACCTTAAAGCTGGTCGAAACCATGAAAAAAATAAGCATTAAAAACACGACATCTACCAATGGTGTGATATCCACGCTGTAATCGCGTTTGGGTCGTTCGCGCAGGCGCATTAACGCTCACCCTTCAGAAGCTCCACAAACCGTAGCGCATGCTGCTCTATCTCGATCACAAAACGATCTACCCGCGCCTCGAAAAAGCGAAAGGCGACCAGAGCAGGAATCGCCACCGAGAGGCCCGCTGCAGTGGTATTCAGCGCCTTGGAAATACCACCGGCCAACACATCGGCCTTGCCCACACCTTGTACGGCGATAACCTGAAACACTTCAATCATACCGATCACGGTACCCAATAGCCCAAGCAGAGGAGAAATAGCGGAAATCAGGCCCAGTACGCCAATAAAACGATCCAGATGAGCGATCTCCTGTCGCCCAATCTCCTCAAGCACCTCTTTGAGTACAGCACGAGACACGCCCCTGTTTTCCAACGCCACCCAAAGGATACGACCCATGGCTGTGGGACTGTCGCGGCATATCCGCATCGCCTGTTTCACATCTTCGTTACGAATAGCCGCTTCTACGGCATTCACGTCTTTTTCAGGAATAACCGCCGAACGCCTCAGACTCCAGCTTCGCTCAAAAACAATGGTCAGTGCCAGGATGGAACAACCGAGCAGAATAAACATGACCGTTCCGCCCTGAACCATAAACTCGTACACATCTACCTCCAACAGCCGCTCAGTAATCCGTCCGGCAAATGCGTATTATAGGTGATGGCATTGTAAAAAGTCATCATCGCCTCGCGGGCAGGTACGCAAATAAAAACCATGGGCGCCCTATGGAGGCTCATGGATAGACTTTTCGCTCATCATCCGCGGATAAGATCCCGCCACCACCGCAATGCGCGCTTACGTTTACCGGACCGTACCGGTGCCGCGTAATCGACGCGGATACCACCTTTGTCATCATCCGGTGCCACTATCACAGCACCCTTCGATGTATTCCAAACCTGCGTACCAGCCTTTTCGTACCGCTGCACGACCTGCGGACGGGGAAATCTGTAGTGATTGGCGTATCCTGTCTGGGCAATCGCTACTTCTGCCCTTACAGCCTGAACAAATACCCGTGTGCTGGATGTTGCGCTGCCATGATGCGGTATTAATATCACATTCTGTGGCCGTATGCCATGGGCCATGATTCCGGTCTCTGCCCTGGCCTCAATATCGCCGGGGAACAACAACCGCTTGCCATTCTTCAGCTGAAAGGACAGAACCAGCGAGCCGTTATTTGGATTACGCGGATGGTATCCCGCCGGTGGCCATAATACCTGCCCCTTTACACCGCCAAAGCTGATTCTATCCCCCTGCTTCAACCAACGTACATCGCCACCATGCAAACGCACCCTCTGAACCAAACGCTGGATAAGCGGATGGTGCTTAACGCTTGGCACATCGGCCAACCATAGCTCTCTTACACTATTCACCTGGTCCATCAGGCGCATCATTCCGCCCATATGGTCGGACTGGGCATGGCTAATCGCCATAACGTCGATATGCGTGATGCCTCCGGCACGTAAACCCGCGGCCACGATAGTTCCGCCATTAAAACGGCTTCCGCGTTTACCCGGTGCATCCACCACCAATACGCGACCATCCGGCGACACGAGGCTAGCCGCCGCGCCTTGCCCCACATCCCATGCTATCAGTTGCATTTGTGCGGGTGCCCGTTCTCGTGTAACGGCCACGCCATAGATCATCACAGTCAATATTATGAGGGACCATCCGACTCGCCGTCTACCTTTCCAGAATAAGATGGCGGCAAATACCGTGCCGCTTACATAAAACCCGGTCAGCCACCATGGTACGGAAGGAATCCACAAGTGTCCGTCCGGCCATTGTGATATTCGTACTAGCAGGTGGTTCCCCACGTCCACACCGTAACCTGCGACATAGAATAACCATGTTGCCACGCTATTCGCGCCCACACCCGCCAGTGCCGCTCCCGCCAGCGCCAGCGGCAGAACGAACAGGCTGTATAGCGGAATCATGACCATGTTGGTCGGTAAACCGTATATTGGCAAACGTCCGAATGTATGCACGACAAGGGGCAATGTTGCCAGGCTGGCGATCAGGGTCACCCACAACATCCCCGCGAACATACGCCGGAGATGAAAATCATCCGCATGAGGGCCTTGCCTTCCGGCCCAGAACAAAATCGCCGCTGTGGCGGAAAAGGACAACCACAATGATACTGATTCCACTGCCCGCGCATCCAGTAGAAGCATCAGGATTAACGCAGCCAGCATGGTGTTAAGGGGCGCAACCCGTGCCTTCAGCCACCAGGCAAGCGCACCTGCCGCCAGCATTATCGTGGCACGCTCAGCGGGTAACGGCCAACCCGCCAGCGATGTATAGGCTACTGCAACCGCCAAACCGGCCATCAGGGATGCCCCGCGTACCGGAAGCCGGACTATCCACGCTTCCCGCCGCGTCAATAGCCACCAGCACAAACCAAAACCGATCGCCGCCGCCATACCTACATGTAAACCTGAAATGGCGAGTAAATGCATCGCTCCTGTAGCTGCGAATATATCTTGAATATGGATGGGGATATGGCTTCGATCCGCCAATAGCAGCGCTTCAAGAATACCCGCCTGCGCATCGGGAAAACCTTTCACTGCATTTCGAATACGCTGGCGCATACCAGCCAGCCATGAGGCATTCGATGCAAGAACCGTCACGGCTCCTTTGGCGCTGCCGATAAGCGCAATGTGGCGATCAAAACAATAAGCCTCAAAGTCGAACCCGCCAGGATTGTTGCGATTGTGCGGCGCATGCCAGCGAACCCGCGCCTGTATCCTGTCGCCGGGCCTGATCTTGCTTGCCGCATATTGATACACATACAACCAGGCCTGTCCGCGGAGTAAAAATGGGGCGATTTCACTTTTTCGCCCCGAAGAAAGAGAAGAAAGTATGCTACCCCCTTTCTTCTCCTCGCCGGAGCGGGAGATTCGCCGCAATGTCAATCGCGTGTAAATTTTTTTATGTTGTACTTTCACCACGCTGGCCGTGATCTGTGAGGGGCCTTCCAGCCAATGACTATCGAATGCTACCGATCGCGCATCCCATCCGAGATTGACAACGCCCCATGCCACGCCGGTTAACAGAATAGCTGCGAATACGCGCGTTTTGGAGAAAAAAAGAAATGAAACTGTAATTCCTGCCAACCATGCTAGC
This sequence comes from uncultured Zetaproteobacteria bacterium, assembly GCA_964624255.1. Lineage (GTDB taxonomy): Bacteria > Pseudomonadota > Zetaproteobacteria > Mariprofundales > Mariprofundaceae > JAUZQZ01. The sequence continues at coordinate 9,026 of CAZUWV010000051.1, forward strand.
ACCAACCACGGGACCCAATCCGCTCGTGCTACAGCCAGTCCGGTCACCCATGCCAGGGCGGGCATCAGAAGCGGCAAGCGGCGTAAATTCAACCTCTGTCCCGGGTTATTCAGCCCGGATGAGGATAAACCACTCTACCCCGGATTAGCTGGTCTTCATCCAGCATACACCGTTCCACATCCTCCAGCCTTGGTGCATCAGATAGCCGTGCCACCCCCTCTCCGTGCCAAAAACTAATGGCATCCCTGCCGCCAATCAGGATCGGTGCCTGATAGATAGCCAGTTCATCAGTCAGGCGAGCTTCGATAAACGCGGCATGGAGTGTTCCTCCGCCTTCCAGCAGGACCGACCAACGCCCTTCGCCAGCCAGGTGCCTGAGTATTTCGATCAAACCATCCACGCGAACCACCTCCACACCCGCATCCCTCCAGGCCCGTGTAGCATCGCTTTCGCTATGTACATACAGACGTGATGGCGCAGCTCCGTTTGCCAGATGGTAACCTGGGCGAAAATCAGGAGTTTCGAAACATAGCGCGCAACGCATCGGTGGATGACCCGACAGGGGGACATCGCGTACGGTTAGTGAAGGGTTATCCTGTTTCAGCGTACCTGCACCGACCAGGATGGCATGGCTGTCGGCTCGCAACTGCTGCGCATGCCTGCGCGATGCTTCGCTGCTGATCCACTGCGAGTCCATCCGATGCGTGGCCATCTTACCGTCCAGCGAAAGGGCAGCCTTGGCTGTGACATAGGCTCTGCCCAGACGGTGAAAATGGAAAAAGGTCCTATTGATAGCGTCCGCTTCCTTCTCCAGTACATTGGCCACGACTTTTACGCCGTGACCCTCCAGATCCACACCACCACCGGCCATCTCTGGATTGGAGTCGGATGAGGCATAAACCACCCGTCGTATACCTGCGCGCAGAATAGCATGCGTACAAGGCGGCGTTCGCCCCTGGGCGGCACATGGCTCCAGCGTCACATACAATGTGCCGCCCCGCGCGTGCGAACCTGCCTGTTCCAATGCCACCACCTCGGCATGCATATTTCCCACGCCCTCATGCCAGCCTTCGCCAATCACTTCATCATCAACGACAACAACGGCTCCAACGGCCGGGTTGGGGTGCGTTTTACCCACACCCTTCTTCGCAAGGTCGAGCGCACGCGCCATGAACCGTTCATCAACAATAATGTATCCTTGATCAGTTGCCATGCTGTCAGGCTGACAATCCAGGAACGACGACGCAAGTCAAATCCCTGCAGGTCTGATTCCCCCTGCCTTTGCGTGGCGAAAGAGGCGCTCCGTCATGACATTTCTCGAATCTATTATTCTGCCGTTTTCAAGGTGTTCGCAGACATCGGACCTCCTCACATCCACCCTTTACACCTATTCACGCCCGTGCATAATTCGCCGCCGTTGTCGGATGGCGCGCTTGAGTTATGTTTGCCCGGCCACGGCAGAGTTCATGAATAATGCAGGCTAGAACGTTCGCTTGCACGGCATAACATGGATAGACATAGATTAAAAAAGAATGAAAAACGTTGAAATATATATTTCTAGGAAGTTCGCGGGAATAGCTCAGTTGGTAGAGCGCAACCTTGCCAAGGTTGAGGTCGCCGGTTCGAACCCGGTTTCCCGCTCCAGCTTACAGACCCGAAAAGCCCTTTTCTCTATAGGGTTGAGTCTTCGGCAGGGTAGCCAAGTGGTAAGGCAGAGGTCTGCAAAACCTTTATTCGCGGGTTCGATTCCCGCCCCTGCCTCCAGCCTTCGATTTTTCCATAGCATACGCGCAATTAATGATGTGTGCCGGGATGGTGGAATTGGTAGACACACGGGACTTAAAATCCCGAGGATATTGCATCCGTGCGGGTTCGACTCCCGCTCCCGGTACCAAACAAGCATCCCAGGACATCCAATAAAGGCCTGCAAACCTATTGTTTTCAGCACGGCTAATTTGTTCTACCCCCATCCCCCTGCGTATTTTTTAGTCATGCGCAGATGGTCAAAAACCATTCGCGTACGAGAAGCCATTTGCCGGATTTTTTTTACTGATGTTTTTTACGCCTCTGGATTTAAGCGGTTCATCCGGCAAATGCATCCTTTCGGGTTTTATGCATTGAGAGGATTTTGA
>CAZUWV010000052.1:0-11137 GCA_964624255.1 uncultured Zetaproteobacteria bacterium
AGATTAGACGGATAGGCTTGCGTTTTTTCTGAACGTGTTAAGATCATGATATGTTAATCCATAAGGCATATCGGTTTCGCCTTGACCCGAAAGTTCTGCAGAATAAGGGATTGGCATTAAACCTGCACCGTATTGAGCATCATCGCCCGATAATCCGGTACCTATGACATGGCCGGATACTTGCGGACACCGTGAACACTCTGGAACCGTGGCCGCTAAAAATCTGTTAAAAAGGGCGGGGTACGCCCGGATCGCCTGCCAAGTGAGTGGTGTTACAATGCCGCCAGTAGCAGGAACCCACCGAAGTGACTTGGCCGCAAGGTCAGGCGCAGTAGGAATCTCCGTCCTTTAGGGCGGGGAGGATGTCAATGATTATCCGTCAGTATGATACGGCGACAAAACAAACATGCGACAAAAGGGGATAAACATGATGCGATGGTGGTTCGGCACGGCGGTGGCACTTACGGTCTGCTGCGGACAGGCGCAGGCTTTCGGTTTTGGCGGCGGCGATGCATCCGCCATCTGTTTGCTTCACGATGCCACGTCCGCGTCCGGGAAATGCCACGATGGCGAGGTGTTGCTGTATCAACCGCGCAGCTTCGGAAACGCACAGTTGCCGATCATTATCAGCGCGGCATTCTGCGATTTCGGGCATCCTATTGTGTACAACGAGGGCGGCGTTAGCTGCATCTTCACGGAGAAGCGCAAGGGCTCATGGGGCAAGCTCGGGGTGGGTGCCAGATAGATGCAGACGTGCCATAAGACGATCCCCGAACGTTTATTGAACCGCATCGACATCGCAGCACGCGCTCAGGGTGAAAGTCGATCCGGTTTCCTGGTGCATGCTGCACTGGAACACATGGAAGAAGTTGGTTGAGAGGCAAGGGACTAGCTAAAAATCCAGATGCAGTAACGAATCCCATGGAGGTAAAACATGGCTGAAAAACTAACCACCTACGATCCGGCGGAAGACCTGACTTCCGACGATGCGATTGCGACTTTCATGGCGGAAGCGTTTGAATCAAACGATGCCAGCTACATCGCCCACGCCCTCGGCGTCGTTGCGCGCGCCAGGGGTATGGCCCAAATTGCCGGGCAGACCGGGCTTTCTCGTGAACAACTGTACCGTTCGTTTAGCGACCGTGGCAACCCCACACTTAAAACAACCCTTGCGGTCATGAAAGCCTTGGGAATCAATCTAACGGCTAAACTGCACATCCAATAGTGTGTGTTTCACCCCAGCATCTTTGCCAGGTCTTCCGCTCTTAGATGAGTGTATCGTTTCAGCATTTGGAGTGTTTTGTGCCCGGCGATAGCGGCAACCTGCATGGGGTTCAAGCCCTTCTCGAATAGTCTTGATGTGGCTTCATGACGCAAGTCGTGGAAGCGTAGGTCTTCGATTGGTTCACCTTTTTTTCCGTCAAGTGACTTGGCACTTTTGCAGATTCGGCCAAATCCAACCGTTATGAAATTGGCGCCAGTCTTGAATACTTGACCATCAAGACGGCGCGGCAATCCACTTAGCACATCGACGGCTCGGCGGGATAGAGGTACATCCCGTGCCGTAAAATTTTTAGAGTCTGATAGGTGGATAGCTGGGCGGCTTACAAGTTCAACCGGATTGATAATTGATTCCATTCCCTGTTCGCGGCGAGGCACCGTAAACAGATGGGAAAGTAACGCGTGCTCTTTTTGATATGTAGATGCGCTAATGCCAGTCGCAAGCCGCTCATCTCGATATTCCGCAATATCCTTCCCTCGAATGCTTGACATGAAACATGAAGCGAGTGCATGCGCTCGTATATGCTTGATCCTGTTTTTTTCCTGTCGCCATCCTTTCTTACTTGCTGTCACTTCTCTTTCGTACCGGATTAAACACTCTTCAAGCGTGGTGCTTTCCGCTCCTTTGTGCGGACGCCAGACACCTGTATCCATTTCCCGTTCAATCATCCGCGACCATGCCAGAGCCGAAGCCTTCGTTTCAAATGTATGGGTTTGGATGGGAAACCCCTTTCGCCGTACTTGCGCCTGCCACTGAAAATCACCACGTTTTCTAATTGTCGCCATTGTTATAACCTTCCCTATGGGCCGAGTGTGACAAAAAGTAAAAACTTCTGGGGGATAAGGCTTGTAAAGCCACGTAAGTGACTGATTTATAATGGCTGGGGGAGAAGGATTCGAACCTTCGTTGGCGGAGTCAGAGTCCGCAGTCCTGCCGCTAGACGATCCCCCATCGGGAATGCGGCAGTTTAGAATCGAATGCCGGCAAGTCAATGCCCCGCGACATCTATTATCGGAAGGGGAGGGCGCTACGGACCCCGCGCCTATGCGCATTCTTCCCGACTTAACCTTTTTCATGTTCTGTAAACGACTTCCGTTTACGGTGCCTCTTTCCGGATTTGCTACGATGCTTTTTCATTGCTTTGGTTTCTCGGAACCCGTTTTCGAGGAATTCGCGGCCATATCGGTTCAATGAATGCATATCCTGGAAATGGCATTGCCTGCATGAAGCTCCGGTCTGGCGTGAAAATGCCGGATTGGCTAAAATGGAGGATGGTAACCCAGCAGCCAGAAGCAGGAGAAAAAGTATTCTAATAATTACAAGCAGCGTGTGGAAAGGGTTGTTTTTGGATATGCCTTCGCCTAAGCTCGCTCGTCGGAAAGGTGGCTGTCTTCTCCATTTTCATGCATACTGTTCGGCAGGATCGGCCTTTTCCGAAGCCATATGCCGCAGGGACGCATGGCCAGCGGTATAAAAATTTAACCCGAAGAGAGACCTCACATTGAAAACGACCACGACCGTTTTTTTCACCCTTGTTTTCGCCGCCATCTTCACCGGACTGTCCGCTGTAGCGTATATGTACGTCGGCTGGTACGATGTTGCGGCGAATAAACCGGAAAATCCTCTTGTCGCACCACTGTTAAGCATGACGTCGGACAACTCTATAACATGGCATGCACGGGGCATCGTCGCACCATCCCTTACCGCCGCTCCGATGATCAAAAAAGGGTTCCTTACCTATCGCGACGACTGCCTGGTATGTCATGGATCGCCAGCTAAATATCCCACAGATTTGAGTGATGGCATGCAGCCAAGGCCACCACGCCTGTGGTTATCAACCAGAGATATGTCACCTTCGGAGGTATTCTGGGTCATTAAAAATGGTGTTAAGATGACGGGTATGCCTTCATGGCAGAAAATACATAATGACAAGGCTATTTGGTCCATTGTCGCCTTCATCAAGGAGCAATTCCCCAAACTTTCATCGCAGGAATTCACGCGGATGAGTCAGCAGGCCGCTATACAAAAGGGGCCGCCGGAGAATCGTTCCGGTAGCTAAGGTTATTGTAAGAAACCGTATGTAATCGGCATATACCGCCAACTTGCATTATCTATGTACCGCGCCATGATGCAGGTTGGCGGCACGGCGTGTGGTCTGTCATTTCGGCACCCGTCAAGCGAGAGCCTCCAAACAGCGTGAGCAGAGTTCCTTGTGTTTTTTGTGTTCCGGACAAGCGGGCTTGCCGACGTTCCAGCAACGCGGGCATTTCACGCCTTCCGCTATTGAAACCGAAAGTTTGTCGCCGCCGCTAACCTTTGCGACGATGAACAGTTGTTCCCATGTTTCGTCCAGCGTATTGGTAAAGTCGTGATCCAGATTCGGAATAGTCACATGGGCTGCAATGGATGAGCCAATAATCTTCTCCTTTTTAGCCTGATCCAGTACAGTATTTACCTGTTCGCGGATAGCGAAGAAATCTTCCCATGCCAAGATATTTATTGGTACATCGACAATATCTGCAAACGTTTGTAGATGAATACTTCCATTTTTCGCACCCGGTAGGAATTCCCAACACTCTTCCGCCGTAAACGGAAGGATTGGAGCAATCATACGCACCAGCACATGCGCAATATCATATAGCGTAGATTGTGCTGAAGCGCGCCGTTTTGAACCGGCCGCATCGCAATACAATCGGTCCTTGATAACATCAAGATAAAATCCACCCAGTTCCACCGAACAGAAGTGGTGGATATCCTGGTGGATCTTATGGAATTGGTAGGTTTCGTAGGATTCCCGAACGTTCTTCGCTACTTGCGCCATGCTGTGCATGGCCCACAGGTCCAGTTCCCCACGCTCTTCCATGGGGATGTGTTTGCCAACGTCAAAGCTGGCCAGGTTACCCAGAAGGAAGCGAATCGTGTTGCGGATACGCCGGTAGGATTCGGCTAACTGTTTCACGATCTCATCGGAAATTCGGATATCCGCTGAATAGTCAGAAGATGCGACCCACAGGCGGAGAATGTCCGCACCCATCTGCTGAATAATTTTCTGTGGTGCAATCACGTTACCACGCGACTTGGACATCTTATTGCCCTTTTTATCAACTACGAAGCCATGTGTCAGCACGCCTTTGAAGGGTGCAACCCCGCGTGTGCCGACGCTTTCCAGTAATGAGGACTGGAACCAGCCACGATGCTGGTCGGAACCCTCCAGATAAAGGTCGGCCGGGCTACTCAAACCGTGGCGCTGTTCCAGAACGCATGCGTGGGTGCTGCCTGAATCAAACCAGACGTCGAGAATATCTGTCTCTTTTACAAAACTGGAGCCACCGCAATCGGGGCAGGTGGCACCTTCAGGGAGGAATGCAGCGGCATCGTGTGTAAACCAGGTGTCCGCACCGGCGGTCTCTACCTGCCTGGCAATTGTTTCAATCACCTCGGGTGTCGTTATCCTGTGTGAGCCACAGGTGCAGTGAATAACCGTGATTGGCACGCCCCAGTTACGCTGGCGTGAGACGCACCAGTCCGGACGTTGTTCGACCATGGCACGGATGCGGTTCTCTCCCCATTCAGGCGTCCATGCTATTTTTTTGATTTCTTCCAGCGCCTTGTCGCGCAAACCATTGACATCCATCGAAATGAACCATTGTGGTGTGGCACGGAAAATAAGCGGCTTGTGGCAGCGCCAGCAATGTGGATAGGAATGCTTGATTTCGGATGTTTCCAGTAGGGCACCACATGCCTGCAGGTATTCAACCATGATACCATTAGCCCGATAGACGTGGTGACCTTCAACCACGGGTGTACCTGCGTCAAAGATGCCTTTATCGCTGACGGGGTTGAATGCCTTGATGCCATATTTAATGCCGATTTCATAGTCTTCCTGGCCATGACCGGGAGCTGTGTGTACAGCGCCCGTGCCAGCATCCAGCGTGACATGGTCGCCGACGAGAATCGGTGCATCCTGATCCAGGTAGGGGTGATGGAAGATGCGTTTCTCCAGACGCGCGCCATTGATACAAGCCACGGTCTCACCTTGTACCCCGATGGCAGCGAGTACGTCGGCTTTCAGATTCTCGGCCAAAATAAGAATCTCGCCTGTTTCAAGGTTGGTATTGTTACTGCTATCGGTAATTTTTACCGCTGCATATTCGATGTCCGGGCCAACAGATACGGCGAGATTAGCCGGAATTGTCCATGGCGTGGTGGTCCAGATAACGATGGAGATATTACCATCCAGCGCGGCATTGATATCAGATAAGTCCTCACCAGCAGTAAATTTTACATAGATGGAATGAGAGGTATGATCTTCGTATTCCACCTCGGCTTCGGCCAATGCGGTAGCGCAAGATACACACCAGTGAACGGGTTTAGCACCCTTATACAGCCCGCCGTTGGCTAGAAATTTACCTATTTCGCGTACCGTATTGGCCTCGAAATGGTAATCCATGGTAATATATGGACGGTCCCAGTCGCCGATGATGCCAAGGCGTTTGAATTCCTCGCGCTGTACATCGATCTGTTCCCTCGCATAGTTGCGGCATGCGGTACGGAACTCCGAATCGGTGATGTCTTCTTTTTTGCGTTTCTTCTTCTTGAATTGCTCCTCGACCTTCAGCTCGATTGGCAGGCCATGACAATCCCAACCGGGTACATAAGGGGCATCAAAGCCCGCCATGGAGCGCGAACGTACCACAATGTCCTTGAGAACCTTGTTCACTGCGTGGCCAATATGAATATTACCATTGGCGTAAGGGGGACCATCGTGCAGAATAAATTTCGGCGCGCGTTCGCGCCGTGTGCGCAATTGCCCATAAATATTTGCTTCACTCCACTGTCTCAGGCGCTTCGGCTCCCTGTTTGGAAGATTGCCGCGCATGGGGAAATCGGTGGTTGGGAGAAACACCGTCGCTTTATAATCGAATTGTTCATTCACCATCGAACTCTGCTTTCTCCTCTCGTCATGGGTATTCCCGGCCATGTTATTTATTTACAGCTCCTTAATGTGGCGAAGGCCCTTGCACGACTTGCACCATGTCATGAGGACGCAGCCATTTGGCATAGGCTGACTTAACCTGTGCCGCAGTCAGCTTGATGTAGTACCGCGCAGCAACGATGGGTTCGTCCAGTGGGAGGTTGTGTGTCGCTCGAAATAGCAGCCCCCTGGCGATGCTGCTCACGCTCGATTCATCCAATGAAATATTACGTAGCATCAAGGCCTTGGCCTGATGTAACTCCGCAGCACTCACGGGTGTCGTCTGCATGTCTTTGATTTCGCGGGTGAGAATTGCATGGACCTTGGATACATTGGGTGGGTCGCAGGCATATTCGATCATGTAAAGTCCTCTGGTCTGGCTCACCTGGAAGAAAGAGGAGATGTTGTAGACCAGCCCCTCATTTTTTCGCAGGTCGCGGTACAAACGGGTGGCATAAAACGCGCCGCCTAGCACATGGTTGCCTAATTCGAGTGTGTAATAACCCGGGTCGGAACGACGCACACCCACCGTTTCAGCCATGATTACCCGGTCCTGAACCCTGCTGGCATCGGGGACCACAACACTGGAAGCTTTATTCACAGGAACTGTCGGTAGCAAGGTTCGTGGTTTTGGTCCGCGGGCTTTCCATGAGCCAAAATACTTGCCGATGATCCGGCGCGCAGTTTCGGGGCGTACATCGCCAATCACGACAATGGTCGTCATGTCGGGGCGATACACCTTACGGTAATAAGCCTTTACATCACCCAGGGTCAGTGCGGAAACTGTTTCGGGTGTAGCCTCGCGGAGCGTTGGGTCGCCTTTTGGATAGACAGCCGTCAGCAGGCTCCGCTTCACCATATAGGCTGGGCTATGCAAACGTCCCGACGCTTCGGCAGCGACCTGACGTTGAATGGTCCTGAAGGCGCGTCGTGGCAAGGCGGGATGTATTTCGTTATCAGCCAGTAATTGTACGCCGCGGTCCAGATGCCTGACAGGTACCTGGAGCTCAAAATCGGTTCCCGCCAACTCGTTGGCGCCGATGTCGTCAATGTTTTTCAGAAGGGTCAGTCGAGGCATCCGGGTGGAGCCAAATGAGAATAGCTGGTCCAGTACCTCGTCAACGCCATTCTGGCCCTTAGGGGTTTCAAGGACAGGCCTGTTGCGGATATGGCCATATATACTGACCGTCTTGCTGATGCTTTCCGGTTGGACAATCAGCTTGAGTCCATTGGGTAGCGTAAAAAGTATCGGCTTTATGGTCGAGGAAGGAATATTGAGGCGATTGACCGCCTGCTTCGCCCAGGTTGGCAGCACAACGGCATGGTTTGGGCCGAGGTGACTGAATGACTCCTTACTACCGAAACCCCTGGCAGCCACCGGCTCGCCCGATTCGTGGGGCGTCATGATCGCTGCAATGGCATGCGTCTGGTTGAGGTATAAGCGAGCGACTCGCTCTACATCTTTGTTGGTGACCGCGCGGATAGCGTTAATATCGTCTTCAGGTGAGTGACGGCCTTCCACGCCGACAGCCTGCGACCAAAGGTCGGCCAATCCCGCAATAGAATTTTTTCTGAGTTCGAGCTCGGTAAGCGCGTTGCGTTTGGCTGCTTCCACCAACTTGAGCGGTATGCTTTTCTTCATGCTCGCCATGACCTTGCGCAGGGCTTTGAGTACGGCGGCTGCGTCCCCTTCTTTGGGGAAGCCTGCGACAGCATAACCCAGGCCTGCATCACGCAATGCCTCCAGAGAAAAATCGGTAAACAAGGCTTTGCCAGCGGGAACCAGTCCATACAGGCTGGCCCGCTGGCTGGAAAGAACATCCGCAAGCACCTGGGCTGCCGCATAGTCAGAACTGTTCCAGCCGGGCATGCGGAAAGCCAGCGCGACGTAGCCGTAAGATTGGTCGCTCGTTAGATGGAGCGTCTTCGGTTTGACAGGCTGGAGTTTGATGTGCGGTCGCTGAGGTAGTGGTTCGGACCGGATAGACGCGAAGCGTTTTCTGACTTTCGCCAATACATCCTTGGGGTCGATGTCGCCGACGATGAGCAGTACAGCATTGTTTGGCCTGTACCAAGCCTTGTGGAAATCTTTTAGCATGTCCCAGCGCGTCTCGTCAAATGATGCTCTGGTACCGAGTGCGTCATGGGCATAGGGCGTTCCCTTGAACATAACCTTTAGCAGTTTGCTGTAAAGCATATAGTCGGGGCTGGACAAATCTTGCGCCACCTCCTGCTCTATTGCGCCTCGTTCCTGGCGCCAGCCTTTGGGTCCGCCAGTTAGACCCCGCATGCGACTTGCCTCAATATGTAGCACCACATCCACATCCCTGGCCGGGACGGTGAAAAAATATTGCGTTGCAGACTGTTGTGTCTGTGCATCGAAGCGTCCGCCCATTCCGGCTGCGATCGCTGCCAACTGATTCGCGGACAGACCGGGGCTACCGCGAAACATCATATGCTCCAGAGCGTGTGCGGTTCCGGGGAACTCTGGAGGCGTCTCATTGGACCCGACCCGATAAGTCATTTCCATGCTTACCACTGGTGCCAGACTGTTTTTTACAATAATTACCCGCAGCCCATTCGGCAAGGTAGCGCGTACAGGCGCAGCTTTGTCGATTTTAGGCGATGGATGCTGCGCCTCGCAGTTTCCGACCGAGGGTAGCGCCGCCAACAGGGATGCCGCCGCGACGAGCTGGAAGGACCACATCGCCAGATACCGGATGACACCAGACATATAGCGTTGACTCCTGATTCCCTTCATATTCTTCCCCTTAGCGCTCGCTAGATGTCGGGTCCGTTATTCACAGTTGGTTCGCATCTAAAATTCTTCTCGCCGCGCTGCAATCACGGGCAATCTGGCGGCTCAGATCATCTGGTCCGGCGAACGCCCGATCTTCCCTGATGCGTTCAACGAACGCAACCCGCAGGCGATGCTTGTATAAATCCGGGTTGGCATCGAAGATATGCGTTTCCAATATCAGGGTTCTACCCCTGAAGGTCGGACGGTAGCCAAGGTAGGCAGCTCCGCTCCATCGATTTGCTTCGCTTTCGACATAGACAGCATAAATACCGATCGGCGGATGCGCGAGGTTGCGCACATCGAGGTTTGCGGTGGGGAATCCAAGATGCCGTCCGCGGGCATCACCTTTGCCGACATGTCCGGAAATGGAGTAGGGATGGCCGAGCAACGCTTCCGCGAGCCTGAAGTCCGCTGCTTCAATGGCCGACCGAATACGGCTGGAGGAAACAACGGCACCGCGCATTTCAAAAGCTTTGGCTACGCTGACGGTAAACCCGAGTTCTTCACCCAATCGGCGCAGCACCTCAGAATCTCCCTTCCGATCGTGTCCGAAAGCGAAATCGTAACCCGCGTGGATATGTTTAAAGAGCAGCGATTCATATAATCGACGTATAAATTTTTCGGCGGGCCATGCGGCCAGTAGCGGATTGAAATGTAGCAATAGCGTAGCATCCATACCTGCACGCCTCAGCCCTTCCAGCCGCTCGTGCAGGTGGCACAGGCGGCGAGGCGATTCAGCGGGGAAGAGAACGGCGCGTGGATGCGGCTCGAATGTTACGGCGATTGTTGGCCCTCTAACGTCCAGCGCATGCCCGCGTGTTTCCGCCAGTACCTGTTCATGGCCCATATGTACACCATCGAAGTTGCCGATGGTTACAGCGCCACCATGGAGGTTGGAGGTTTCAATAGTACCTGCCCATGTGCGAAAAATTTGCATACCGCGCAGGCTAGCAGCGAGCGGTGTTTAATTCATGTGGGAAGGTGTTTATGGAATCGACAATGACTTTTGATGATGTCCATTATACGATAGGCGTGTTTATGTCACTCTCGAAATTGACAGTATTTCTCCCGTGCAGGAGGTGGAAGACAGTGGTGCATTTTGCGCCGTTGCTGTCATTCGCGGCTTTGCTTGTATCTTGCGCGGATATGGTTCGCCATCCCGTTGCCGTCAGAAATGATGCCGCACGGATTGAACTAAAGGCCAGTAAGGCACCGGCGGATCAGCCTGTCTCTTCCACCGCACAGTCAGGTGGGCTGTGGAGGGGCAAAGTGTCAGACCATTTCATCCATATGGGCAAGGGTGAGTTTTTTACATTTATGAAGCCGATGGTCGAAGCTGAAAATGCGCGGGTGATGCAAGTCCGCCAGCATTTATTTCGGTTAAAATCGTTGCCGCATCTGAGAGCCCATGCTATTTCATGGTTGCATCAAATTGGCGTGGAATATCGCATTCCCCTTAGCGGTAGGCCTGGCAGCAGATTCTGGAATCAGATATTGGCACGGGTGGATATTGTTCCTTTGGAAATGGTGCTGGCACAAGCAGCCAATGAGTCGGCATGGGGCAATTCAAGGTTTGCTCGCGAGGCAAACAATTATTTTGGCCAGTGGTGTTTTCAGAAAGGCTGCGGTATCGTGCCACTGCGGCGCAATGCCGGTGCCAGCCATGAGGTCGAGCTATTCGATTCACCCGCGCTGTCCGTGCGGGCCTATTTGAAAAACATGAATACACATCGGGTTTACCAAGCCTTCCGCAATATCCGACGATCCCTGCGGCATCAGGGGCAAGCTTTGGACCCGGAGCTTTTGGCCATGGGGTTGAGCCAGTATTCAGAACGTGGCACGGACTATGTAAGAATCATCCGCTCCATTATCCGTAAAGACAGGAAGCTAATGCGAGAGAGCTAGCCTGAACTATTCATAAATCGCCGTGATGATTGCGCAGGTCCTTTGTTCGCAACGGATTCCTAGGAAGGCGACCGTAGCGGCAGCGCAGACGAAGAAACAATCAGGAAGTGTGTTCAAGAGCAGCTAGTAGTGCGTCCCATAAGTTCTGAATGCTAAATTGGCAGTTTAATTTCTT
>CAZUWV010000053.1:0-10956 GCA_964624255.1 uncultured Zetaproteobacteria bacterium
TATGGAAAAAGCCCTTTTCTTTTCAGCTTTATTTGTGGGTAAAGGGCAGGGCTAGACAGGCTCCTCTGTTCGGAAATGTGACACCGTGGTGCGGCACAGTGCAGGCGCTCACGAATCTGGCGCTGGCTTTCCTGTAGTGACTTCAGCCCGAATGCTCGAATCCTCACATGTAAGCGTATACACTGCGGGGTTCACGCATCCGCCGCTTTGCTAGTCTGTGTTGTTCACGAATCACCGCGATGATTGCGCCGGCCTTTGTTCGCAACGGATTCCGAGGAGAGAGACTGTGAGCGCGGATACGGACGACCGACGAGGGATTTGGTGCGGACAAAGGGACAAGCAAGGGCACGGAAGAATTTATGAATAATACGGGTCAGGAGCCTGTCGGGCTTATGTGCCGATACGGTAGGTTTCCCATAAGTCCGACAGACTCCTGGGAAAAATGAACGGAGCCGCGAGTGGCTACGATATAATCCTGGCTCAAACTTGTTTTTGAGGTGTTGAAAGGAGTTTCGATGAGTATTCCCCTACGGCAAGTCGTACAGGTAGGAAGTTACATTGTGCGCCAGGGCTTGCGCGGAAGACAGCGATACCCTCTGGTGTTGATGCTGGAACCGCTGTTCCGCTGCAATCTGGCCTGCCCCGGCTGTGGCAAGATTGATTATCCCGATGATATCCTGAACAAACGACTGAGTGTGGATGAATGTCTGTCCGCTGTGGATGAGTGCGGGGCGCCAGTCGTTTCCATTGCCGGTGGCGAGCCGCTGATCCACAAGGAGATGCCGCAGATCATTCAGGGCATTGTTCAGCGCCGAAAATACATCTATTTGTGTACCAATGCCCTGTTGCTGGAAAAAAAGATAGATGATTACACGCCGTCGCCATACCTAACTTTCTCCATTCATCTGGACGGCAACCGCGCCCGGCATGATGCCTCGGTATGCCAGAAGGGGGTGTTCAATCAGGTCGTCAAGGCCATCAAAATGGTAGTGGCGAGGGGTTTTCGAGTCACCGTAAACTGTACCTTCTTCCAGGGTGAAGGTGCTGAAGAGGCCGCTGAATTTTTTGATTTCGTTATGGGTATGGGTGTAGAAGGTATCAATGTTTCGCCGGGATTTTCCTATGAGCATGCACCGAAACAGGATGGCTTTCTCCGGCGCCAGGTCACGAAGCAGTTATTTCGCGATATTTTCAAACTCGGGCGTAAACGTACAGGAAAAAATCGTTGGCAATTCAATCAGTCCAGCCTCTTCCTGGATTTTCTGGCCGGCAACCAAACATATCGCTGTACGGCATGGGGGAACCCCACGCGTAATGTTTTCGGCTGGCAGAGACCATGTTACTTGCTGGTAGACGAAGGTTATGCGCCAAGCTTCAAATCTCTGATAGAGGATACGAACTGGGATGCTTACGGAACCGGACGCAATCCCAAATGTGCCGATTGTATGGCCCATTGCGGTTATGAGCCTACAGCGGTGAACGATGCTGTGGCGCATCCGCTTAAAGCTTTGTCCGTTGCACTGCGCGGCCCACGCACCGAAGGTCCAATGGCTCCGGAATTACCGGTCTCGTATACACAACCCAACGTAATTCCGATCCGGGCCGAGACCGGGAAAGCAACACCCGAAGAGAGCGCAGCACCAGACAGGAAAAAGCGAGCGGCAGCGGAATGACGCGTCCCTTCAGCGTGTGATGGTACATATGCGCATTTATACCTGGATGTGGCTGCCGCTGTTCCTTTTTAGCATGCAGGTCGCTGGGTCAGAGGCGTTGGCGGCGCGGGATCCACACAGTGCTGCAACGGTGATTGGCACATTCCACGCAGCCTTGTTGTCCACCATGAAACATGCGAAAAGTCTGGGATATAAAGGGCGTTATATACGTCTGGAACCGATCATTCGGCAAAGTTATGATTTTCCCGAGGTGGTACGAATTGTGGCTGGAAAATACTGGCACAGTTTGAATCACACGCAAAAATTACAGTTCGTTCGTACATTTTCCCGCTTGGTCATCGCTACTTACGCCCATCGCTTTAACGGCTATTCTGGAGAGTCGTTCCAAACCGTTTCCAGCCGGACGTTCCGGCATGGATGGATGCTTGTACACACGGTTCTCATCAAGGAGGACCACACGCAGGTACACTTGGATTACCTTTTGCACCAGCGCAAAGGACAATGGCGGATTATTAACGTGATTGCGCAGGGCGTCAGTGATTTGGCTCTGAAGCGCACAGAATATACGGCGGAGCTACGCGAGCATGGATTTAATACCCTGATGACCAGACTGGAGGGGAAAATCTCGCAATATAAATAAACGATGCCTTCATTTGAACCTCTTGTAAAACTCCGGGTGGATAAGCGGCAACCCCACGTTGGATCCGTTTTCGGGATAAAATGAGGTGCATGGCAGTTTCATAGACCGAAATATCGGTACGGACGAGAAAGCCACAGGCCGTTCGGACGCTCGTAAAGGCGAGGTGTAAGCCCCGATGGCCAACGGCCGAATCAAATGGGCCAACGTGGAGAAGCCGATCGCCACCACAATTTTTGCAAGAAGCTCATCCGTTAAGCGGGCAATAATTTGTAATGGTTTACCATGACTGGACACTCAACAAAACCCCGGCGATGATGGTTCGGGATGGCAAGGGGAGGGATTCTATGCGGTTAGCTATGCAGCCCATGATTTATCTGTGCGAGCGGTATTTCCGCTATCGCACCGCGCTGCTCGTCGGATGCATCCTGTCCGTATCCATCTTGGCCGGTTGCGCCAGCAATCCTTCCAGAGGTCAGGTCTACGACCCTCTTGAGAAGGTGAATCGGGAAACGTTCTGGTTTAATAATCAGCTGGATAAATTTTTACTGAAGCCGTTGTCGCAAGGGTATGTTGCCGCCGTTCCCAGGAGGGGCCGTATCATGGTCTCCAACTTTTTCGATAACGCCTTGTATATGGATACGGTTTTGAATGATTTCCTGCAGGGCAAGGGTGCGCAGGGGGCTTCCGATGTCGGGCGCTTTGTGGTCAACAGCACATTGGGCATCGGTGGTTTTTTCGACCCCGCGGCTCCCATGGGCATGAAGAAACACCAGGAAGATTTCGGTCAGACGCTCGGTGTTTGGGGCGTAGGCCAGGGAGCTTACCTCGTTTTTCCCGTTTATGGTCCCAGCACAGCGCGTGACGCGCCTGGGCTTGCCGTCAGCACAGCGACCAGCGCCGTGTTCTGGACCGGCTTCTTTCTCAGTCCGGCAATAAGCGTCCCCGTTTCTCTCCTGGCTGCCGTTGACTTGCGTAGCCGCGCTTCAAACGCCATCCGCTTTGTTAATGAATCCGCGCTTGATCCTTATGTGTTCACGCGTGAGGCATGGGTACAACACCGCACATTCCTGATTTACGATGGCAACCCACCCGAGCCGGGAGGCGAGTTTGGAGACGGCGGGTTTGACGAAGAGGACACAGGAGCAGGAGTTTTGCCATAAAAAGATGCGAACGAACGTATCACCTTTTTATATCCTACTACCCTGGCCCCGGCTCTCATATTTATAAATTGTTGCCATCTAACACCCCCTCCATATACTCGCCCGGTCGATGGTAGAAAAGTCTGCACGCTGCCTGTCGTGAGTACTCGCTTTCCAACCGCCTGCGATAGCGGCTACTGTCGATATTCTAGGATAAGGCAGGGGAAGTCGACATGGCGTAACGTGTTTTAACATATATATATTTTCATCTAGATCCGGAATACACGAACACTTGCAGGATCTGGGTGATACGAGAAATTGGCGCGTAGCTCAGTGGGAGAGCATCACCTTGACACGGTGGGGGTCGGCAGTTCAATCCTGCCCGCGCCAACCATTTTCTTAACCTGCATGATTCTGGAGGAACACCATCGTCATGAACATTCAACTGCCTGACGGTTCCGCCCGGACCCTGCGCGAAGGCGCGACCGCCCATGATCTGGCTACTGCTATCGGACCAGCGTTGGCGCGAGCAACAGTCGCTGCCACGGTGAATGGCATGCAGGTGGATATCACGCATGTATTGCGTGACGGAGATGAAGTTTCCCTGATTACCGATAAATCCGATGATGGCATTAAGGTTATCCGGCATTCCGTCGCACACTTGATGGCCATGGCGGTACAGGAATTATTCCCTAAATCTCAAGTGACCATCGGCCCGGTGATTGACGATGGATTCTATTACGATTTTGCATTTGATCGCCCATTTACACCGGCCGATCTGAAAAAAATTGAGCTGAAAATGCGGGAAATTTCAAAGCGTAAACTGAATGTACGGCGGGAGGAATGGGATCGCGACGATGCCATCGCCTATTTCGAAGGCATCGGCGAACAATATAAGGCCAGGCTGATCGACCGTATCCCCGAAGGTGAAGTGGTGAGCTTGTACAGGCAGGGAGACTGGGTTGATTTGTGCCGGGGTCCACATGTACCGAACACCGGGAAACTCAAATATTTCAAGCTGATGAAGGTGGCTGGAGCCTACTGGGAAGGGAATTCGGATAATGCGCAGTTGCAACGCATCTACGGTACGGCATGGGCTGGCAAGGATGAGCTAAAAGCATATCTGCATGGCCTGGAAGAGGCCGAAAAACGGGACCACCGCAAGCTGGCCAAGTCGCTTCAGCTCTTCCATTTTCAGGAGGAAGCGCCAGGTATGGTGTTCTGGCATCCGAAGGGCTGGAGTTTGTGGCAGGTCGTGGAAAATGAAATACGCTCCGTTATGCGTGTCAATGGCTATAAGGAAATCAAAACGCCGCAGATTGTAGACCGAAAGTTATGGGAAAGGTCCGGGCACTGGGACAAGTTCCATGACGAAATGTTCACGACGAGCACGGAGAGCCGGGATTACGCCATCAAGCCGATGAACTGTCCTTGCCATATCCAGGTGTTTAACCAGACATTGCATTCCTATCGCGATTTACCACTCAGGCTGGCCGAGTTCGGTTCCTGTCATCGCAATGAACCGTCCGGCACTTTGCATGGTCTGATGCGCCTCCGGAATTTCGTACAGGATGATGCGCATATCTTCTGTACCGAAGGACAGATCCAGAGTGAAGTTTGCCGCTTCATTGATTTGACCTATGAAGTTTATCAACGATTCGGTTTTGACGATGTGATTATTTTCCTATCCGACCGACCGGATCAACGCGTCGGTACCGATGAGCAGTGGGACAAGGCGGAAGCCGCTTTGCACCAGGCGCTCAAGTCGAAGGGTATCGAATATGGTGAGAATCCCGGTGAGGGTGCATTTTATGGGCCGAAAATCGAGTTTTCGCTAAAGGATTGCCTGGGCCGCGTATGGCAGTGCGGCACCATTCAGGTGGATTTCTCCATGCCGGGACGGTTGGGTGCGGAATATGTGACCGAAGATTCATCCCGCCAGACGCCGGTCATGCTGCACCGGGCTATTCTGGGTTCTATGGAACGCTTTATTGGCATTCTCATCGAACATTACGAAGGCAAATTCCCGTTCTGGCTGGCACCGGTGCAAGCGGTGGTGTGCAACATTACCGATGCGCAGGCGGATTATGCACGAGAGGTGCGCGATTGCTTGCGGCAAGCCGGCTTCAGGGTAGATGCGGACTTGCGCAATGAGAAGGTCGGCTATAAAGTGCGCGCCCTTACGCTTCTCCGCGTACCCTTTATTTTGGTGGTGGGGGACCGTGAACGCGAGGATAAAACGGTGGCTATTCGTAATCTGAAGGGTGAAAACCTCGGTTCAATGTCACTGGAGGCGTGGCTGGTTGAGATGCAGCGCATGCGGCTGGCGTATGAATAAAATTGAATAAAACACCGACAGGGGGCTTTCATCGCTAAAAAGGAATTAACAGTCAACCACGATATCGAGGCTCCCAGAGTTCGAGTGATTGGCAGTGATGGGGAGCAGATCGGTGTTTTGTCGCGGCTGCAGGCGATTGCCGAGGCGGAAGGAAAGGGCCTTGATCTGGTGATGATGTCGCCGAATGCGGACCCGCCGGTATGCAAGGTGATGGACTACGGCAAGTTCAAGTATGAACAGAGCAAGAAGGCCAATCTTGCCAGAAAAAATCAGCATATTGTGCATACTAAGGAAGTAAAGGTGCGCGCCAGTACGGATCAGCATGATATGGAAGTGAAAATGAAACGTGCTCGTCAGTTCCTGGAAGATGGAAACAAGGTTAAGCTTTCCATGCGCTTCCGTGGCCGGGAAATGGTTTATGCCTCGCGCGGCGCTGAGCAATTGAGGCGAATTGCCGAGGATTTGAAAGAGTTGGGCAAGGTAGAAAACATGCCCAATATGGAAGGGCGGCAGATGATTATGGTGATCGGGCCGCTGAAAAAATAGTGTAACGAAGCTCTTGGGTAGTTACATGAAAAATAAATAAGCAGGTCTGAAAATGCCTAAAATGAAATCAAATAGTGGTGCCGCAAAGCGGTTTTCAAAAACCGGGCGTGGCAAGTGGAAACGCAACAATGCCTTCGCTAATCATATTTTGACCAAGAAATCGCAGAAGCGGAAACGCGGTTTCCGTGGTACCGAGCTGGTGGCGGCCGCCGACGTGCGTTCGATGAACCGGCTGGTCCCGTACAAGTAAGGCCGGAAAGCAAGGAGATAGACGATGGCTCGTGTAAATTCCCGTGTGCAGGCGCATGCTCGCCACAAAAAGGTTATCAAGGCTGCCAAGGGGTATCGTGGCCGCCGTAAGAGCTGCTTCCGCGTTGCCACACAGGCTGTGGATAAGGCGCGGCAGTATGCCTACCGCGATCGTAAAGTCAGAAAACGCGAATTTCGACGCCTGTGGATTGCCCGCATCAATGCTGCCGCGAGAATAAACGGCCTTTCCTATTCGCGCTTCATGTACGGCCTCTCCGAAGCAGGGATTGAACTCGACCGCAAAGTACTGGCCGATATTGCCGTGCGTGACGCGGAAGGTTTTGCGAAGCTGGCGGAAACAGCCCGCGTACAAATTCAGTAGACTAACGAGCCTCTTGCGCCTATCCGGTTTTTACCGGTGGCAAGTGATAATGAAATCGAAGGCAGGGCTGTTCGCAGTCCTGCCTTTCTTATTGCAAAAGTGAAAAAATATTGCACTTTTTCAATAAGAAAAGGGGTAAGGGATTATGGGCGGGACTGATGCGCTGAAAGATCAACTGGAATTATTGAAGACACAGGCACTGACTGCATTCGCGACGGCTGAAAACCTGAATGAACTACGGCAATTTCGTATCCAGTTTCTGGGTAAAAAGGGTGCGCTGACCGGAGTACTGAAGGGTGTTGGCAAGTTGCCGCCTGTCGAGCGCCCGGTGATTGGTCAGCATGTGAACCGGACCAGAGCCATATTGGTGACAGCGCTGGAGCAAGGCGAGGCCGAACTGCTTATGAAAGCCAGGGTAGCGCGTATTGCGGCTGAATGTATTGATGTGACCTTGCCGGGGCGTGTAGCCACCCCCGGCGCACTGCATCCTGTACAGCAAGGCCTGGATGAAATAACCGCTATTTTTTCGGGGATGGGTTTTGTTGTGGCCGAAGGCCCGGAAATCGAGAATGAATTCCATAATTTTGATGCGCTGAATATTCCACCCGAACATCCGGCCCGCGCCATGCACGATACGTTTTTCATCAAGGATTCCGGCGACGAGCCAATGTTGCTCAGGACCCATACTTCGCCAGTCCAGATTCGCGCCATGAAACAATTCCTGAATGAGGCGGGCGAGCCACCGCTGGCCGTGGTGGCACCGGGGCGTGTTTATCGCTGTGATTATGATGTTACCCATTCTCCCATGTTCCATCAGGTCGAGGTTTTCAAGGTCGATCGCGATGTGTCGATGGCGCATCTGAAAGGCGTACTAAGGCACTTTTTCACCACTTATTTCGAAAAGGATGTGCCGATCCGGTTACGCCCACATTACTTCCCCTTTACCGAACCATCGGCAGAGGTGGACATCGGCTGTGTATTCTGCGCCGGAAAAGGTTGTCGCGTCTGTAAGGGTAGCGGCTGGCTGGAAGTGCTGGGGTCCGGCATGATTCATCCGAACGTGTTGACATCGGTCGGTATTGATACAGGCAGCTTCTCCGGTTTCGCCTTCGGTCTCGGCGTGGAGCGGCTGGTGATGCTGAAGCAGGGGATTCCCGACCTGAGGCTATTCTTTGAAAATGATGTGCGGTTCTTGCGCAGGATGGGGGTGATGAAATGAAAGTCCCTTTTTCCTGGCTGAAAAAGCATGTTGGACTAACGGCAATGCCCGCACAAATCGCGGACGATCTGGTTCGCCTAGGCCATGAAGTGGAAGGTGTGGAAGAGCCGCGTGCTGCCGTCAAAGGGGTTAAGATCGGTCTGATACAATCGAAGACCCTGCATCCCGGCGCCGATAGGTTAAGCCTGCTGAAAGTGGATATCGGCGAAACTGAGCCGCTGGGTATTGTCTGCGGCGCATCCAATATGGATGAGGGCGACAAGATTCCCGTAGCCACTATTGGCACCCTGTTACCGAACGGCCTGAAAATAAGGAAAGGAAAAATCCGTGGAGAGGTCAGTTACGGTATGTGCTGCTCCGAGGCGGAACTGGGGTTGGCCGCAGATGCGGCCGGACTACTCATTTTACCGGATAATGCGCCGATCGGTGTAGAAATTGGCGAGTATCTCGGGTTGGAAGAAGCGGTGTTTAATCTCTCCATTACGCCGAACAGGGGCGATTGCATGAGCGTGCGCGGCCTTGCCCGTGACCTGGCGGCAGATGCAGGCTTGTCGTTGGTGAATGTCGAAGTGGATGATGTCAGTGTTGATGCCACGATCAACGCACCAGTCGTGTCTGTATCCATGGAGCATGATTGTCCCGTTTACATGGTCAGGAGCATCGAAAACATCAGCGTGGCTGATTCTCCTGCCTGGATGCAAGCCTGGTTGATAATGGCGGGCATACGCCCGGTCAACGGTATTGTCGATGTGTTGAGCTATATCATGCTCGATCTTGGCCAGCCGATGCATGCCTTCGACGCTGATAAATTGAGTGGAAGCAGACGGGATGATGGCATGGCCGTTCGTTCAGCCACCAGTGGCGAAGCGTTTGTGGCGTTGGATGGGCGAGAACTGAAGCTGAATGTGGGCGATCTGGTCGTAACCGATAGCGATAGCGTGGTTGCGCTGGCTGGCATCATGGGCTCGGAGTCATCCGGCGTGAGTGAGGTCACCACCCACCTTTTACTGGAGTCGGCCTTTTTCCGCCCGGCCCGGATTAGTGAAACGCGCCGCAGCTACGGCATGGTATCCGAAGCGTCAATGCGCTTCGAGCGCGGCGTTGATCCGGCCATGGTTGCGGTCGCCATGGAGTGGGCTACGGCTATGATTACCAAGCTCTTCGGAGGTACCGCCAGCAGTATTACGGCTCATGGTGATACAGGTAACATCAACACAGGCCACAAAGTCGCCTGTTCGGTCTCTCACATAGCTTCAAGGCTGGGTATCGACATCCCCGTGTCCGTGGATGATGCGCTGGAACGGATGGGTTTTGGTATCTCGCGAAAGGGTGACAGGCTTAGCGTGACGGTCCCGCCCTTTCGGCACGATGTTTCGATCCCCGAGGACATTTCCGAAGAGTATGCGCGGGTAATCGGTTTCGATTCGATTCCCGAGATCTTGCCCCCGCTGGCGGTGTCCGCACCGGTCGAACAGGACCGTTCTATCCATGATGCCGTCGCCAGCGGTTTTGTGCAGGTGGTGGCGTATGCATTTGTGTCTGCCAGCGAGCAGAGGTTGTTTACCGCCGATGATGGTACGGATATTGAGCTGATGAATCCGATTTCCGATGCCATGAGCACGATGCGGCGCTCGGTCTGGCCGGGGCTACTGAGCGTCGCCAGATACAATTTGAACCGGCAGCAGGCGGGTGTGGCACTGGCGGAACAGGGTCGCATCTATCTAAAGGCAGATGCCGGGTACGATGAAATTAACATGCTGGCATGGTTGATGGCCGGCGAGGTCCACCAGGATGAGTGGTTTGGGGCTGCGCGCGTAGCGAATTTCTTCGATTTAAAGGGCGTGGTTGAAAGATGGTTGGCCCTGCGCAGATTAGCGGGCCGTTTCATCACCGATGATTCGATTCAGGGCTTGCAGGCAGGCCAGAGTGCCAAAATCCTCGTTGGACGCGTCGAAGCTGGCCGAATAGGCAAAGTGGATGATGATATCGCTGCCGAATTCAATATTGAGGTTCCTGTATTCGTCGCCGATATTAATCTCGACGCGTTGCCTGTGGGTAAAAACGCAAAATTTGCGATAGTGCCGGAATTTCCGAGCGTGGATCGCGACCTGGTATTCCTCTTCGACAGGGGCGTACTATCTGATGCAATTCTCAATGCAGTGCGCAGTATCGGTGGTAAGTTACTCGTCGATGTCCGCATCTTTGACATGTATGAGGGGAAGGGTGTGCCGGAGGGCAAAATCAGCCTTGGTATTCGGTTTGTCTTGCAGGATACTGGCCGTACGCTAACGCAGAAGGACTCGGATGCCGCTTCGGATGCTATCATCGCAGTGATGGACAAGCGTTTCGGCGCAAGCCTGCGCGGCTAGCCCTGCCCTTTACCCACAAATAAAGCTGAAAAGAAAAGGGCTTTTTCCATAGCGTTGCTGCATGAAACAAAACAACATCAAGCAAACGCTATCACGATCATCATCAATCGTAATCATTGCGCAGATATTGGAATCAGAACCTGGTCTTTCGCGCACCAAGGTTGCTGAATGCGTATGTGAACATTTTAAGTTCCATAATGCACATGGCAAACCACAAGTAGATAATTGCATGAAAGCACTGCGTGATCTTGAGCAAGCGCATGACTTTGTTCTCCCTGCGCCACGATTTACAGGCAAGAGAAAAAGGAGTGTCAGGCGATTGGGGCAAGCGGTTGCTCTTCCGGTAGGCGTTCCGGCAAAGACATGCGAAGTGCTCGGCCTGCATTTAATTCAAGTGAGCA
>CAZUWV010000054.1:0-10618 GCA_964624255.1 uncultured Zetaproteobacteria bacterium
TCATACTGGATAACAGCTTAAATGACTGTCCAGAATCCGGGGTCCACTTTAGTGCATAGTTTTGACTAGCGGTTTGGGACAATAAAATTGCGGCTTCTTCGCCACTACGACAACTTTCCTCTGCTAATATGCACAGTCTAGCAAAATTCTCTATAAATGGTAGACTCCGATATCATTTTGAGGCCATAGACCAGCAGGTTCACGGAATCACGCAATCTCCGTGGGCTTAGGTGTGAACAGAAAATCACAAAGTATTATACAAACTCGCCATCCGTGCGCACAATTCCCGATATTGCCGATCACCACCAAATACTTGCTTATCAATCGATTGATATTTTTCCTTTACCTGCCGGTACTGCTCTTGCGTTAAGTCATCAAAAAACCGGATCAATGCATCGGCATAAGGCTCGGTGAAAGTCCAGCCCACACCATATCTTTCCACGAAACGCCCCATCTCATAGTTTTTTGAAGCCAATAGGGGAACCCCGAAATAACCGCCTTCATACAGCCGGTTGGCAAGGCACCAAACCGAATTGTATTCCCTTTGAGAGAAATCAAAGCCCCAGACAAAAGCCACTCCGCTGTATAGTTTCCCCAAATCACTGGGATGAGCATATTCACCCACATAGGTGATATTATCGAATTCCTCCACTGTCTTGTGGAAATCCCCATGATCAATGGCAGCAGGATCGGGATAACCGCCTAGCTCAAACGAGACCTTATGTGGCAGAGCCCTGGCAATCTGTTTGATCAACTGCCATGACCTACTGCATTTCAACATGCCAAAAAAACCGACAACCCATACCTGCTCGCCTCCCTGTTCACTGGGCGCTGCTACTGGCATCAGCAATTCCATCGGCTCTGGATAGACCACATTCTCCAGCAGAAACCATTCGCCCCGGTATTGTTGTATAGGCTGGAAATAGTTTGCCATAAAACCAGGGGATGTGGTAACCAACAGATGAATCCCTTTCATTGCCTGCTTCTCAAGAAAACGCAAAGTCGCCCCGAATGCATCTTGCCCCATGAAAGCACTCTGGATATCAGCTACCTCATAGACTATTACCATTTTCTTCCTGCACACTGCTTTCATAAACAAGGCCAGCAGCAACTGATCCAAATTAATCGCATAAAATACCCGGCTATCGCCAATCCTCCGACGTTCTTTCACTAGCCTGCCGATGGCCTTCATCAGGACTATAATTCTCTGTAAATATTTCCTGTCCTTAATCTTTCCCAAATAGATATTATTCCATTCAGGCACATAGTCACGGTTATAACGCCGGCGCCAGAATGAGACACACAGGGTCTCCCATCCCAGCCCCGCAAAGGCGCGCATCCGCTTGATCAGCCGGGCGTCCGTGTAGTCAGAAGAGAAAACCGTTATTTTCTTGGCATCCATTATTCACTGCCAACCGGGACGTCACTGCCATACTGGTAAACCGTTATATCCAATCGATCCAAGATATCAAAAGCCACCCGCTCCTCTTGTCGAGATAGCTCACGGCGCCAGCGGCTAATGATATTACAGCCATCTCCATCCTTGATCGCAGCACGGGCATCCGTCGTGCTTAGATCCCGTGTCGACTTCGAGGGTCTGCTGATTTTCTCTCGCATCCTTAAGATATCGGCAAGATGTAAATACTTAGAAAGTTTTTCTATCGTCTCATCCGGGTTAAGGATCAAAGCCTCATAGCTGATATACAACCAGTGTGGGCGCTGAGCAATCAGACGTAACGCAATCATGTTCTCCAGGCACCAGTTAAGAATATGCTTCTGGAACAGGGTACCGTTAAGCAGCATGCACTCGGCATAGTCCGCTTGATCAGGATCGAGGTAATTACGTACAAAATCATGGTCATGCAGATAAGCGCGCGCAGTCAATCCCCACTGATTACGCATGATGGATAGCACCGTGGGAATAGGATGACGGGTGGAATATACAATATATACAGGGAAGTTTCGATCAACCCAGTCAATAATACCCTTGGCATCTACAATCTTTAGCACTAACCGATTGGCCAGAAAATCAAAATCTCGTCGCCAGAATCGCCAGGGCGTCTGCACATTAAGCACGCCAGAGAATATTTTCTCCAGATACGTCCGGATCATTGCCTCATCATCCTCATTCAACGAGATCACTTGGCTGCGATCGAATATCGGAAGATGGCGGACCTGACCTGATAAGGAAGAATTCAATGAAAAAGGCTGGTCACAAAACCTAACTCCCCGATTAGTGGCAATCAATTCCATCAAATGGGTGCTGCCGCCTCTCCGTGTCGAGAACAGGCAGATATTCTTTTCATCGCCCTGCTCATAACGATTGAATAGATACCAGATCGATTCTTTAAACAGGTCTTTTCCTGCGCGTTGGAGATTTGATGAATCTGATCTCAAGAATCTAACCTCACAGAAAGGATTTATCCAATAGGTTTCTAGTGAAATTTTCTGAACAATATTTATTAAAATGATTTTTTTTACTAGCTCTACATTGTCTGGAAAACCCGACATCCTTCATCAAGACGGGTGCACCATATAAGACTATTTTAAACATAAATATTTCTACCTTCTGATTGCCGAATGTAATATGAAGAATTCCATTGAACAAAGTACGATAAAATACACAGTATATGATATTGGTTTATTTCAGCCATCGTATAGGCACCCGATAAATAAGCTTGAACCATCGATTCATTCCCTTGTGGGTAACTTTTCCGATAATCTAGAAAGGGCAATGCAGTCACGGTCACCCAGCATAAAAATTTTGCCTTGCGTTAAAACCAACCCCAAGCACAAACCCATGAACATTGCTGCTAAGCGTGATCCTAGCGGATCTGAAGTAAATCCCATTCCGATAAATGCAAAATACCCGAGTACCCCAATCCAGAGGGGTCGCACCTGCGAGTTTCGCCATGATTGGGTCCTTAAGAGAGCACCCAGCAAGCGAAAAGAACGGACGGCACCCGCCAGCAAGACCAATGCCGCGATCGACCCAACGATGAATCCGCTGTAGAAAAAAAACGTCATCCACATAAACTCGCCTGGAAACCAAACGGAACGGCCTGCATGCGGTCCTAAATATTTAAGTATCCATGGAAAGTCAGATATAGGCCAGGGATAGCTGTTACCGAATCCTTGCCCGGTCAGCCAACTGACAGGGTGGGCAGTAAGCGCCTGGAATTGCCCAACGATAGCCGCGACACGGGTCCAAAAGGCGACATCGCGCGCCGCGCCAAATCCGCGATGTCCCCAACGCATAATAACCTCGGGGTAAAACAACATAGCCGCTGATAAAGCCACGCCAACCATCATCACCGCAAACACAGAAGCCCAGATGAGGGGGCGTGGTAATTTCGCTGTATGCAAGGCATTCCAAAAAGTAGCTAGCAGGACAACCCCAGCTACAAACCCTACCATTAAAAGCATGCCTCGGGTGACCGAGAGGGCGATAATCCCAAGCGTGATAGTCAACAAGAAGAGTGCCCACAGCCTCCGTCGACGAGCGAAGAACAGATCGTAACCCGCTACAACAATCAATAGAGGAATCAGTGGGCTTAGGATTTGATAGCGGATTGTCCCTGCGCCTTCGCCTGTAAAATAGAAGCCCCATCCGAGAGTAAAGACCAGAGAAACGATGGCTGCGGCCAACATTACAGAGACAATCAATTTTGCGCCGTGAGGATCCCGTGCTACCCACGAAGCAACCAGAAAGCCTTCAAGGAAAAGTATGAAGGGATAGGCAATCCGGATAAAGTGCGCGAAAGGCACTGTATTGACTAGGGCGCCTACTGCACCGGTCAGCAGAAAAGCGGCCCACCCCCAGAACACGAACGCACCAAGCCCATGTCGGGGCACTGTAAAGCGGTAGCTCAGCGCCAACAGCAAGAACGTAGCGATATTCAACCCCGCCATGAGAAACTGAATCAGTGCCCCCCCCACTTGACCCTTGAAGTCCAGGGCGAACGAAATAACGAACAGGATTGTCAGGATTCGCCGTTGCCCGTTCATTCGTCGCACAGCAGGCTGCTCCACGAAAATACCGACGTCATATGTTGCAATTGCCATAGGCCTCATACTTCCATCAAGGCCCGGGCGAGGGCGTCCTGAGCGTCTGAGAAGACAGGCGGGTGCCACGCATCTGCTCGGCTATTATTTTGCCTCCCCATCTTCTCTCCCAACAAAATATCGACGGCCATAGTCACCTCAGCCGTGTCCACCGGATTTATAGTCTGCCCGAGGCCATGATGTTGCGTCTGCCAGCCGAGGACACCCTCTTTGCAGGCCAAAACCGGGCGTCCTGCGCTAGCCGCCTGCACAAGGACACCACTGGCATTGTAATGCCCCCGGTATCCCAGCCAGATAATATCGGCCGCGGCGAACAGTGTAAACTCTTCCGCAGGTTCGATGAAACGATCGAGGATCTTGAGCCGCCCCGCGTCGCGTAGGGTTCGGACCCAGGGTTCAGCCAGCATCTCCCGGATACCAGGCCCCGTCACCTTACCGGCCAGAAGCACGTCGACAACGGTCGAAAAACCGGGGGTAGCTAACGCCCGTAAGAGTTCGACTACGCCCTTACGAGCCGTGACAGCGCCATAAAGGAGAATCAGCTTACGCTCCGGCGCCAAACCAAATTTTCGCTTGGCTTCGCTCCGCGCAGGCACCCCCCCAACATCCGCCGGCTCCGGGAAAAAAGAGACTTTACTCGAAACTTTCCGCATGTCCGTGAGATAATTCGCAAGGGGTTCATCTATAGTGAGTAACTTGCGCAAATAGTGATCGCGGAGAACACGGAAAAACAGCGCTTTCTTGACTCTAGCGAGCGTGGGTCGGGGCGCTAAGACTCCCATTGAGCGGTAGTGGAACGAAGGCCGCATGGCCAAACCGACCCAGGGGCAGCGCCCGAAGGGTGAACCAAGCAGGCCAATGGCGTACAGGCAGTAGTCCATATAGGGCAGAAAGATCATATCCGGTCGCACGCTGTCGGCATACGTTTTATACCATATGCGGAAGAGCCGCCAATAAGCGTGCTCACGGGCAACCAAACTGAGCGCGCCACCCATTTCTCCAGAAGGCAAGGCCCTGGGTGCCACAGCTCCGATGAGTTGCAGTGAACCCGAACCTTTGTTGAATGCAGTTTTAGCCAATGCCCGCATGGACGGATGCGCCATCGTTTCCGGTAATGTAACGATGGTGACCTCGAATCCGCGCTCGACCAAGCCGGTGGCCATCCACTGCAAGTACGGCCCATGATGACCGATGGCGTGGGGTTCGAAGATTAGTACTTTCATGGACTCAGACAACATCGAACAGCTACCGCCAAGTGACAATGAATCTAAACTTCATACTGAATACAACCCAATATGGTTTAATAACGAACGAAGATAATCCTTGCTTTCATGCGCATATTCCTTTCCAAGGGTTGCGCTAGAACCTGCAATTTTTGGGAATAAGGGAAACGATTTAATGTATCTTGAGTTCTTCAGCAGCCTGTAAAACTCATGCTCAAGATAATATTTTTGGAGATCGTTAACCGCAAAATATGATTTCGACAGCCATTTCTCATAAAATTCTGACTGAACATAGAAAAAACGGGTATCAACTTGAAGATTCGTGTTTAATCGCGTCGCCATTAACTTGAAATAGTTACCCGCTGGATTTATTTTTTTGTTTATTTCTGTAAAATTCTTTACATTAAGTCTTCCTGAGATTTTATAAAATGCCCCCTGTGTAGACTCTATTACACGACTATGGTGCAATGCGTACTCTATAATTTCACCTTCACCATAACCTTTTCCGTATTCAGCCACCTTATTCGCATCACCAGAAAAACAAATATATTCAAATTGTTTCCCGGCATCATCGGCAAGAAATTTTAGCTCGACACCAAGAGATTCGTTATCTGTGTTTTCACAAACAACCAAACAGCTCACTGCGGGACTCCGCAACCACTCCGCACAAGCAGAAATGTATTGAGCGCGCCGTTCCTCCATCGTGCTCAATACAGTATTTGGATCATTACATACAACAGAAGCAGTTGCTAATACAATAGCCATAATTATCGCCCAATAGTAAATACTTCACCAGATAAAGCAGATTGCTTCAGATTACGGGAACAACTGAAGGTCTGGATCGTGTCTTCACATTTCACATCCATTGTCTTTCCACCTCTAATTTCTGAATTATGTGCATGCTGGCCCATGCACGGCATCAGCCATTGCATCCGGCTCAACGAGTTCGACCTTGCAATAACGGCTGACGCTTTGCAAAAATGCCAACCGTTATTATTATCAAGCTTGCAATGTCGGCGCCACCTGCCCAGGCCCATGCCCCGCCCAATGCCCCGAAATAGGTAATCAGAGGAACACTTGCAGCCAGCGTCAATACCACTTGGAACCATGATATCCAAGAAACCTGCTTCTCGCGCCCTGACATGGTCAGATAGGCATAAAACGGTACACTGGCCGCCCAGGGAAGGTAACCCAACAGCAACCAACGAAACGGCATGACTGCTTCGTTGAAGCTGGGTCCCATAAGCTTCATCAGCTCCGGCGCACCAAACCAGCCCGCAATCACCAATACCGTTGTCATCGTGATCGCGCCCAATAAACCGAGGGACAACAGTCGCCCAAGTCCGCTGCTGTGACCAGAGTGATACTGCGCGCTGATACGCGGCTGGAGCCAGGCGCCCCAGATCAACCCAGCCGTCGCACCAAATTGGCCGAGTCGGGCTGCTACTCCAAAATAACCGGCTTGGGTGGCCCCAGCCAGCGCATTGACAATGACCACATCCAGCCGACTCAGTAACAGCCAAGCTATAGAGAACGTGAGAAAGTGGCGGGCGCTTCGCCGCAGCATCCGTGCGCGTTCTGGCTCTATCGGGAGCTTGAACCGAAACCCCCGGAAACCGACGGGCTCCGGGACGGAATGCCGTATCCAATGCACTGCGATTATTACCGCCAGTGCAAAGCTTGCCGTTTGTATCAGGAGCACGTACAACGGGCGTTCCGCACCTAGAGCCAGAAGTAACGCAGCGCCAATCAAAAGGCCACCGTTTTTCCATATCATTCCGACCGCCTGGCTCCGGGCAACCTGGGACAACCCGGAGAGCACCCCGGCGATGATCGTTGATGCGCCAAATAGCGGGATGATCGCCACTGTGACGATTCGCTCCGGCCAAGTACTGGATGGGGCTCTTGGGCCTAGCGCAAGCCAGGCCAACGTGATGAGCATTACGACAACAGACAGAATTGCGAAAAACCGCAGCGCCCAACTTCCTAGTGATCGAATCGTCTCGGGTTGTTGAGTCCGATTTATAGCTGAGATTTCCCGGGTCAACACCGGACCCAATCCATACGCGGCCAGCCCCCCACCGATGAGGGCTACCGATAACAAGGTCATGTACAGACCAAACTTCTCCGGCCCCAGCAAGCGAGCGATCAGCAGATTGGCGGCAAATGCCAATGGGATGCCAGCTCCCTGTACCAACATTGAGAACAGGAGATCGACAGCCCCTGGCTGGCGTTGCCTGAAGGCATGAAAGCTGGCTGCTGTAGACCAGGTCAAGGCAAGTGCCACGATGAACCAGGCGTGTTGGCGGGGGGCTCTGATACGAACACGTCATCGATCACGGCCTACTTACCCTTTCACCTGCACCCGATCTGGCGCTTCTACGTCATTGGCACCGATCTCACGTCGCCGTTCTTCGTTCCAAGCCGACACACGGGGGATCCACGCCGCGCACCACCGGCATAACCCGCTCGCCCTGCGTCGACGGCTACCACAGTCAATCATGAACAGGCGCCTCGACCATGGCCGCCGCCAGCAACGCCGCCGTTACCGTGACGAACCAGGAGAGTACCAACGAATGCACGAACATCGTTTCCGTTAGTGCAAAAACGGCCATGCCACCCGCAAGTACGGCACCTACCAACGGCCAGGGGTTTCGACGTGGCCGCCGCCCCTCACGGCGCAGGGCGAGCCAAGGACTCAGCAGCACCAGGATCAGGGCCAGGAAGCCAAAGATCCCCTGCGTGCCCAGACTGGTGAGATAGTCGCTGTGCGCATGCTGGTAATCCCCCACGATGGGCGCCATCGCGCTCGCGCCCAGGGCCTCTTCCCCGAGGGGGTGAAAGGCCCCGGTGCCGCCTCCCAGCCAGGGGTGTTGGAGAAACAGCACCCAGGCGGCCCGCCACATCTCCAGGCGGCCTCCCACTGAGGATTCCGCAAGCGCATAGGCAAAATACCCGTGGGAAACTTGCCGGGGAATGAGCCACAGGTCGGCGTACGCGGGTACATGCACGTTAAGCGAACCAATCCAGGGATACGACTGAGTCGCACGGTAGGGCCGCCAAACGCGGGCGTCTTCGATTCGGATCCAGGGTCCGCGCCAACCGACGCTGAACGAACCCTTACCCCGGGCCAGAATCGCCGCCGATTGGCGTTGTGGCCGAGCGGGCGCATTGCCACGATAAAGGTTTAGCTGGAGCGGCTTTTTTCCGCTCCCGGCATGGGAGAGATGCAGGGCGTAGCCGCCTTGACACCCGAAAGCATGCACCGCGCTCCGATCCGCGGCCGGCAGGCGCGCAATGGTCACTTGGCCCGGTCCGCGGACGTGAGAATAGCGCATGAGCGTACGAAGAAAGTCCTTGCGGTCCACGCAGTGCGCGTTGATCGTTTTGGCATTTGCCACGGTGATATAAGCCGCGAGGTTCTGGCGGGCTTGGTCGATCCGATGGTGGATGGCGGGAATCAGCCAAGCGGCGGCGGCGAGAAATGCGATGCCGGCGATCGAGAGGGCCAAGCGATGGAAGCGCCGGAACCGGGCGCCGATCGGCGGCAGCCACAGAAAGAGGAGCACCAGGACGGGGATGGCGAGCCAGCCGCCACGGGCGCCGGCAAGTACGCCCGCCCCTACCCCGGCGAGCAGTCCTACCGCAGCGCCGGCCCAGGCAATCCCGCGCGAGGCCTTGCCCGCCGGCACTCGCCTTCCCAGGGGCATCAGGAGAGCTGCGGCGAGGAAGCCCGAGAGGATCGAAAGATCCCCAAAGGTAATGTGGGTTCCGGTAACCCCGTGGGGCGTGGGCGCTGGCCAGGGCTGGTGCTGAATCAACGCCATGATCAGATCCGCCACCGCGCCGCCAGCGAACGCCCAGCCGATGTGCCGGGCGTTGGGCCGGGCCCAGCGGATGGCCAGATAGACCGGAATGAAGAGCAGGAAGCGCAGGTCACGCCCGAGGAAGCGAAAGCCGGTATTGGTCTGCGTGCCGAGGAGGTAGCTTGCCATGGCAACGCCGACGGTGGCGGCAAAGGCGAGCATGACGAGCTTCTCGGTACGGGTGAGTCCGTTAACGAAACCGCGGCGAAACCCCACATAGAGGCCGATGAGGGCGAGCAGGAAGAAGGCCGTGCTGTAGGCGTAATTAACGGTGAGAGCGAGGGCGAGAAAGGCGTAGGTAAGCCCCAGTATCGTGAAACGAAGTTTTGGGCCGGGCAGCCAGTCGTGACCGGGCGCTGGGCCGCTCCCCGGCCAACCGATCCAGGCCGCAAGCCGATTACTCATGTTTGGAAGGTGCTTGTCGGCATATACACCGTCTCAAAGCCGGATTCCAGATGCCACTGCCAGGCGCCATGGGGCCAACCGATCGTTCCCGCGCCTACCAAGTTCACAGGGCGACAGCCGCCGCGCGGCGAAAGGTGACAAGACTGCGTTTATCGGCAAACTCGGATATCACTTTATTCACCTGAGTAAACCTCTGGTATCCAGGTAGAACACAATATGCCGAAAGCAGTGTTCCGGATCTGTGTATCTGCACACGCCCGGTTGACGATGTGGCGGATCGAGCTGGCGGCCTCCTTTGTCAAGCGCATGGTACTTATCAGGTTTTTATGGCCTGCTATCTTAACGCAAAGCGAAGAGGCGGGAATCCAGATGAATTCCGGGTTTTCGTTACGCTGTGCCCGGAATGGTGGGCGTGGCATCATTCCCATGCCATCCCGTAGGTGATTGGTGGAACCGCTTTGCTTGTTCCACCCTACAGGGTGTTTGGTTGCGGTCCCGTAGGGTGGGTCAAGCGCAGCGGACCCACCATATGACGCAACGCTCAGAGGATCGGTGGAACCGCTTTGCTTGTTCCACCCTACCTGGTGTTGGGTTGCCATCCCGTAGGGTGGGTCAAGCGTAGCGGACCCACCGCATAACGAAACGCTCGGGGGGGCTTGGTGGAACCGCTTTGCTTGTTCCACCCTACTTGGTGTTTGGTTGCGGTCCCGTAGGGTGGGTCAAGCGCGGCGGACCCACCATATAACGCAACACTCGGGGGGGTCGGTGGAACCGCTTTGCTTGTTCCACCCTACCTGATGTTTGGTTGCGCTCCCGTAGGGTGGGTCAAGCGTAGCGGACCCACCACATAATGAAACGCCCGGGATGATTGGTGGAACCGCTTTGCTTGTTCCACCCTACAGGGTGTTTGGTTGCCGTCCGTTTCGGATGATTGGCGCAAACGCTGATCGCCGGCTAACCATGCTCATGGGGACTTGGCCGGATTGCCCCTGTCCGTGGATGAGCCATTTGCGTTCGATCCGAGGCTGCTCAACAGTGGGCTAAAACCTATTCATCGAA
>CAZUWV010000055.1:0-10358 GCA_964624255.1 uncultured Zetaproteobacteria bacterium
TGCGAAGGCTTCAAACTTGCAGAAAATCCCTATGGGAGAAATACTTGTGGGTAAAAGGCAGGGCTAACCTGAACTATCCATGAATCGCCATGATGATTGCACCGGGCCTTTGTTCGCTGGCGGATCCCAAGGAAGGAGGTCGTAGCCATGCATACGGATGACCGACGAGGGATTCGGTGCGAACGAAGGAACAAGCAAGGCATGGCAGCATTTATGAATAGTTCAGGCTAAGGAGAGATTCCTCTACGGAGCGCGTAACCGTTATCACAAACATTGCCGCATCCGGCACTGAATCCCTCGAAAACCACGGGGGTGGATGCACGAACGCATATAACCCATACTTGCCGCGATTATGCATGAACACCATCGACATACGCAGCGCAGGATGAATGCCGCACTGCTTTTGACCGCGATATTTGCTGCTGTGGAGCTGGCGGGTGGCTGGATATCCGGTTCGCTGGCCTTACTGGCAGATGCTGTCCACATGATTTCCGATGTAGGTGCGCTCGGGTTGGCAGCACTGGCACAACGCCTCGCCGCCCGCCCCGCACATGCGGGAATGAGTTATGGCTATGGACGGGCGCGTGTGCTGGCTGCGCAAGTGAATGGATTTAGCCTGTGGTTCGTTGCAGGATGGATTGCATGGGAGGCCGTAGGGCGTATTCATTCACCGCCGCAGGTACACGGTGCGTTAATGCTGGGCATTGCCACGGCCGGGCTGGTAGTCAATATCATCATTCTTGGATGGTTCCACGGCGGCCATGATTTGAATACGCGCGCTATTTACTGGCATGTACTTGGAGATATGCTGGGGTCGGTGGCGGCTATTGTGGCAGGTATTGTTATCGTGTGGACTGGCTGGATGCCAATCGATCCGATCCTTTCCCTCGTGGTGGTACTCATCCTGGCATGGGGCGGTTGGCGACTGGTGTATGAGACGACGCTGCAAATTATGGAGGCTGCACCTTCTTCCGTGGACATGGATATATTGGAAGCCCGTATGATCGCTATTGATGGAGTAAAGGGCGCACATCATGTGCATGTCTGGACATTGCCGGATGAACGCATGGCGCTATCGGCACATGTGTGCATCCAGACCATGGCGGAATGGCCGAAAATTTTACCTCAATTACTTTCGAGCTTGCGCGGCGAGGGAATTGCCCATGCAACGCTGCAAGCAGAGAATGGTGGAGATGTTTGCCCCGATGCTTGTTCGGATGCCACCTCAGCAAGCACTTCCTGACAACGGGCAGAGATGTATGCAAAGCCGCCGATGTGTCCGTATGACATTGGCATGTTGAGACAGGCAAAAAAAAGGTGCTGTGCTATGCCTTTGGAGGATCTGGAGTCATCATGGCTGATCCATCTCCATGATCGGCATGAGCCGCATCGGTTTTATCGGCATGTCGCTCAGGCGTTTTTGCACGGCTATTTCATCGCAATCGGCAAACTTCGAACAGTGTACGCATACGGTCCAAACCTTGTGAGGTAACCCTTCCCTGGGAACCCGTTCATAGCCGGAGCGTAGAAAAAAATCCGGCGCATACGTCAGCGCGAAAATACATGCCACGCCCAAACCCGAACCCCATATCTCGCATGCCTCCAGCAGCAAACGCCCGATACCCCGGCCCTGCATGTTGTTGCATACGGCCAGCGATCGCACTTCGGCCAGATTGGAACCATAAATATGCATCGCGGTTGTTCCAACCAGTGTCCCATCAAAAATGGCGACTATAAATTCCTGTAAATGCTGAAAAATATTATCCCGCGAACGCGGTAAAATAATGCCCTGTTCGGCAAGGGGCGCCAGCAGCGTCGCAATGGTATCTACATCACCCACCTCGGCCATGCGTACCTGGATGTGGTGCGGCACGAGCGGAGCTTAACCCGGACTATTCGTCAATACTGCCGCACCGTGCGCCAGCATTTCCCGCGCATGTTCGAGACTTTTGGCATTGGCACCACCCAGCATTCGCGCCAGTTCTTCCTGTCGTTCATCGTTATTCAGCGGCTTTAAGCGACTGATAGTGCGGGTTTCCTTCCGTTGTTTGAAGATATGGACTTGCTGCCGGGCACAGGCTGCCACCTGTGGCAGATGCGAAATCACCAGCACCTGTCGATTACGGCCCATGGCGGCAAGCAACTCGCCTACGCACCAGGCCGTCTCGCCGCCAATACCCGTATCCACCTCGTCGAAAACGGCGATATTCGGGGCTAAAGACATTGCGCCGCAGCCCTTAAGCGCCAGCACAAGGCGGGACATTTCACCACCGGATGCAACAGCGACCCATTCGCGGAATGGCTCTCCAGGATTCGATGCGGCCATAAGCGCTACATGATCGTATCCGAGATCGCTCCACGCCGATTCGTCTTCCGCCTGCGGCTCTACGTCAGCCCGTATTTGCATACCTGCCAATGCCAGCCGGTCGAGAAACGGGCGCAACTGCTTACATAAATCCTTTCCCGCCCTGATCCTGGCCGTGGACAACGTTTCAGCCGAAGCCAGAAATTCCTTTCTGGCGGTATCTACACGCTGACGTTGCGATGCTTCATCCCATGCGCCGGTCTCCATACGAACAACCCTGTCTTCCAGCTCCCGCAACAGCATTATCAGGCCTGCCTCGTCCACCCCATGTCGGCGCATGGCTTCATGGATGTCCAGCAGCCGGGATTCTGTGTCTTCCAGAGCTTGAGAATCAAATGATTCATCCAGCAATAATGTGCGTAAACTCGGTCCCGCCTCACCCAGCAGTGCATCCACCTGTTCCAGCAAGGTCAGGCTATCCTTGATCTCTTGCCTGAATCCAGCTACGGCTTCCAGTCTATGCACACAATCAGCCAGACGTGAACGAATGTTGTTGTCATCATCTTCGAGAGTGGCCAAGACAACATAAAGCGCCCGCTGGATTTGGGAAAAGTGGCGGCCTGATTCAACCTGAAACTGAAGTTCGTCCACCAGCCCTGCACACAATTTCAGCACCTGCAATCGTCCAAGCTCAGCGCGCGTCCAGGCCTCTTCACGCGCGCCCTGATCGCGTTCAGCCAATAGTCGGTTCAGTGTATCCCGCTCATTTTTCCATTGATGGAAGGCGATAGCCACTGCCTCGATTGTTTTCTTCCGCACATGAGCGTCGAGTAGCTTTCGCTGAAAGTCGGCGCGTAACAGGGATTGGTGTTCGTGCTGTCCATGCATGTCCAGACATGCTCGACCGATATGTTGCAGTAATTTCGCGGACGTGGGCGAACCGTTGATGTATGCACGCGAACTTCCATCGGAGCGAATGACCCGACGTAACATCACGTCATTCCCGGCATCCAGATCGTGGTCACGCAGCAATTGTTGTACAGACTCGCTCACAGCTTCGATGGTCGCGGCAACCTCCGCCCGATCCGCACCGTGGCGTACCCAATCACTGCTGGCACGTGCGCCAAAGGCCGCCCCCAGCGCATCCACCAGCATGGATTTTCCCGCACCGGTCTCTCCGGAAAAAACAGTCATGCCACAGGATAATTCCAACCGGATATCTTCGATCAGGGCGAATTCTCGGACATGAAGTTCAGTCAGCATGAGGCCCCGTCATCATGGAGTCCCGACCAGTGCAATTTGCTACGCAGCACTTCATAATAGTTGCGGCCGGGAAGATAGGCCAGCGACACCGTTTTTCCTTTTTTTACATGAATCGTATCCCCTTCCAGTAATTCGAAGCACACCTGGCCGTCCAGATTGAGCGCGGCAGGCGCGGGCACTTCTGTAAGCTTCAGCTCAATGAGGTTCTCAGCCGGTACGACGATAGGGCGGTTCGAAAGCGTGTGTGGGCAAACGGGTGCCACAGAAATGGCATTCAGGGCCGGATGTACAATGGCACTGCCCGCGGACAGTGCATAGGCGGTGGAGCCTGCCGGTGTTGCCAGCACCAGACCATCAGCGCGAACGCGGAACACAAACTCCCCTCCCACCTTCATTTCATATTCGATCATGCGCGGGTGTCGGTTGCGTTGCAGCACTACGTCATTTAGGGCAACCCCTCCGCCCAACGGTACACCATCGCGCCAACCTTCGGCATGCAGACTAAAATAACGAGCGATGTGACCGCCGCCATTCAAAACCGTATCTACTGCACTGAACATGGCATCCGCCGATGCGCCGGTAAGAAAACCCAAATGTCCCAGATTGATGCCCAGAATGGGGATGTCCGTTCCAACGAAACGTCGGCTCACATGCAAAAGCGTGCCATCTCCACCCAATATCACCATTAGATCGACACGCTTTACCATCTCGTCCAGCGATACGCAAACCTCATTGCAGATATGGGCTAATCCTTCACCAGGCAAGACGGATTTACCACGCCGTTTGAGCCAGTCGCACAATTCGGCACCCAGTTTCCGCGCTCGTTCCTGTCCCGGCTTGATACTGATACCAATCGTTTTCATTGCTGTTTTATCCCTACCCAGTCTTTGGGCTCCGTGTGGCACAAAAAGCACTGATCGCCTTTGGCATGGTTGATAGCAGGCCGTGGACGGATGCCCTTCGGCCCGTGGCATTTCATGCAGGCCTGGCGCGTCAGGGCATGCGTATGCACTGCATCATTAGGCGTTGGTTTGGTGGTACGTTTGCCGCCGCCTAGCACAAGCAATATGATCACACCCGCGACTACGGCCAGAAAGACAGCATCCTTTTTGCCCGGTTTCCATTTGGCTTGCGTACCCATCAATGAAGTCCCCCATAAGTCCGACAGGCCCCTGGCCTGAACTATTCATAAATGCTGCCACGTTCTCACTTAGTCCTTCGCTTGCAACGGATCCTTGCGCGGGCATCCGCAAACGCGGTTACGCCCTTCTTCGCAAGAATCCACCAGCGAACAAAGATCCTGCGTGATTATCGCGGCGATTCATGAATAATCCAGGCTGGCGAGCACGACGAAATAACCCCGTAACATATCGGCATACTGAGGAAGATTGCCGCGTCGTGTCCGCCATGACAAGCAGGCCAGGGACTGACGTTGGCATGCGGCGCAGCCGCAGCCCCTTAATCCTGGGTTCAGCGCCTGTCACGGGTGCCGTAAAAAGCGAAAGTCAAAGCTGGGCGGCCACGGTATTCCAATTGATAATGCCCCAGATAGATTCCAGATATTTCGGGCGCGCATTGCGGTAATCAATGTAGTAGGCATGCTCCCAGACATCGATCGCCAATAGTGGCGTGTTGCCATCGGTCAATGGGTTGCCTGCGTTACCCGTATTGACGATCTCCAGCCCACCATCCGTATTCTTTACCAGCCATGTCCAGCCCGAGCCAAAATTACCGATAGCAGAAGCCGTCATGCGAGTCCGGAAATCATCAAATGAGCCAAATGTATCCGCAATAGCATCTGCCAGCACACCATTCGGCTCACCGCCTCCATTCGGACTCAGGCCGTTGAAATAAAAGGTATGGTTCCAGACCTGAGCGGCGTTGTTAAAGACCCCGCCGTCTGGCGCGGAGGTTATAATTTCTTCCAGGGTTTTGTCGGCATATTCCGTACCGTCAATTAATTTATTCAGGTTGGCGACGTATGCGGCATGATGCTTGTCGTGATGGTACTCCAGTGTCTCGGCGGAAATCGTTGGTGCCAGAGCGTCCTTGCCATAGGGTAATACAGGTAACTCAAAAGCCATGATGTTTCTCCTTTTTGTTTACGGACAGACCGTTAAAAACCCCTCTCGCGTAACGATTGGTCAGAGGCAACGATAGGCCGCAATTTTTGCGATGCAAACCTTTTCCAAGTAGGGCTATTGTCGCGTACATTGAGGTTCGTGCGAAGAAAGCCCGAGAGCGGTAGTGTTCACGAACCATGCAACTTTATTTCAACCCATCATGAAGTCGGCGCTCAGAGCTGTATTCCTGGATCGCGATGGCGTCATCAATTTTGACTCGCCGAATTATATCCTGTCGCCACAGCAGTGGCGGCCGATTCCAGGCAGCCTTGACGCCATAGCAAGACTAAGCTCGGCGGGTATTCCGGTCGCGATTGTTAGTAACCAGTCGGCGCTGGGTCGGGGCATGCTGGATCAGGAAACATTTCAGGCTATACACGCCAGGATGATGCTGGAAATTGAGGGTACGGGCGGTAAAATTGCGCATGTAGCCTATTGTCCACACGCGCCGGAAGATCATTGTGTTTGCCGCAAACCCAGGCCTGGATTGTTGTATAAAACGCTGGCTCGCCTTGGCCTGGGCAGAGAGACGGCGCATGTCGTGTTTATTGGTGATTCCGTGCGTGATGCGCAGGCGGCACTAGCCGCAAACATCACCCCTGTGTTGGTGCAAACCGGCCATGGCGATACTGCGGGTATACTAAAAGAGTTGCGCCAGCTCATGCCCGATATCCAGAGCTTCCGCACGCTGGCCGAGGCAGTGGATACCTTACTCAAGGAGGCACCATTCTGATCCTGCGTTCGGCACTGTTTAACCTGTGCTTTTCCATCATTACGGCCCTGTTTTCCACGCTGCTCATCGTGAGCCGTCCTTTCGGCTTCGCAGCGGCGTGGTTTTGGGGTAAGGCGTGGAGTGCGTCCACGGTCGGGCTTCTCCGTATCATTTGTGGTGTCCAGCTTCAGGTTGAAGGCTGGGAGCACCTTCCGGGCACCCCTTGTGTCGTATTGGCCAAGCACCAGTCCGCATTCGAAACCATTGCCATGCCGATCCTGGTGCCGCCGTTCGCCTGGGTATTGAAACGCGAGCTGTTTTATATCCCGGTATTCGGCTGGGCGCTATGGGCCCTTAATGAAATCGCTATTCGGAGAAGCAACCCTCGTGAAGCGTTAAAACAGGTGTTGGCGCAGGGGAAGCACTTTCTTCGAGAGGAACGTTGGGTGGTCATCTTTCCGGAGGGGACACGGGCCAGGCCGGGGCAAGTCGGGGATTACCAAGCCAGCGGTATTATGCTGGCCAGACAGGCCGGGGTGGGTATTTTGTCGATCGCACACAATGCTGGAGTCTGCTGGCCAAAATACGGATTTATCAAGCACCCAGGTCTCGTACGCGTGCGCTTTTTACCCTATATCACGCCGGAGGAAGTGGCGAATACGCGCCGCCACGAATTGCTGCAGCGCCTTAAAACCGATATTGAGGCTGCGACCCGCGATCTAGGCGGCTGACGGTTCGGTTTCGGTTATGCCGAATTTTGGAATCTACCTGACAACAAGCATGCCAGCCTTGCCCACGCACCATAATTCAGTTGTTCTGGCCTGGTTTTGGGGTCAATACCAAGGCCTCGCCAATCCTCTGTGTCCAAGGCATCCCTAAAGTTGTTGGCAATCGTTTTACGACGGTGGGCAAAGCCTCTCCGCACCGTCTGTTGCAGTTCTACATACATACAGGTGGGTCTTCGCCCATGGGGCGTCAATAGCAACACCACTGAATGTACTTTCGGTGGTGGTAAGAATGCGCCCGGAGGTAATGTCAAAAGGCGCCTTACATCGTAAAAATGCCGCGCCAGAACGCTCAGACCGCCGTAAGTTTTGCTGCCGGGGTCTGCCGTGATACGATTACCTACCTCCCGCTGATACATCAATACCATACCACCAGGGAGACGATGTGCGAACAGCGCGGCCGAAAGCGGGCCACTAATATTGTAAGGTAAATTTCCGGCAATCCATTGAGGCTGATGCCCGCGAACCCGCGCATCCAGCGCGACGAGTATATCCGCATGCACACAGGTCAGCGCAGGCTCATCTTTTGCCCGTTCACGCCATAGATTGGCAAAGCGATCATCCTTTTCGATCACCACCAGTTCCTCTGAACGTTGCAGCAGCGGCTCCGTAATAGCTCCACCCCCGGGGCCTATCTCCAGTACGCGCTTACCCCGTGGAATGGCTTCCACAATATTACGAATCGCCATCTGGCTAACAAGAAAATGTTGTCCCAGAGATTTCCTTACTGTTATACGACGCATATATGGACCCTACAGGAGTTATTGATGAACGGACAGATTTTGCACGGCTTTTCGCCACTTGCGGAAAACAATTTCGGGTGGCAACAATTCTTTCTTGCTTTGTCCGTGTGATTTTCTACAATTCCCAACCTTTTCAACCTTAGAAAGAGAATTTTCTGCGTGCAGGAGGAGATAGCCGTGGGACCAGCCGTAAAATTTGCCAGCCGCAAGCGCCATTTGATTGCGGGAAACTGGAAAATGAATGGCCTGCTTGAAGATGTCGGGCAGTTTACTGATGCGCTGAATGATAATCCTGCTCCGGATCATATGGAAGTGGCATTGATGCCACCATTCACATTATTGTATTGCATGGCAGAGCCTCTGCGCCAGAAGGACGTGCGTCTGGGAGCGCAAAGCGTGTACTTCGAAAAGAGCGGTGCCTTTACCGGCAGTATCAGCGCCATGATGTTGCGCGATGTAGGCTGCCATTACGTTATCCTCGGGCATTCCGAACGCCGCGATATTATCGGTGAATCCAACAATATGGTTCATGCAAAACTCGATGCAGCCTGGAATGCGGGCCTGGAACCCATCCTGTGCATTGGTGAACATTTGCAGGAGCGCGAAAATAGTAAGACGAACAGCGTCCTCGCCGAACAGCTATCCGTACTGGAAGCAGCATCCGTCGATGTGCCATTAACCGTCGCCTATGAACCAGTGTGGGCTATTGGTACAGGGTTGACTGCCACGCCGGAACAAGTGACCACCACGCACGCCTTTATTCACGGTGAACTGGCCCGCATGGGGCACGATTGCCGCGTACTTTACGGCGGTAGCGTTAAGCCGGAAAATGCAGCGTCCCTAATGGCGTGTCCGGGCGTTGAGGGTGCGCTGGTTGGTGGCGCGAGCCTGCAGGCCGAATCATTCAATAAAATCATTCAAGCAGCCGCCAGTGTCGCGGCGGGAGAATAGGACATGACTACTCTGGTTATCAGCGTACACATTCTGGTCGCACTGGCCTTGATCGGCGTAGTGCTGATCCAGCGCGGACAGGGTGCAGATATGGGCGTCTCCTTTGGCGGCGGCGGCGCACAGACGCTGTTTGGAAGCCGTGGTTCAGGATCCTTTCTGGGCAAGCTAACAGGTGGCTTGGCGGCGGCATTTATGGTGACCAGCCTGACACTCGCTTTCTTTTCACAGCAGCAAGCGGGTTCCGTGGTGGAAAAAGCAGCCCTCCACTCGGCTCCGGTGAAGCAGGTTGCTTTACCGAATGCGGGTAGTAAGGACGTGTTCGATCCCTCCAGATTAAAGAAAGGAATCAAAAAGAAGGGTAACGCTTTGCCGGGCGCAAACTAGGGAGAATGCACAATATAGCCGAAGTGGTGGAATTGGTAGACACGCCATCTTGAGGGGGTGGTGAGCTAACGCTCGTGCTGGTTCGACTCCAGTCTTCGGCACCAAATATACATCCAAGTATGTCCAATATAAGCCAGTAATCCTTGCGGTTGCTGGTTTTTTCTTTCTTACTCTGTCTCATGATATTTCATTACGTCCAATAAGATACCAACAAATTGTTGGTATCTGTTACGCTGAATTGTTGGAATAGAAAAAAGTACCAACAGTCGGGAGGCATATATGTCCCTGTCAGACATCAAAGTTAAATCAGCCAAGCTGCCGGATGGTAAAAGACAATTGCACCTTTCAGATGGTGGCGGCCTGTATTTGCAGGTTACGCCAACGGGCAAATACTGGCGCATGAACTACCGCTTTTGCGGTAAGCAAAAGACACTTGCAATCGGTGTGTACTCGCGAGTTTCATTGAAAGAGGCTCGAGGTAGACGCGAAGTTGCGAAGAAGCAACTGGAGAAGAATGTTAATCCATCGCAGCACAAACAGAAGGAAAAATGGCGAGCTATTGCAAAATCTCATGCCGCCACTTTTGAGGCGATTGCACGCGAGCTTTTGCGGGCTATTGATGCCTTTGAGGGCACGCTTGTCGTGAAATGCGCGCTACGAATGACGCCATACGTGTTCACCCGGCCTGGAGAATTGCGCCGGGCAGAATGGAACGAAATAGACTTTGAGAAAGCAGAGTGGCGCATACCTGCTCATAGAATGAAAAT
The DNA here is from genome assembly GCA_964624255.1 of uncultured Zetaproteobacteria bacterium. GTDB lineage: Bacteria > Pseudomonadota > Zetaproteobacteria > Mariprofundales > Mariprofundaceae > JAUZQZ01. The sequence continues at coordinate 10,034 of CAZUWV010000055.1, forward strand.
GCAGGAAATGCACATTGTTCCGTTATCTTGCCAAGTCGTTGAAATTCTCAGGGAGGTGGAGCCGCTGACCGGCGGTGACAGATATGTTTTTCCATCAGCCCGAAGCATCACGGCTAATTTATGCTAATGTGCCTATAACCATGCCCGCCATTTGCCGGGACGCAGGAAGATGAAGCAGCAGTGGGCCAATTATCTCGATGCTCTCCGATCAGGAGCAAAAGTCATTCCGATTCGCAAAACCCTGTAGCATAGACCTTTATCTGATCTTGTCAGGCGCGAAAGAACGCATTTTCATGCGTCTTTCGTTCATTTTTTGGCCAATCGA
>CAZUWV010000056.1:0-10345 GCA_964624255.1 uncultured Zetaproteobacteria bacterium
AAAATTCTCTCAATGCATAAAACCCGAAAGGATGCATTTGCCGGATGAACCGCCATTGAACGCGAGCGAATTGCCAGACAAGACGAGGAAATCATAGCATATGAAACAGAGAAAACCGCTGAATTAAAACCCGTTTATGAGCTGGTGTATAATGCACAGCAGTGTGGTCAAGAGTCAAAGCAAAGAACACTCATGGAGGACATAACACGGTGGATGGATGCGTGGAAGATTCCCTTTGATGCAGGTGTAGAGCTATCTGAAATAATTGAAGAACACACAGGTGAGGAGCCATCAATGATAAAGGAGACCGGATAATGGATGAAAATGAAGACCTATTAAACTTGTGCCAGATAAATCTTATTGAAGAAAATATTGAAGATTCTGTCGCGCCGGATGCAGATGCTATGAAATCTGCGATTGACTATAAGAAACGCATGCTAATCACAAAGATGAAGCATAATCCTAGTCCAATATCCGATGATGCTATGCATCGGCTTAGAATAAATAACACCTACTGGAAGAATTATTTTAATAATCTAATCTTGAAGCTGACGTACAACAAAAGGGGAATTATGAATATCACAAGTGTTACGTCCTGCTCCATTCCAGAAGTTTTGTGCCGCCCTGTTTGAGGTGAGATAAGAGGATTTATCCCACACTGAATCAGTATGTTCCATTTCCTGAGCCAGCATGGGATAAATTGGCGATTCCGTGGTTGATGCGAGATGGTTTAGCATATCGGCCAGCACATACGCCGTTTCGTCAGAGATCGGCTCTGTAAACAAGGGTGGAGGCGCATCATTCATCGCAGTGCCTCGATGGCCTGTTGGGTCAGGTCGTCAGGCAGATGGTTCAACCCCCTGGGCACGGCCATGCGCATGACCGTTGTGAGGATGCGCCCGGCATGACGCGGCAGGCCGCGTGAGCTTTGCCGCAATAGTTCCATGCCGGAATCACTGAGCAGTTGATGCTGACAGCCAGCCTGCTTGAGGGCGAAGCCCACCAAGCCTGCGAAGCGTTCGCGTTCGATGGCGGGCTGCAACTGGATGCCGGGGGAACACGCAACAACAGGGCTACGGATCAACCATGGGCCTTAACTTATGGGCGTTTGAAGAAGCCGAGTGCAAACTTCCGAGGGAATACTGTTTATGGGGTTGAACGTCGTCTTATGGCCGAAATCAGCCTTTTATCTATGGGGCACTTTCATCATCGAAGACTAACCCTGAACACCTGCGACCGCGCCAAGAATAGCAATCAGGCTCAGGGTCAAAAGAATCCATAGCAACCGATGAATCCGCCTGAAAGCCTCCCCCGGATTGCGTCTGGCCAGATCATGAAACCTGCGGCTGAGGAAAAGCGGCTCAAGCACAAAAATGACGAGCGTAAACACAAGCCAGACGAACGTCATCAAATACACCCACCAGAATACCAGCGGATTCAGGTACCAGCCCCACGCATGCATCCATGTGAGCATGAACATGCCGGACAGTCCCGTGACAAGGACCACGAATTTGGCTTGAACCCTGAATCGTTCCTCAACGGCGATAAACAACGCCATGCTCTTTGCCGCATCCGGCATTCCGCGTAGTGTAGGAAGCAGGGCCGTCGTAATAAATGCCACCCCGCCGATCCACAGGACTACGCCGATAACATGAAGGATCCGTGCAGCTATAAAGAAATTCTCGCTACCCATGATGACTTCTCAAGAAGTTATCAGAACGCCCATGAATGGGCGCGCAAATCCATGCTTCGTGAAAAAGCGCCCCCACCGAGGTGGAGGCGCCTTGTTTTGTTGCCGTGATACTGGCTTAAGCGTGAACGCCCAGAGCATCGCGCCAGCCGGGGTAAATTTTATCGGCATCCTGCGGGAAGGACTCGAATGCGCGTGCGAATTCCTTGTGGGTCTTGGCGAACTCAACCGGGTCCGCGCCTTCGGTCCAGCACTGATAAGCCTGATCCAGCGACCTGCCGCCAGCAGCCGGGCTGTCGATATGGCCGAAGGCACCGCCGCCGCAGGTATTGATCACATTGGCGTGGCCCAGATTCTCAAAGAAGCCGACCAGCCGAAGCGCGTTCATGCCGCCGGAAATGATTGGCGTGGTCGCTTTCATGCCGTACCACTTCTGGTTGAAATAAGTGCCCATGCATTCATCGCGCTCCAGCATATAGGCCAGCACGCGGTCGTCCGCACCGCCTTCCATTTTGCCGTAGCCCATGGTGCCCGTGTGGATGCCGGAAGCACCCATCAGGCGAGCCATTTTCATGTGCGCCAGCATTGTATAACCGCGTGGGTTGACCTCGGAGGTCGCCATGCCGTGCCCGGCACGATGATAATGCAGGAAAGTATCCGGGAAGTTTCGGCGCGAGGTCGTAATACCCACCGGGCCAGCCACGAAGCCATCAACCAGAAATGCCAGATGTGTTTCACTGTTATACTTGGCAAATGTTTCAAGAATAAAATTACCGCGCACTTTCATCTCTTCCGGGTCGTCAGCTGTGATATTGGCGGAGAAGAACTTCACTTCACCCGTTTCCTGCTGCGCGCGATCCATGGCTTGTGCTACCAGTGGCATCACTTCCCTGGTTGGGCAAAACGGCTGGTTGGCCTGAGGCTCATCGTTCTTGATGAAGGTTCCACCCAGCCAAAAGTCGTAGCATGCCTTGGAAAACGGCGCTGGGCGCAGGCCTAGTTTTGGTTTGATGATGGTGCCGGCGATATAGCCACCGTCCACTTCCGGGCGGCCCAGTGTTTTCCACATGTTTGAAATGTTGGTGGCCGGACCATCGAAGTTGCGTACCATGCATTCCGGTACCATAAAGTCCAACAGGCGCAGGCCAATGATGTCGCCCATACCCTGATTGTTACCTACGATCATCGAGGTCATGTGAGCAATACCGTGTTTTCCGTCCATCAGGTTACGGTCGAATAGTTCAATCGGATAGGCAATCTTGATCAGGCCACCCCGGTTACCAAAGGCGTTCTCATCAATCTCATACACCAGCGCGTCAACACCGCGGGTGAAATCATCGGTAGTGGAAACTTCCACATTGGTGCCTGTGGAAGATTCGGCTGCTACGTGAGCAGCGGTTGCCAGAAAACCGAGGCCCGGCTGTGGCAGCAGGCGGTAAGCCGATAGCAGATGCCTGCCGCCCGCGATCAGGTCTTCTTCCTTGAGGCTCAGGTCGGAATAGCGATTGGATTGGTCTAATGCCATGTTCTTTTCCCCTTTCAGATAGTTTTAGGTAACCCGCCGAGGGTTTCCTGCACGATGATAGAGGTATGTGCCTCTGTCGCGATAGCGGGGATACTGACCTTATCCTTCCATCATGTATAATAAGAGGTTATGATTACTTCTATAAATTTATCTTATGAGGTTATAGGCATGCACCTGACGCTGAAACAGTTACGAATCTTTGAGGCTGTCGCCAGGGAGAAGAATTATACCCAGGCTGCCAAGGTGCTGTTCCTCACCCAGCCCGCCGTCTCCATGCAGATCAAACAACTGGAGGGGCAGGCGGGTTTGGCCCTGTTCGAGCGAAGCGGTAAACAAACGCATCTAACCGAAGCTGGCCGGGAACTTCTGCGATATAGTCATAACATTCACCAGCAGCTGGAGGAGGCTGGTCGGGTGCTGGATGAGCTGAGGGGTATCAAACGCGGTCGTTTGCATTTAACGATGGCATCCACGGCCAATTATTTTGCTCCCAGGTTGCTTGCGACATTTTGTGGGCGGTTTCCCGATGTGCAGGTCAGCCTTGATGTGGTAAACCGCGATGGCCTTCTGAGAGCGCTGGAAGACAACAGTACCGATATCGTCATTATGGGTAAGCCACCGGCAGATATGTTGGTTAATTACGAAGTGTTTATGGAAAATCCTCTGGTTGTTATTGCGCCGCCCGGACATTTGTTATCCGGGCGTAACCATATTTCACTGGTTGAGCTGGCCGAACACTCGTTTATTGTGCGCGAGCGTGGTTCAGGTACCCGTGCTGCCGTCGAACGGTTCCTCGCACGGCACAATATCGAGCACCCTGGGGGCATGGAAATGAGTTCTTCCGAGGCCATTAAGCAAGCTGTGCAGGCAGGACTCGGTCTGGGCGTTGTATCTCTGCATACATTGGAAATGGAGTTGGCGCTAAAACGTCTGGAGGTTCTGGATGCAGAGGATTTCCCTATTATGCGTCACTGGCGCATCGTGTACCGCAAGGATAAACGCTTTTCAGCCGTAGCTCAGGCATTCCATGATTTCATCATCAGCGAAGCTGGACAAATCCTCAGGGGTTAAGGGTCAGCCGTTGTCGCATGCGGAGCGAAGATGGACCGGGCCTGTCAAGAGGCTCCGTCACTGAAGTCGGCTCGGTGGGGGTTGCCAGACCCTTGCCCGTACATGCAAGTATCCACCTTCTGCATAGACTTGCGAGCTATGGTTGCTGTAGCATTGCTCACGAAGAGGTGGTTCCTTTGTTTTTCGGTTGGGCTGCTGACCCTTGAAGAATTTCTCCTTTGCTGACCCGAAATGCCAGTGGGTTGCAGTATTTTGCAGCCTGGGCCGTTCATCAATCGCAGTAATGATTGCGCAGAAGGATTTAATGAAAATAGCGACTCGCCCGACGAGCGGAAAAGTATGGATAGTGCAAGGAGATGTTGCTGATGGCTGAATTGACCAAGGAGAGCGGGGTGGAAATACAGGGAGAGGGTTTTCTTCCCGTCCTTCCCCTGCGCGATATTGTGGTATTTCCGCACATGATTGTACCCCTGTTCGTTGGGCGTGAGAAATCTGTGCATGCACTTGAAGAGGTGATGCGCAGTGGTAAACAGATCCTGCTTCTGGCACAAAAAAACGCTTCGGAAGACGAGCCTCATGAAGCTGGGTTATACCGTATCGGTGTGGTGGGTAATGTCTTTCAGTTACTCAAACTTCCCGATGGAACGATCAAGGTGTTGGTTGAAGGTGGTCCACGGATGGAGATTACCCGGTTGGACATCAATGGAGATTGTTTGCGTGCTGGCTATCATATCCTCGAAGAACCCGAAGATAATGAACGCGAACAGGAAGCGCTGGTCAAGAGTCTATTGCAACAGTTTGAGAACTATGTGAAACTGAATCGGAAGATGCCGCCCGAAGTCATGATGTCGCTTGCGGGGCTGGAGGATGCCGGCAAACTGGCTGATACCATTGCGGCGCACCTGAGTCTAAAGCTGGAAGACAAACAGACCCTTTTGGAAATATCATCTGTGGCAGCAAGGTTGGAGCGGCTGTTTGCCTTTATGGAAGATGAAATGGAAATACTGCAGGTGGAAAAACGTATCCGCGGCCGGGTAAAGCGGCAGATGGAGAAGTCCCAGCGCGAGTATTATCTCAGCGAGCAAATGAAGGCCATCCAGAAAGAGCTTGGGGACGAGGATGACCAAAGTGACATTGAGGAACTGGCGATAAAAATCAAGTCGACAGGCTTAAGCAAGGAGGCTGAGGCCAAGGCCGTCTCCGAGTTGAAGAAACTCAAAATGATGCCTCCGATGAGTGCTGAAGCGACTGTTGTGCGTAATTACCTTGATTGGCTGGTAGACATCCCGTGGAACAAACGCACCCGTATTCGCCGCGACCTGAATGCCGCCGAACAGGTGTTGGATGAAGACCACTATGGTTTAAAGAAGGTTAAGGAGCGGATTCTCGAACATCTCGCCGTTTTGCAGCTGGTACGTAAAATGAAAGGGCCGATTCTGTGCTTTGTCGGGCCACCGGGAGTGGGAAAAACGTCGCTCGGAAAATCTATTGCGCGGGCCACACACCGGAAATTTGTTCGCATGAGTCTCGGCGGCGTGCGCGACGAGGCTGAAATTCGCGGGCATCGGCGCACCTACATTGGCTCGCTTCCCGGAAAAATTATCCAGTCCATGAAGCGGGCGGGAACGAAAAACCCGCTTATTTTGCTGGACGAGATTGACAAGCTGGGGGCGGATTTTCGTGGTGACCCTTCATCAGCATTGCTGGAGGTTCTGGACCCTGAGCAGAATCATACCTTTAATGATCACTATCTGGAACTGGATTACGATTTGTCTGAAGTCATGTTTATTACTACGGCGAATAGTCTTAATATTCCTTCAGCATTGCTGGATCGTATGGAAATTATCCGCATTCCCGGGTATACCGAGGATGAGAAAATTCGCATCGCCCGTAATTACCTGTTGCCGAGAATGCTGAAGGACCATGGCTTGAAGAAGCGTCAATTGATGCTGGACGAAGATGCCCTGCGCGACATTATTCGCTATTACACGCGCGAAGCAGGTGTGCGAAATATTGAGCGTATGCTGGCAAAATTGTGCCGCAAGGCGGCGCGCGAGCTGGTTCAGTCTACGGATGATACAGGCAGAAGTATTGAGGTTAAAGTCAAGGACCTTGAGCATTATCTCGGGGTTCAGCAGTACCGGTTCGGTATGGCTGAGGATGAAGATCAGGTTGGTGTTGTGACGGGGCTGGCATGGACCGAGGTGGGTGGCGAGCTGTTACAGATTGAAACGGCGTTGATGCCCGGCAAGGGGAAGCTGACGGTGACCGGGCAGCTGGGTGATGTTATGCAGGAATCCGTCCATGCTGCGCTTACCTATGTGCGTTCGCGCGCGGTACAACTGGGGCTGAAGCCGGATTTTCACCAGAAAGTGGATATTCATGTGCATGTTCCGGAGGGAGCCATACCCAAGGATGGACCTTCTGCAGGGTTAGCCATGGCCACTTCGCTGGTGAGCGCGTTGACCGGGATTCCGGTAAAGCGGCAGGTTTGTATGACTGGTGAGATCACGCTCAGGGGGAAGGCGCTTCCTATCGGTGGGCTCAAGGAAAAATTGTTGGCGGCGCATCGGGGCGGATTAACGGAAGTGATTATTCCGGAGGAGAATGAGAAGGATCTCCGGGAAATTTCCGAAGATATTGTAAAGGGGCTTGATATCTGTACTGTTGCGCATATGGACGAGGTTTTGGGGCGTGCATTGGTGCAGCTTCCGGATGGTTTGCGTACCGTGGGGAGTTACGTCCCTATGATTATCAAGGATATTTATATGGATAAGGGCGCGTCCAGGACGCACTAGTCTGGCTGGAAAAACAAAAAAAAAATATTGACAGTATATGGGGTAGAGGCCTTATAATTACCGGACCCATAATTGTTTCGGGAGGAAACATTGAACAAGGCAGATTTGATAGGGCATGTGGCGGATGCCGCAGGATTGAGCAAGAGTTTGGCATCAGATGCTGTGGAGGCTGTGCTGTGCGGTGTTACTGATGCATTAAAGAGCGGCGATGCGGTCAGCCTGGTTGGCTTCGGGACTTTTTCCGTAGTTGACCGAGCAGCGCGCACGGCACGCAACCCGCGCACCGGTGAGGCGATTCAGGTGGGCGCATCACGGGCACCGAAATTCAAAGCTGGTAAGGCTTTGAAGGATGCTGTTAAGTAATTTTCAGTTCGGGTGAATGTTGATTTACCTGCTGTTATGGTTGGGGTCGGGTTTTCGGCCTTAGGCGTATCGAAAGTGGGCGAATAGCTCAGCTGGGAGAGCAACGGCTTTACACGCCGTAGGTCACAGGTTCGATCCCTGTTTCGCCCACCAGTTCGCTTACTTATCATCTGTATTTCTGGAGCGGTAGTTCAGCTGGTTAGAATGCCGGCCTGTCACGCCGGAGGTCGCGGGTTCAAATCCCGTCCGCTCCGCCAAATAAAGCAGTGAAAATAGAGGGGTTACGGAAGTTTCGTAGCCCCTTTTTTTGTCCGGTGAGGATTCCCTTTGCTGCGCGCTTCGGCATGTGCTGCTGTACGGCTTCTACCGGGTATGCGATGGCTTTTTGCATTTGTGCCATTGTGAGTAACATGCAACTTTGCCAAGCTTGCAGGATGTACCAAACATTGTTACAGAATATAACCGTGGTTCCAGGTATCGGACTGGCCCTCGGTAAGCGGCTGGCTGGCGCGGGGATACATTGCGTGGGCGATTTGTTGTTTCTGCTCCCAAAGGCTTACATTGATGACAGGGTTAGCGTTCCTATCCGCGATTTGCGGGAAGGTATAACAGCGCGCACCAGCGGGAAGGTACTAAAGGTTGAAGCTGTCGGTATGGGTAAAAGGCGGCAGGTTACCATTATTTTGGGCGATGATAGCGGCGCGCGAGTTCAATTGTGTTTTTTCCATTCTTCCTATCTGTTGCGCGATGCGCGGCTCAGTTCCGGACGCGGGATCAGTGTACGCGGGAAACCGGAATGGCGGCAGAGCTCCTGTCGGATGATGCATCCCGAATGGGTGCCGCTAGAAGCGTTTAACGGTGGCTGGAAGCCCGTTTATGCCTCTGTTGCGGGGTTTGCGGGTATGCGTGTCGCAAGCATGATCCAGCGGATACTGCCGTTATTTCCATGCACAGCTATGAGTTCATTTGATGCTGTCTTGAAGCAATACCCGTCGCTCGCCCGGTCTTTACGATTGGTACATGCCCCGAATGCAGAAAATCCCGATACACATCCTATGCGTCAGGCCATGGAGCGTCTGCGCCTGGAAGAGCTGCTGACCTATCTTCACCTGATGCGTGGTATGCGTCAGAAAGCACAGGTTGCTGCCCCGAAATGGCTGGAAACCGATAGCATAGAGACCTTTCTTGCTTCGCTCCCTTATCCGTTAACCAAAGCGCAGGCCAGTGTATGGAAGGAAATCCAGAGAGATCTGTCCAGTGGCTTGCGCATGCATCGGCTACTTCAGGGTGATGTGGGATCGGGCAAGACGTGGATTGCCGCTCTCTCGATGTTGATGGCGGCCAGGCATGGCTTCCAGGCTGCACTGATGGCACCGACCAGTGTGTTGGCGCGGCAGCATGCTGAAACGCTGAACGAACTCTTTTCGCCGTTGGGTGGAAAGGTAGAACTCCTGACAGGAGGGTTGCGCACGAAGGAACGAGGAAGGATTCTTGGAGGTATGGCCGACGGGAGTATGAATATGCTGGTTGGTACGCATGCCTTGATTTCGGAAGGTGTCCGCTATCACAGGCTGGGACTGGCCGTGGTGGATGAGCAGCACCGGTTTGGTGTACGCCAGCGCTGGGCCTTGACAGAGCGCGGGGATGCCGTCCACTTGTTGGCCATGACGGCTACACCTATCCCGCGCTCGCTGGCACTGGCGCTGTATGGCGATATGGATTTAAGTTTGATGCGCGGCATGCCGCCGGGGCGTAGACCAGTGGAAACGCGGGTGATTACCGGACGCGGCAAGTTGGCCGATGGTATGAGCCGTATGCTGGACGAGGGAGGATACATTTACTGGATTGTACCGCGTATTGATGAGGATGAGAGCGGTGCTTCCGTGGGCCAGCGTGTGGAGGCGCTTCAACAACGATTCCCGGAGGCTGGTGTGCGGGGATTGCACGGTTGCATGAAGTTAAAGGAAAAAGACGCGGTTCTGGGTGCCTTTGCAAAGGGCGATTGTCGTCTGCTGGTTTCCACCACGGTGGTTGAAGTCGGCGTGAATGTGTCCAGGGCACGTCTGATTGTGATTGAGCAGGCGGAACATTATGGACTGGCGCAATTGCATCAGTTGCGGGGCAGGGTGGGGCGCAGCGATATGCAGAGTTATTGTGTATTACTACCATCAAAGGATGCGTCGGAGGCTCAGCGGGCGCGCCTGGGGCATGTGGCAGCCCATCACGATGGTCTGGAGCTGGCGGAGCTTGATTTGCGGTTGCGCGGTGCGGGCGATGCTATCGGCACCAGCCAAAGTGGAGAAGCCGGTTTCAGGCTACTCAATGTGGCGCGTGATGCAGGCCTGATTCATGATTGGCATGGCCACTTGCCGCCTGTCGAACCGACGGATGCCATGGTTCGTTTCTGGCGCCCTGTAGCTGAGGGGGTGGATTAGTCCAGCCAGAATCGTCTAGCCCATCTTTGTCACCGCGATCTGTTCAATCTGGATTGTACGATCACCCTGTACGACCTGATCAACACCTTTTTTGAAGGCGGATGCCAGACCAATGATCTGGCTGCGTGTGGGTGATCTAAAAAGAAGCACGTGGAGGTATCTCATGCCAGACAACTGGATTAACCACGCATAGGCTGTGTGAGACCCTATGCGCTTAAAACCCTTAAGAAATTATGAGCGATGCTACGTAAGTTTTCCCGATTTTGATCTATTTTACTATATAGACGCAAGCCATATATACCGGCGACGAGCATACGCGCCAGTTCTTCGACGTCTTGATGGTGAGAAATGTCTCCGGCTTTCTGTGCTCTGTCCAGAATACGAATAAATTCCAGTTTTATCCGGTCGAACATCGCAGCAACAAGCTGTTGCACCTCATGATCTTCAGCGGACATTTCCGTCA
>CAZUWV010000057.1:0-9898 GCA_964624255.1 uncultured Zetaproteobacteria bacterium
TTAACGCCTCGTATTTTAACTGTTTTTTGGCTTAAGCTGACAAAGATGGGCTATGTTGGACAGACCCTTTAGCTTTTTAGCCTCATTTCATATTGGAAAAGGCTACCACTTGCAACGAAGCATGCCGTGCGTAGCATGCCCGCGATTCGGGTCGTTAGCTCAGCTGGCAGAGCAGCGGACTCTTAATCCGCGGGCCCACGGTTCGATCCCGTGACGACCCACCATTGTGAAGGGAGCAAGGCCGATGCCTTGCTCCCTTTTTTATAGAAATCGGCATTGTTTATGGCAAAGAAATGGGCAGGAGACCGGAATATTTATGAATAATGCGAGCCAGACGATGACAACTTCGGGTACAGCCGTTACGTTTCATGGATATGGCTTGCCATGCGAGGGTGGCGGAACTGGTAGACGCGCAGGATTTAGGTTCCTGTACCTTATGGTGTGGGGGTTCGACTCCCCCCTCTCGCACCATGTCTGGGGGAATCAGCCTGAATGATTTGCGAATCGCCATGATGATTGATTCAGGCTTGCAGTCCTTACCTTTTGGGTGAGTTCAGGTGAGCGGATGGCCTGCTCGATTTGTTTGATGCGGATGAGATAACCTACGGAGAGATTTGAATATGATTCAAACGGAAACAAAAAAACTGGGAGCGGACGAGCATGAGGTGAATGTGCAGGTGCCGCAAGCGGAATATGACCGGGTATACGCCAGCCATATTGGCAAACTACAGTCCAATATTAAAATGCCGGGCTTTCGGCCTGGTAAAACCCCGAAAGGCATGGTGGAAAAGCAGTTTGGTGTCAAGGCGCGTGAAGATACGGTTTCCGAACTGGTGCGGAATTATTATGTCGAGGCGATCGAGAAGAGTGGGCTTACGCCAGCTATTCAACCTGAACTGGAGTTGCCCGCAGTGCAACCGGCCACGGGGTTTCAGTTCATGCTCAAGGTGGTGACATGGCCTGAAGTGAAGTTGAACGGGCTATCCCAATTATCCGTAACTCAAACCAGGGTGGAAGTTGAGGATGCGGATATTCAGTCCGCACTGAACCGGTTGATGGAAGAGAAAGTGCGTTTCGAAGCTGAATGCGACCGCGAGGCAGAAACGGGAGATGAGCTGACGATTGATTTCGTCGGATTCGTGGACGGAGAGGTATTCGAAGGGGGTCGCGGCGAGGATGTAAAGCTGGTTCTGGGGAGTGAGCAGTTTATTCCGGGTTTTGAGGCGCAACTTGAGGGTGCCAGGGCGAGTGAGGAACGCGTGCTGGATGTAAGCTTCCCGGAGGATTACCGATACGAGCCTTTGGCTGGGAAGGCGGCCCGTTTCGAAGTCCGCGTCAAGTCCGTGGGGGCTGCTGCAAAGGCATCCAGTGAAGAGGAATTGGCAGGCATGCTGGATTTTGATGATGTTGCTGCCTTGCGTGAGGATGTCCGGCTCCGCCTGATATCAGAGGCTAGGCAGGTGCAATTTGAAGCAAACCGTGAGTCAGCACTTCATGCGCTTTTTACGGCCAATGAAGTCCATGTCCCGGAGATGATGATCAGGGAAGATATGCAGCGGACACGTGAGCGCGTGCTGAAATCCATGCGCGAACAGGGCATGGAAGCGAGTGCAGATGTGTTCGATGCGCCGGAGCAGCGGGATGAATTGCACAAGAGATCGGAACGGGCGCTGGCAACCTCGCTGTTGCTTAATGCCGTACGCGAAACCCATGACCTTGTCGTGAGCGATGAGGATATGGGGGCTGAACTGGACCAGCAGGCGAAACAATATCCCGACGATCAGCGTGATTCGTTCAAAGAATGGATGGGCGGTCAGAAGGAGCAGATGGTGGAGTTACGCGATAAGCTGCTTGAGAAAAAATGTGTAGCATGCATCATGGAGCAGACTGAGACTGAACCGGTCCGCATAAGTCTGGACGAGTGGCGAAGAAAGCAGGATGCCGCTCGCGATGAGACCGGTAAGACCAGGGAGGCCACATGAATCTCGTACCTGTTGTCGTCGAGCAGACTCCGAGGGGAGAACGTTCCTACGATATCTATTCGCGTCTGCTCAAGGAGCGGATCATCTTTCTGGCCGGGCCGATTGAGGACCATACGGCTGATCTGATTACAGCACAATTGCTGTTTCTTGAGTCCGAGGCGCCGGATAAGGATATTTTTCTTTATATCAATTCTCCCGGCGGGTTGGTGACGGCGGGGCTCGCTATCTACGATAGTATGCAGTACATCCGCTGTGACGTTTCCACGTTGTGCATGGGGCAGGCAGCCAGTATGGGGGCGCATTTGCTGGCAGCAGGTGCCCCCGGCAAGCGGTTTTCGCTACCCAATTCCCGTATCATGATTCACCAGCCATTGGGCGGTTTTCAGGGGCAGGCTACAGACATTGAGATACATGCGCGTGAAATCATCAAACTCAAGGGACGACTCAATGAGATGCTGGCGGGGCACACAGGGCAGCCCGTCGAGAAGGTCTCGGAGGATGTGGAACGCGATTTCTTCTTGACTGCCGGGGACGCATGCGATTACGGTCTGATTGACAAGGTTTTAACGCATCGGCCAGAAACAGTGGATGCCGAGGCGGACAGTCGTACCGGAGGTAAGGATGGCTGAGAGTAAAGGCGGCGATTCCACCCTGTATTGCTCATTTTGTGGCAAGAGCCAGCACGATGTTAAAAAACTGATTGCTGGTCCGACGGTCTTTATCTGTGACGAATGTATTGAGCTGTGTAATGAAATTATTCAAGAGGAAATTTCCGGCGATACCGGATCCGACAAGGAGAAGAATGGCGCCCCGCGCCCTGCCGACATCAAGGATTTCCTGGATGGTTATGTCATTGGGCAGGAGAAGTCCAAGCGCATGCTTTCCGTGGCCGTGTATAATCATTACAAGCGTATTGAGCATAATAAACAATCGGATGTCGAGATTGCCAAGAGCAATGTCCTGCTGTTGGGTCCGACAGGTTGCGGCAAGACGCTCCTGGCACAGACGCTGGCGCGCCTGTTTGAAGTGCCATTCACCATGGCTGATGCGACAACACTGACGGAGGCCGGCTATGTCGGCGAGGATGTGGAGAACATTATCCTCAAATTATTGCAGGCTGCCGACTATGATGTAGATAAGGCACAGCAGGGTATCGTTTATATTGATGAAGTAGACAAAATTTCACGCAAATCAGACTCTCCTTCCATCACTCGCGATGTATCCGGTGAGGGTGTGCAGCAAGCTTTGCTTAAACTCATTGAGGGTACGGTAGCGGCTGTACCGCCGCAAGGTGGCCGAAAGCATCCCCAACAGGAGTTCCTACAGGTCGATACTACGAACATTCTGTTCATCCTTGGTGGTGCTTTTTCGGGCCTGGAAAAGCTCATTGAGGCGCGTAGCGAAAAGAGGTCCATTGGTTTTGGCGCTAGGGTAGCGGCGGAGGCTGAAAAGGATATTGGCGCGGTACTTAGTAAAGTCGAGCCGGAAGACTTGATTCAATACGGTTTGATCCCCGAACTGGTAGGTCGTTTACCCATCGTAGCGACGCTGCATCAACTGGATAAGGATGCATTGTTGGAAATTTTGACCACGCCCAAGAATGCGCTGGTCAAGCAGTACAAAGCCTTGCTGGGATACGATGGGGCGGAGTTGAGTTTTACGGATGATGCGCTGGAGGCGATTGCCGATAACGCTATTGCGCGTAAAACCGGCGCACGCGGTCTGCGCGCTATTATGGAATCGGTCATGCTTGATGTGATGTACGACATTCCGTCGCAGGGTGATGTGAAGCTATGCGTCATCAATGCTGAAGTCGTGGAAGGGCGTGCCAAACCGATGCTGGTACTCGAGCATGGTAAAGAGCGAGCCAAAGCCATTCAATAATTAATGCTTATGAAGATCGTAGCGAGCAGGTGGAACAGCGAGATCAGAACAGCGTGATTTTGAGCCGCATCCCTGCCCCTGCTGCACAGTAGACTTCCCATAGGTCCGACAGGCTGCTATGTCGGGCCATGTCCCGGACGGCGTTCCGAAGCGGTCCCGAACCAGGGCCGGCGCAAACAATACGACGATTCATGAATCATGCAGCCTAGTGTCGCACAAGCCAAACCAATAGCCAGCCGATGGCGACAGCCACAATCCCCATGGTACGCAATGCAGCGGGCGGGACATGAGGGAGCTTCCGCATCACGTCAATCATTTTTCCCGGGAACAGGGCGTAGGCCGCGCCTTCCAGTACCAGTAGCAGCCCCAGCGCCGCCCATAAATCATTCATGCCAGGTGGTTCCGGAACACCTTTCTCGGGGGCGCAGCCGACTTCTGTTCCTGTTTATTTCCCGGAGTGATTAAAAAATTGGAAAAACTCTGAATCAGGCGTGATAACCATTTTTGTTCCCTTGCCGATGGAGTCGCGATAGGCCTGCAGTGAGCGCGTGAAAGCATAGAATTTTGGATCTTTGTTATATGCCCGTGCATAGATATGGGTGATCTTGGCCTCGGCTTTACCACGGATGATTTCGCTCGTCTTGTACGCTGCGGCCAGCAATATTTTGCGCTCCTTATCCGCTTCGGCACGAATCTCCTTGGCTGATTCCGCACCTTCTGAGCGGTATTTCGTAGCGATACGCTGGCGTTCCGCCCTCATCCGTTTAAATACGGCGTTGCTGTTTTCCTGAGGCAAGTCGGCACGTTTGATACGCACGTCCACAACGCGGATACCCAGATCCTGAACACCGCTATTCGTCTGAGCGGTGATCTCGCGCATCAATTTGACCCGAAGCGTAGCATGGATGCCACCGGATACAATTTGAACCAGCGTGTGGCGGCCCAGTACATTACGGAGCTGACTGCGTACCACATCTTCCATACGTGCAGCCACGCCATTCTCATTGCGCGCCACCTGATAGACCTTTAATGGATTCACGATCTTCCAGCGCGTATACGCATCTACCAGAATCGTTTTCTTGTCCTTGGTAATCACCTCATTGGGCGGCGCGTCCAGCACCAGCAGGCGGCGGTCAAAGCGCACGACTGATTCCCACGGAAGCTTGAAATGCAGGCCTGCCATTTGTATGACGCGCTTGGGATTGCCGAATTGCAAGACCAGCGCTTCATGGCGCTGATCTACCGTATAAGTGGTCATGCTTAGCACGAGAATGGCAACGGCAGCCAGAACCAGTCCAAATGTCTGTTTTGTGCTCATTGCTTCACCTCCACCTTGCCACGCATGCTGTTCAGCGGCAGATAGGGTAATACCCGCTTTGCCACGGACTTATCAATGATAATTTTATCCACACTGGAAAGAATCTCCTGCATGGCCTCAAGGTACATCCTCTTGCGCGTGACATTCGGGGCAGTGCGGTAGGCCTCCAGCAAACTTACGAAATGCTGGGACTGGCCCTTCGCCCGGTCCACTACCGCTACTCCGTAAGCCTGAGCATTCAGCACGGCCTTCGCTGCCTCACCCCTCGCCTTCGGAAGGATGTCGTTGGCATAGGTCTCGGCGATATTCTTTTCCCGCGCCCGGTCTTCACGTGCGCTGGCGACATCCTTGAACGCCTTGATGACCCGCGCTGGCGGTTGCACATTCTGAAGCTTCACAGTAAGAACGAGGATGCCCGCCTTGTAGCTGTTCAGAATAGATTGAATCAGCTGTTCCACTTCCACTTCCACTTCTGCTTTCTTGTTCGTCAGCACAGCATCAACCATGGTACGGCCAATCACTTCGCGCATGGCGGATTCCGCCGCGTCGCGAACCGCTGTAGTTGGATGCGCTACATTGAAGACGTAATTGGCTATGTCCTTGATCTTATATTGCACGATGAACGAAACATCCACGATATTTTCGTCCTTGGTCAGCATCAGGGCCTCTTGAGGGATATAGCGGATTCGCGAACCCGGGAGCGAGCGAAAGCCGACTTCCAGCCGTTTTACGCGAGTCACGGGTATCAGCTCCGCCGTTTCAACAGGGTAAGGTAGATGCCAGTTCAATCCTGGCCCTTCGGTGGTTACGAACTTTCCGAAGCGCAACACCACGGCCTCTTCGTCTGCCGCCACCATATAAATGCCCGATGCCGCCCATAACAGCAGTGCAATCATAAACACACCCGTCACGACGCCCTTCCCTGGCCCCGTTATTCCGCCGCTACCGCTACCACCACCGCCGAACATACCGGAGAAGCGTTGTTGCAAACGCCGAATCACCTCGTCCAGATCCGGGGGTTGTTGGCCGGGCTTATTTCCCCACGGACTGTTCTGCTGATTCTGATTATTCCAGGGCATTCAATACCTCCAAATGCAATGCGTTTGCTTGTGGCTGGATATGCAAGCCGCGGAGTGTATCACCGCAAGATTGGTATGCACGCACTAATAACGGCTTCGCGGAAGGCCATTGATATGGTAAGGAAATTGGAAACCGTATTTTAATTTGTTCTCCGTAAAATTAAAAAGCGTCCAGGCTAAATCCATCGCAAGAAAAATGCCAAACTGCTACCATGCAGTCATGTTCATGCCATCCGCCGGATTATTCTGATGCCTGTCCTGTTTCGCTGGATATTCTTTGGTTGTCTGAGCCGCGTTGTCGCCACTCTCGTGGCCTTTCTGGCTATCTTTATCATTGCCGAGGCCTTCGATAAGGCGCGCTATCTCGGCCACGGATTAACAGCGGACCTGATGGTTGAGTACCTACTACTCAAGATTCCATTCATGGTCAGTGAATTCATGCCTGTGATTCTGCTGCTTGCAAGTAGTATTTTTATTGCCGATCTCTCGCGTAATCATGAGCTGGCGGCGATGCGGGCGGCTGGCCTGGGGGTGAATAAAATCATTACACCCTTGCTGGGGGTAGCTGTGCTGGCGGCTGGAACTACATTCACCATTGGTGAATGGGTTACTCCCGTAACAAACCAGCGCCTTGATATCATTGATCGCGTTAATATTCATCACCGTCCGGATATCCGGCATGGTATTCAATGGCTGAAGGATGGCCATCGTTTTTTCCGCTTGCAACCGCTGGGAAAACAGTCCGGTGAGCAACAGTTTTATCTGGTGATGCTGAAAACGGATGGTGACGGCCACTGGAAGGAACGTGTGGATGCCGCACGCGCCTCATACCACAATGGTGTCTGGTCGCTTACAGACGTTAATATCAGCCACCCCGGAAAAGGCGGTATGAGCCTGAATCACCTGACCCACTTTCAAATTTCTTCTGTGACAGGGCCCGGAACTGCCGATCCACCCAGCCCCCGCCATATGCGTTTCATGGAACTAATGCATTATGCAAAGAGTCTGGAACAAGCTGGCCTTTCATCGGCAAAGTTTCGTTTTTCCCTGAATCGGAAGCTGGCGGTTCCTGCATTATGTCTGATTATGGTACTGCTGGCTACTGCACTGTGCATGCATACCGGCGGTCGCCGTGGTATGGCTTCATGGGGCATCGCTGTTTCCATCGTCTTGGGGCTTGGTGCTTATGTGGTGGGGTCCATTACCCGGATCACGGCTGTGGCAGGGTACCTGCCCCCCGGGTTCGCCGCATGGTTACCCGATATGGTTGCTGCGGGATTTACCGGATTTTTGCTTTTATACAGAGAAGGATATTGACGCCTGAACACGTTGCGGGGCAGCACATTCAACCCGTCTGCTTTATCCCGATCGATTGATTTCTGCCGGCGCACAATGCACGGGCAGGTGACTACCGTAGTGAAATCGCCGCGCATTATTCCGCTGAGGCGAGGACCTGCCTGAATTCTTCGTGCAATATCGGGTTGGCCGCCAGTACATCGCCTTTATTCAGGTCTACGCGAGTCCCATCCAGTCCCGTTACGATACCGCCTGCCTCTTGCACCAAGAGGATGCCGGCGGCAATATCCCATGAACACAGTCCTGATTCCCAGTAAGCATCCAGCCTCCCCGCCGCCACATAAGCCAGATCCAACGCCGCCGAACCGCCCCGTCGGTAATTGCTTGCCTTACGCATACATGCTTCCATGCGTTGCTGAAAAATCGGCAATTGCTTTCGCCTGTATGGTGCCAGGCCTGAAGCAAAGATGGCATCAGCTATCTTTTTATCTGGACTGACGCGCAAGCGGCGGCGATTGAGAAAGGCACCGTTGCCATTTTTAGCTTCAAAAGTTTCATTGAGCATTGGATCATGGACGACGGCAAGTAATGGCTTGCCCCGCTTCCACGCCGCAATGGATACGGAAAAATGCGGATGCCCATGAATAAAATTGGCTGTTCCATCCAAGGGGTCGATGTGCCATTGTATATCCGCATCGGGGTTCCTGCATCCAGATTCCTCGGCAACAATACCATGGGTGGGATAATGCTGATGGATTTCACGTATAATCAGGGCTTCGGCTTTTCGATCCGCTTCGGTCACATAATCGCGGTCCCTCTTTTCTTCCACCAGCAAGCCTTCCCGTTTATCAAACATCCGGACTAACACATCTCCTGCGCGTCGGGCCGCGCGTACAGCTACATACAGCAAGGTATTACTCCAGTATGATCGGGATCGTCACCTGTTCCTGACTGGCGGAGGCTAGCCTGCACATTCTGCAATTGCCAGCGTATACCCGGTGTCCAGGGAGCCTCTTGCAAAACTCGTGAGCGGCGATCATCTTCCCCACGTTGGCCCATTTGATTCGGGCCGCTGGCTCTCAGGGCTTAGGCCCCGCCCTTACGGGCGTCCAAATGTCCTTTTTGTCCGAGCTGGAATTTCGATTCATGGAACCACTATGCAGATGCTTATGCATGTAACCCTATCGCACAGTGGGACAACGCCGCTTGCTTCCCGAAAATGGATTCAAGGTGGGGTTGCCGCACACGCCCTGTTTTAACTCGTATCCATGGATGGTGCGAGTGCCTCTGCAAGGAGAGTTTTTTGCCTGAATTGCCCGAAGTGGAAACTGTGCGGCGTGGCCTGGAATCGCATCTCGCCGGAAGGATTCTTGAGCGCGTGGACGTGATCAGGGGTGATCTACGCTACCCGATACCCGATTTGGGTGCAGCTTTGCGCGGACAGCGTGTTCTCAGCATTGAACGGCGGGCCAAGTATCTTCTTTTTTTCTTCAATGGAGTGTTATTGTCCTGGCATCTGGGTATGACGGGTCACTTTCATGTGCTGTCGAGGGATGTTCCAGCCGCTGCCCATGAGCATGTTCGTTTTTTGTTCGATGACGGCAAGACCCTGCGTTACCGTGACCCGCGGCGTTTTGGTTACGCAGGTCTGTTGCCGCTGCAAGGCTGGCGGCAGCATCCCTGGTTCAGGGATATGGGGCCAGAGCCATTAGGCGATGAGTTCACGCCCGAATACCTGGCACACTGTTGCGGAAAGCGCCGGATATCCATCAAACAGATATTAATGGATGCGCGCGTTGTCGTTGGTATCGGCAATATTTACGCCTGTGAATCCCTGTTTCGCGCCCACATCCATCCTGTTCGGGCGGCTAACCGGATCAGTGACTCTCGCCTTCAACAGCTTGTGAGGGAGATTCGTCAGGTGTTGATGGAAGCCATCAATGCCGGCGGCAGCTCCATCAGCGATTTCGTCTGCGCGGATGGTAAGCCTGGCTATTTTGCGCATAGCTTCAGGGTATATGGACGAGCGGGTAAGGTATGTCTGGATTGCGGCGGAGAAATCCGGCGTATCGTTCAAGCCGGGCGCGGCACCTTTTTTTGTCCGGCTTGCCAGCGCTAGGAGTCTGTCGGACTTATGGGAAATCTACTGCGCGGCAGGGAAGCGGCCCAAAATATCCTGATTTTTCGTTACATGGTTGCAACTCAGCGCCTCAAAATCATGCCGTTTTGGCCCCGCTTCCCCGCCTGCTCGCTACGATCCCCATAAGTCCGACAGACTCCTAGTACGAAGAAACCTGTTTCAATCCTCCTCTCGTGCCGTGATTTTGGCGTCAATAAAC
>CAZUWV010000058.1:0-9742 GCA_964624255.1 uncultured Zetaproteobacteria bacterium
ATATTGTTCATTGCACGAAGTGGCGATGTCGGTTCCCTGTGACTGAAATTTAAGCGCTTGGTGATGCGGTTCGGTTGATTGCAGCCATGGGAGGACATCTTGGCCGAAAACACGATCCTGAACCCGGATATCAAGTGATGTGGCAAGGCTACGCTTACCTTCAATTGATGTGCGAAGGCTTCAAACTTGCAGAAAATCCCTATGGGAAAAATACTTATGGGTAAAGGGCAGGGTTAGCGTCCATCTGCCTCCAGGTAGAGATAGCTAAGGCCAATATCGACGTCGGCCCCGCTGTCTTTATCGGTAACCGGTTGCAGGAGGATACCCCCGTTGTTTTTTCGGAGGGGTGCACTGTTACCGACGGAAAGGCCAAGGATTGCTCCGCCGCCCACCCCCGAATACTTGCCAGCCAATTGGTGTGTACCAGCCCTGAAATGCCTGGCGATCACCGAATACCTGATATATTTACGGTTGTCGATGCCGACGTTGATACCAAATTCGATGCCTGTTTCACCTTTGTAGTGCCCAACAGGCCCGCCATCCGTTGGGTTGAATGTACAGCGAACACCCTTTATCGAATGGATCAACAAATCGAGACCGGAGTGAGGCACGGTTTTACAGATCAGCATGCCAACGATATTCAGGGTACCCATGTTCTCGTCAACAGGACCTCTGGTTTCATTGGCGAAGGCGTTCCCTACGGGAAATAACAGCGCTGTCAGGCATATCTTCGCAAGTACTCGATTCATGATTTTCTCCTTCGGCTATCATAGCCGTCATGTTCTTTCGGCAGGTTACCAGAAGTATAGCAGCGCGATAGTGAGCCTATGGTGTTGTTTCTACCTTGGGAAGAGGCCAGTCGTGCCGACATGATGGTCCACAGGTACATTCGGCGGCAGTTACGGCCCTCGCATCACCCTTTGACAAAGCGCCTCGAACGTTTAATGATGCAAGGTATGCGGCAGGGATTATTTATTATCATGATGTTCGTACTGACAGCTTGTGCGACAAGCCCGCCAGTCCAGGAAATGGCCGCTGCGCGCTCGGCTATCAGTATAGCCAAAGCCATTCCTCATGGTGGTTCTGAATCCATCGCATCGTTAAAGAGTGCGGAGCAGGCGCTGGCGGAAGCCGCGCGTTCCATTGATGAAGAACATTATGGAAGGGCGCGCCGTCTGGCGGTGAAAGCCAGGCAGAAGGCCCAGATGGCGGCAAAACTCAAACAGAAAGGGCAGTAATCATATGAGCGATTCGAATATTCAGGTGCCTGAATTCGGCGAAAAAATTACCATGAATAAAGGTGGGGCATTAAACGTACCCGACAAGCCGATTGTAAGCTTTATTGAGGGTGATGGTATTGGCCCGGATATATGGCGCGCTACGCAGCGTATCCTTGATGCGGCGGTAGAGAAGTCTTATGACGGCGAACGCAAGATTTCCTGGATGGAGGTGTATGCCGGTGAAAAAGCGTGGAATCTTTATGGCCGAACGGATGACGCATGGTTGCCGAAGGATACTCTGGATACCTTGCGTGAATACCTGGTAGGTCTCAAGGGCCCGCTAACCACGCCTGTCGGGGGTGGCATGGGCTCACTGAATGTAGCGATTCGACAAACGCTGGACCTGTATGTTTGTTTGCGGCCCGTGAAGTATTACGAGGGCGTGCCATCGCCAGTAAAACGCCCTGAAGATGTGGATATGACTATTTTCCGAGAGAATACCGAGGATATCTATGCTGGCATTGAGTGGCCGGAAGGTTCCCCTGAAGTCAAGAAAGTGATTGGCTTCCTGCAGGATGAGATGAACGTTACCAAGATTCGCTTCCCGGAGACATCCGGTATCGGCATCAAGCCAGTCAGCCGTGAGGGGACGGAGCGTCTGGTACGCGCGGCGATTCAGTATGCCATTGAGAAAAAACTCAAGTCGGTCACCCTTGTCCACAAGGGAAATATCATGAAGTACACGGAAGGTGGGTTCCGCAACTGGGGATATGAACTGGCTAAATGTGAGTTTGGCGCACAGGAAATTGATGGTGGGCCGTGGTGCAGGTTGCCGAACGGAATCATCATCAAGGATGTCATTGCTGATATTGCATTGCAGCAGGTTTTGATGCGCGCCAAAGAGTTTGATGTTATCGCGACGCTGAATTTGAATGGCGATTATTTATCCGATGCCCTGGCTGCTCAAGTCGGCGGTATCGGTATCGCGCCGGGTGCAAATATCAATTACGACACAGGGTGCGCAGTCTTTGAAGCTACCCATGGAACAGCACCAAAATATGCTGGCAAGAACATGGTGAATCCTTCATCCATGACGCTGTCCGGTGCCATGATGCTCCGCTATATGGGATGGGGTGAGGCGGCGGACATGATTGAGAAAGGTATAACCGGAGCCATCGCCGCCAAGACGGTAACCTATGATTTTCATCGTTTGATGAAGGATGCGACCAGACTTTCCACGTCGGAGTTTGGTGACGCCGTTATTGCGCATATGGACGCTGAAAACGGTGGTGGGCCTAATGAGGCCGATCAGTATGACCAGTTGGCAGCCCGCTTCAGGGATCTGTTTGAAGCAGGTGCGGAAAAAAGTAGTGAGTTCGCCCAGGCCGCACTGGAAAAGGCGCGTCAGCAATTGACGGCTGCCGGTGCGTTTAGTGAAGAGAAGGGACAAAGGCTCAAGGGTTTCATGGAACGTGACTTTACGCAATTAGCGGGCTCCATGCGCGATGAGGCACGCGAACGGCTGAATCCGGCGCGTCTCAGTGCGGGTGCGCTGGCATCCATTTCTTCACTCTTGCATGCCGCCAGTTCTGTCCTGTCTGATGTGGCTGGCCGTGCTGAGAAGGGGCTGCTCTGTCGCTCGGGTGAGGTCACCAGCGCGGGTACACTTACATGTATTTCATGCAGGCATGACATCCATATGAAGAAAACAGGGCGCATACCGCCGTGCTCGAAGTGTCATGCTACGGAATTCAAGAAAAGTTATTGATGATGACTCCGCAGGAGGCTACCGAAGCGCCCATCAATGGGCGCGCAAATTATTGATTGCTGATGGGTAGTAAAGGGATGGATGTTTCCTTCGGGTCGCTGGTGAGGCTGAGAAGGAACATCAATAAATTATGCTTTTCCTGAGCATTCATGTTTAGGGGGGAGAGTTCATTCCCCTGGCCGACCCGGTCGCCCCCACGATTGTAGAAGTTGATAACATCCACCAGTGTTTTTTTCGAACCGTTATGCATATAGGGAGGTGTTCTAGCAACATTCCTCAGCTCGCTCGTCTTAAATGCATTCCGGTCCCTTTTCTTCCCTGATATCTCGAAATGTCCCGGATCGACACTGTTCAGTCCGGTGTTATGAAAGCGCGAATCGGTAAAGGTCGGGCCGGTATGGCACCGTACGCATTTGGCTTTTCCCGTGAATAGAAGAAACCCTTTTCTGGCATCATCGGACATGGCCTTGTCATCGCCGTTTAACCAGCGATCGAATGGCGTCGGACCCGAAACGATACCTCGAACAAACGTCGCAAGAGCTGCGGTTATGCGGCTAAACGTGACTCCTTCCGTACCGAACACTTGCGTAAATTCCTTTCGGTACCCTGGCAGAGACGCGATATGGATTACAATTTCGCGCGGTGTTTTGGCCTCCGACATGGCCGGGGCCAGGATGTCCTGGCTAACGGCATCCTCCAGACTTTTAGCGCGCCCGTCCCAAAAAAATGCCTTGTCATAACCAACATTGATAAGACTTGGTGTATGGCGGCCCAGCGCATGCCCTTCGCCCATGGTCCGCGCCATACCGTCCGTCCAGCCGAGACCGGGATGATGGCAGGTTGCGCAGGTTCGGGCCGGATTATCAGAGAGCCTGGGATCAAAGAACAGCTTGCGACCAAGCTCTGCCTTGGTGGCGCTATAGGGATTGGATGCAGGGTAGGGGACCGGGGGAAGTATCCATGTAGCAGTGGCGGTACCGGTTGGTGGAGAAGCGAGCGCATAGGGGACGACGAATGTGTAAAACAGGAAAAAAACAGCGGTACGCAGCAAACACTCCTCCATGCCATGACTGACTTTCCACCTCAATCCTCACCTGGCAGAAAGGTTAGTCCGATTGGTAATGATGGCAAGGATCAATTATTCCCCCTGTATTATGAGTCCTTTAATCAGGATAGCTGAGGGGGTCTGTTCGTCCAAGTTCGGCAAAGCCCTGGCGGCGAAACAGGCAGGAATCGCAATGACCGCACGGTGTGCCATCGGGCGTCGGATCATAACAGGAGTGGGTAAGGCTATAGTCCAGGCCCAGACTTAAACCCAGGGTAATGATTTCGGACTTCTTCAAATGGATGAGTGGTGTTTCAATACTGAACGGCTGTCCATCGACCCCGATCCTGGTTCCCAATCGAGCGACTTCGCGGAAGGCCTCGAAGAATTTCGGACGGCAATCAGGATAACCTGAGTAGTCAATAATGTTAGCACCAATAATGATGCGGGAGGCATGGATACACTCAGCCATAGCTGTTGCAATGGACAGGAAGATGAGGTTGCGGGCAGGCACATAAGTGACGGGGATAAGATGACCGGCTTTCTGGTCCTTGGGTACGGCGATATCGTCGGTCAGGGCTGAACCACCGATGACCGAGAGATCTACCTGCATGATACGATGTTCGGCAACATGCAGTGAGGCCGCGACGCGTGCGGATGCCTTCAGTTCGATGCGATGACGCTGACCATAGTCGAAGGCTACACTGTAGCATTCCCATCCTCGGTCGCGCGCGGCCCAGGCGAGAGCTGTGCTGGAATCCAGGCCACCGGACAGCAGTACCACTGCCCTGTTATTCCGGGATGGAATAATAGTCATACGCCCGTTGCCTCTGCATCCCAAATGTACTTGTGTAACTGCAATTGCATGCGCACGGGTGCGCTACCTTCCAGTATCCACGCGGCCAGGTCAGATGGCTGAACGCTGTCCCATGCAGGTGAAAACAGGATGGGTACAGCGGGCCTATACTTATCCAGAATGTCGATAGCCCATAGGTAATCCTCATGGCTGGTAATAACAAACTTGACTTCATCACCATCTTTTAAAAGATGGAAGTTTTTCCACAAATTATGTTTACCTTCCCCGCTGCCCGGCGTTTTGACGTCCAGTATTCGGCGTGTCCGGGGATCAGTCTGGCTAATATCAAATGCCCCGGATGTTTCCAGTTGTAATATAGGGGATATATTGGCCAGCGCGGAGAGGAGGGGGAGGCATGATTTCTGTGCTAAAGGTTCACCACCACTGACGAGGGTTAAGGGGCGCTTGTGTTCACATACCTTATCTGCAATCTGCTTGATACTATATTCGCTACCGCTGTTGAAAGGAATGGCTTGCTGTGTATCACAATAGCCACAGTGTAAAGGGCATCCGGCCAGCCTGACCAGAGTGCATGGCATGCCTGCCAGGGTGCTTTCACCCTGGATGCTGTCATAGATTTCATAAATGCGGACAATCAAAGGATTGGAACGAGACACTGGCGCTAGCGTTCCGCCATATCTTTTAGTTGGCGACGCGCCTGTTCTGCAGTCGCGTTATCGGGGTGTTCCCGAACCAGACGCTCAAATATGGCTCTGGCATCTCCTATGCGCGATACGGCTTTGTATGCCAGCCCCAGTTCGAGCAAGGCGGCGGCATGTCTGGGGCTCCTGGGATAGTGCATAACGACTGTTTCAAATGCCTTGATGGCTTTCTTGAGCCTGTGTTGGGCATAATAAGCTTCGCCTAGCCAGTACCACGTCTGGTCCGTATATTCACCTTTGGGAAAGTTCGTTAATAAATGTCGGAAGCCTTGTATGGCTTCCTTATAACTCCCGCTTTTAAGCGCCAGATATGCTGCGGTGTAGTGGTTTTTTTCTTCCTCTGCACGCCGGATGGGAGGTGCCGTAACAGGCTTGGATATGGATTTCGCAATTTTATCGAGTTTTTTGACCAGTTTTTGTTTTATGATCTGGCTCGACTTTTTTGATTTGACCGCCATCGCTTGCAGGTGGGCTATGTTGCTTCTTAACTGTTCGATGCTGGCATTCTGGGCATTGACCGCCGAGGCCCGTTTCACCTGTTCCCGTTCAAGGATCATCATACGTTCCCGAAGATCATCCATTTCCTTGTTTAGGGGTTGTTGATTATTCTGCAATTGCTTGATGGACGTAATGATCATCTGCTTGTCCTGCTGCCACGCATCGGGGTTCCTGTCAGTCGCGCACGCGGAAACACCAAGGCATGATAACAAAGCAACGACCACCGGGAGTACCGGTGGTCGAATCTTTAACTTGTATTGCAACGGCTTAAGGTCAACGGACAACAATATCCGCGTGTCGGTTCTGTGCCCAGCAAGCCTCACCTGTTCCCTTGCAGGCCGGACGTTCCTTGCCGAATGAAACCGTCCTGATTCGGCTCGCGAGAACGTCGCGTTTGACGAGGTAAGCCCTCACGGCATCAGCACGTCGCTGCCCTAATGCCAGATTATATTCTCTGGTCCCGCGCTGGTCGCAATTACCTTCGATGGTAATTAATGTGCTGGGATGGACATTGAGCCATGCGGCATTGGCATTCAGGATGGCGAGTGCCGGGTCATCCAGCCTCGAACTGTCAAAGACAAAATAAACGCTGTGCGAGGATGGCTCCTGGGCTGCGGTTGAGACATGTGCGGTGGCCGAAACGCCGGAGGTTGTCGCGCCGCCGGAGGTGGTTGTGCTTGCACTTTTTTCAATGGATACAGGTGTGCTCCCTTCCATAGTTGTCCTCTTGGCACAGCCCGCGAACATCAGGCCCGCAGCGGCTACAAAAGCCAGGCCGATACTTGAGTACTGTCTTAATTTCATTGGGTTCCTCCCCTTTTTATAATATCCGCCCGGTTTTAGTGTGACCAGGCTGGATCTGATGCATCCTCAACGGGGGCCGTAATGGCTTTCGCCTTTCCGCCCCAGCCAGGAACTCTATATACTCTGTGCATGCCTTTCATCTCTTTGGAGAATAGCAGCATTTGCGCATTTGGTGCCCATGCGGGCGACTCGATACGACCCCCCGTAGTTAGATATCGTATACCACTCCCATCCAGTCGTACGGTGGCCAAAGCATATTCCCATCCCTTGCGTGTAATCAAGGCAATTCTGTTTCCGGCGGGTGACCATGCCGGTGAAGTGTTATATGAGCCATTCCTACTGATGCGTTGTGCTTTCCCGCCGCTAACGCGGATACGGTAAATTTGGGGCGAACCGCTCCGGTCGCTGGTAAAGGCAATCCATTTGCCGTCTGGCGACCATGTTGGCGTCGTGTCGATGGCAGGGTTGTGCGTGAGTTGCCGCCATGTGCGGGTCCTGGTGTTGAAAATATTGATCTCTGCGTTACCGGTACGAGACAATGTTGCGGCGATAAAGTGGCCATCAGGCGACCACGCTGGTGTGCTGTTCAGCCCTGGAAATGCGCCAAACACGCCGCGCTTTCCATTGGAAAGGTTGAATATTTCCAGGCGCGAGCGGTTCCCGACGTAGGTGTTCAGTGCTACCAAGCGGTTATTGGGTGACCAGTCCGGCGAAAGTAATAATGTGAAGTTGCGCCCGATGACTTGCTTGTTGGCGCCGTCTTGATCCATATAAATCAAATCCTCTTTGTCGCCATGTTTGCGTACATACAGGATATGGCTGTCGAAATAACCTGCGATTCCGGTTGCCGCATGGTAAATATTATTGGATATCTGATGCGCCAGCGGACGTAACTTGTTTCCTGAATAAGTCAGTGTCGTTTGCAGTAGCACCTTACCGCGGAAAGGATCAAACACTTCGACATAAGCCTGCCAGCTATCGCCCGTTCGGCGGATGCGGGCGGTGGCCAGAATACCTGCCCCTATAATACGCCAGTCGCTATAATCAATGTGTTTTTCCACCTGTTTGGCGGTCGCAAGGAAACTCAGGGGATTAAGGGTCACGAAGGACTGACTGGACTCCAGGTCATGGCGCACGATTTTGCGGATAAGGTTCGCGGTTTTCGCATTTTCAGACGGAGCATCAACCAGCCAGGCGAGCTTGAGGGGCTGATATTTGGACTGAAAGATTTCAAATTCGGCAGTCTGTGCCACGGAAGGGAGCAACAAGGCAAGGCACACGAGAAGAATCTGCATGAGGATGGGTTCTAACCGCAGCAATACGGGAATGCAAGTGGCGAAAATGTTTCTGGAAATATATACCGTTAGAGGCAGTATGCGCGGAATATGTACATTGGTAATGGATTGAGCGATGCGAGCTGATCAATTGGTACTGTTCCGACTTGGGTTCCGCCCATTTTTCCTTGCCGCTGCACTGTTTGCCATTATCGGTATGGCTATCTGGATGGTGGATATTGTATTTTCCGTCAAAGTGCTTCCAGACGGTATTTTGCCCATGCGCTGGCATGCGCATGAAATGATTTATGGCTATGCGCTGGCAGTTATCGCCGGTTTTCTTCTCACCGCTGTCAGAAACTGGACCAACATCCAGACCATCCATGGCCGGCCGCTGCAACTGCTTCTGTTGCTATGGGTTTTGGCCCGGATCACATCCCTGTTTTCTGGTCTGGATGCCTTGATGATCGGATCTGTGCTGAATGACCTGTTCATTATTTTTCTCTCGGTGGCTTTGACCGCGCCGCTCGTCCGGGCGAAGATGTGGAAGAACATGGGTGTTGTATCCAAAATATATTTTCTTCTTGTTGGTAACGTGATTTATTCACTCGGCATGCTCGGCCTGTTTCCGGGTGGACAACAAATTGGCATCTATATTGGCCTGTATATGATTCTCTCCCTGGTTCTCGTGTTGTCGCGCAAGGTTATGCCGATGTTCATTAAAAATGGGGTGGGCTATGCCGTATCCCTGAAGAATTACTTATGGGTAGATATTCTTTGTTTTTTACTGTTTCTCGCCTTTGCTATCTCTGATATCTTCTTCGTCTACCCTGCCCTGACTGCATGCCTGGCGGCTTGTTTGTGCGTGCTGCATATTATTCGGCTATGGGGGTGGTATACGCATGGAATTTGGAGCAAACCCTTGCTATGGGTTCTGTATCTGGCCTATGTATGGATCATTATTGGCTTCGGGCTGAAATCCGCTGCTTTTATGACAGGTATTTCACCTTATCTGGCGGTCCACGCATTTTCTATCGGAGGTATCGGTATGATGACGCTGGGTATGATGTCGCGGGTATCGCTGGGTCATACCGGAAGAAATATTATGCAGCCGCCACAGGGGCTTGGTTTGGTATTTTCCGCGTTGTTTTTCGGTGTATCCATACGGGTCATTTTTCCCCTGCTCTTCGGGGGACACCACCTGCTTTGGGTTGGGATTTCGCAAGCGTTCTGGATGGCGTCATTCGCGCTGTTCCTGTATATCTATGCGCCCATCCTGTTGCGTCCGCGCATTGATGGACGCTGGGGATAGGGCACTACGCTTACATACGGTGCTATGACACTTTGGCTGCGGTGCGATTGCGATGAGCATACTTATTCAGAACTTGCAACATCATCCCGAATAGCAGGTGCGACGTGGGAATACTGTAGTGGTTGGGTAAAGGTGTACACATCGAAAAGAGTTATGCTGCCAGAGGCAGCGGTTGCCGGAGGCTCTCATATTCATTGGGACTGAGGTAGCCCGGACATGAATGAGCCCGTCGGCTATTGTAGAACATCTGTAACTATTCAGCATAATAAAGCTTGACATGTTTTTTGATCAATAAGCGGCAAA
>CAZUWV010000059.1:0-9587 GCA_964624255.1 uncultured Zetaproteobacteria bacterium
TGGGGCATGTGCCCATTATCGACGTTAATCCGCGCGGCAATGTTGAACGCAAACAAACACTGACGGCGGAGAACAAAGCGTGCGCGGCCATGCCAAGGTGATGTGCCACCTGATGTTCGGCGTTCTGGCTCTTACCGCCGACCAATTCATGTGCATGCTTCAATGACGTAAGCCTTTATCCGAATTACTGAACAAAGCAGGCGTCACTTGAGGGTCGCCATGGAATGATTTACCCTGAAAACAAGAAATCAGGCTAAAAACAATGGATTTCGGGAAATTCTCCGCCAGTGAAGGGCAAAATAATATAACCGTTTATTTAATATGGTTATATGGTGCAATATTCTCAGGAGTTTTGCAATTGGCTCGGAGGTGAAAATATAATGTGTTCCCAGCAAATGCATCTGTGATTCTTGAAAAAAGATATTATAATCATTGGGTTATATGTATTTTATGGAAATAAGTTCGGGCTAATGCAAAGATACAAGGACCAGCATGTTTCAGGGCAGAATTGCGATAAAAAAACAACGAGGGGAAAACGTCTAATAAATATTTCTGCCGTATCTAGAGGATCTGTTTGTTCAGGTACTTGAGGTTGCGTATGGGATGGAGATGGTGAAGCTGGATCGCGTGAGTCTGGATGGCACGAAGATGAAGGCGCGGGGCAGAGACCCCCAGCCCCCGGAAGCTGGCCCGAAGGATAGCGATCAAGTGAATCTGACGGATGAAGAGTCGCGCATCATGCCAGTATCCAGCGGCGGCTTTGAGCAGGCGTATCAATGCTCAGGTATCGGTGGATATGGATACGATGTTGGTGGTTGGCGTGCATGTGTCGCAGGCACCGAATGACAAGCTGGAGATTGAGCCTGCGATAGAAACAATAAAGGCCTTGCCGAGGGATTTGGGCAAAGTGGATGCGCTGGTGGCCGATACCGGTTATTTTAGCGAGAAGAATGTGAAGCATTGCCATGGGCAGGAGGTTGTTTCGCTGATTGCCAGTAAGCGTGAATTCCACTATCCATCCTTGCTGGAATGTTTTACGGACAACCGTGATATGCCACAGCTAGATGCGAATGGCCTCGTGGCCTGGATTCAGTACGATTTACAGGGAAATGATGGCAAGGAGATTTATGCCAAGTGCAAATGCATGGTGGAACCTACCCTTAGAATTATCAAGAACGCGCTCGGATTCCGGAATTCTCCATGCGCGGGCTGAAAAAGGCGCAAGGCGAGTGGCAATGGGTCTGTATGGCATGGAATATCAATCGGATGTTCGCCCTGAAGGTAGCATGATGAGATGGGTCATGCCTTCTGCGGCCTGTCTGAAACAGCGAAAACACTGGTTTTCCAGTGAAATTGTTCGCCATGAAAACTTTATCGGGTTTCTCTCACTTGCTCAGAAAGTTAAGTCCGACAGACTGCTAGCCCAAGATGACAGGTAGCAAGAAACACATCGCTGTCATTGGCGGCGGGCTCTGCGGTCTAACATGCGCCATTCGCCTCACGGAACGCGATGATGACATTGAGATATTCGAAGCAGCCCCCAGGCCCGGAGGACGCACCCGTTCATTTTTTGATACGCGCGTCCGTCAATGGGTAGATAATGGGCCACATCTGCTGGTGGGAGCATACCACCGCACCCGACAGTTACTGCAAGAGGCCGGGGCGGATCAAGGTATCTGCTGGCAACATTCTCTGGAGTTACCATTGTGGGATGCACAACGCGGTCATTTCCAGCTTGCGCCAAATCGCCAGCTTCCTCTTGCCCTCGCCATGCCGTGGGCCTGCTTTCGCCTACCGGAGCACCGCGCGAACAGTGCAGCCGCCCTGTTGCGGCTGGCTATGGCCAACCAAAAATCCATGGCTTATGGTCGTATGGATGATCATACCTCCGTGCATGACTGGCTCCGACGAATCGGCATTCCACAGGTGCTCATTCGTGACTTACTGGAACCGCTTTGTTTCGGCGTCATGAATGAGTCTATACAAACCGCCAATGCCAAAAGTTTTTCGCGTGTGCTCCGCGAAGCTTTCGATAGCCATGATTCCGCCCGTCTGGGGTGGTTTAAGCAGCCTTTAAGCGAGGCCATGGTAAAACCGCTGATGCAATTGGCGATATCACGCGGTACCCGTATTCGTACAGGTGTACGCGTCAGGAGACTGCATGTCCGGGCAGAAGAGGTTTATGTGGAGGCAGGCGATACATGCAAACCATATGATGCCGTTGTTATAGCCCTTCCGGCTCGCGCCCGCGATCACCTGCTGGGTAACGTTACGGAAAGAACCGAAACGCGCTGCATTACCAATATTCACCTCTGGTTTACGGATATGGATGCTCTGCCAAAGCCTTTTATCGGAGGATTGGGGACAACCGGGCAATGGTTTTTCGACGTAAGCCAGCAAATGCCGGGGCAAACTGCATGGCCTTATCGCCATATTTGTGCTGTCATCAGTGCTGACCCATGTGATATTTCCCGGGAACAGTGCGTCTCTGAAATATGTCGAAATTTTCAGGATATTATGGGCATGAAGAATCCTGCCAAACCCGACCATTTCCGCATGGTGCGGGAATTTCATGCGACGACCCAGGTTCGGGCAAGGGTATCGGATGCGCGCATGCCTGAACGCATCGTCGATGTTTCAGAAGCACCATTACCTGGAGAATTACCGGCAACGATTGAAGCCGCTGTCATCCGCGGCGAGAAGGCTGCAAAACACTGCCAGTTTATACTCGATAGTTGAGGTTATTCACGTTTTCCATGCCTGTTATGTTACATGAGGCCATTTCGAGCAATAGGCTCATGTTAACTTTTAACTATATCTATAACTATATGATATATATTGTATAATAAACAATGGTTAATTTATAGGCATATGACAGCCGTATGTCATTCGTGATTGAAATAAAGGAAACAGGGCAACTTCATCCACAAAGTTATCCACAGATTCTGTGGATGAAATTAATTTTCGCGAGAAACGTGCTCTTGGCCCTTGCGAACAGATAGAGAATATCTATATCCTTGCCGCATGCAGCAACCTGGGTTTCGCCATTATTCCACCCTGGACACCCTGATCCAGGAGGTGGACCACGTTTTCAACAACATCTTCTGCGAGCAACCTTCCAGTCGTGATTACCCTGCTGGCACATACAAGGAATCTTCCTCACTTTCCTCCCGCAAGAAAAAGAAGGCGGCCGGGTTGATGCGCGTGAATCATGCAGGTGAGGTTTCCGCTCAGGCACTGTATCAGGGCCAAAGCCTGGTCGCCAACGACCCGTCATTACGGATAAAACTTAAATCTGCATCCATTGAAGAAGGCGATCATTTGAACTGGTGCCGGCGAAGGCTAAAGGAGTTGGGCGAGAAACCTTCCGTACTCGACCCGTTCTGGTACTTGGGATCGCTCGCACTGGGTGTGACGGTCGGCATTGCCGGAGACCGCTGGAATCTCGGTTTTCTGGCCGAAACGGAGTACCAGGTCGTTCGCCATCTGGATAGCCACCTCAAACAATTACCCGAAAAAGATACGAGAAGCCGCGCTATCGTTACCCAGATGAGAAAGGATGAGCTGGGCCATGCCCGATTGGCTGAAAGCCTGGGTGCCGCCAAACTCCCTCTATCCGCCAAGGCGCTCATGAAACTTATTTCAAAAGTAATGACTACGGTCTCCGAACGTTTTTAGCCTTGCCTGAAAAAGAACAATGGCCTAGTCGAGTAGATCATTCACCGGTTTTGATGGATAGAGTAAGGCAAGGCAAGGAAAATAATGTATGAGCACCAAAAAAGGCCGCGATGCGGAAGAGAGGGCTTCCCGTTATCTGTGCTGGCGGGGTTACGACGTACTCGACCGTAATGCTCGCATGGGCCGTGGCGAACTGGATATTGTCGCATGCAAAGAAGATGTGCTTGCTTTCGTGGAAGTGAAACAACGTCCGAACCGGGAAGCAGGCCTGCTGGCGGTACATGCAGACAAGCAAATGAGGCTTCGGTCAGCGGCCGAGGCGTGGCTTGCCCGGCATCCCGATTTTGCACAATTACAATGTCGCTTCGATTTAATTATTTTCATACCTGGAAAATGGTTCTCGCGCATTGAGCATTTGCGGGATGTGTTCCGGTAACCTAGCCTGCACTGTTCATGAATTGCCGTGCTAATTGATTCGGCCTGCGGCCATTACCCTCCGGGCGGCCTTACATTCACCAAAATGGCCTCTGGCCTATTTTGTGCGCAGAAGCTTTGTTAGGAGCGTATTCTTCGGAGCGGAGGCAAGCGGGCGACGGAATTGATGAATAGCTCAGATTAAACAGGACATGGCCCATGCGTGAGAATGATCAAATCATCCAGAAAGCCTTCGCGGAAAGTATCCGTCTGCGACAGGAGTGCGCCGAATCGCTCTCCGCACCCTTGCGCAAAGCGGCCGCGCTGATGCTGGACTGCCTGAAGGGCGGAGGTAAAATACTGGCATGCGGTAATGGGGGGTCGGCTGCGGATGCGCAGCATTTCGCCGGAGAGCTGGTCAACCGTTTCGAAACGGACCGCCCCGGGCTGGCCTCTATTGCCCTAAGCTCCGATGCTTCCATCATGACAAGCATCGCCAACGATATTTCCTTCGACCAGGTGTTTTCCCGTCAGGTTCAGGCGCTTGGAAAACGGGAGGATATATTACTCGCTATCTCTACCAGTGGTAATTCGGCCAATGTGATTGCGGCGGTGGAGGCTGCCGGAAAACATTATATGACTGTTATCGCCCTGACCGGAAATGATGGTGGACATCTGGGTCGCCATAACGGTGTATCAATGCTTTTGAATATCCCGCACAACTCCACAGCACGTATCCAGGAAATGCATATTACCTGTCTGCATATTCTGTGTAGCATGATTGATGATAACTTAGAAAACAGGGAACCATAATGAGCCTAAAACCACTTTCTTTCACTAAATTAAAGACCGTCCCGCTGAATAAACGGAAAACGGATGCCGACAGCGCGGATTTTGGTGCGCCGTATCGGCCAAACGGTAATTTCTCGGATTTTTTATGTTCACTCCCTGGCATTGGCGCCGCACGCGACCTGGTGGAATTGCGCGATAGCATCGTATCCGCCCACCGGCGAAAAAAGAGTGTTATCCTGGGTTGCGGCGGACATGTGATGGATTCAGGGCTAAGTCCATTACTCGTTCGTTTACTGGAGCAGCGGATTATTTCCGGCCTCGTCATGACCGGCGCGGCCCTGTTACAGGATGTGGAAATTGCACTGTCCGGGCATACGCTACGATCATACGACACAGATACTGTGGACGGTTCCTACCGCGCTACAGAGGAAACGGGGCGACTGATCAATGAAGCGATCAATTTTGGCGCAATCGAAGGGTGGGGTATAGGCAAAAGCGTGGGGGAAAAACTTACTGATGCCGAGCCGGGACATCTTGACCATAGTATTCTGGCTACGGCATCACGCTATGACATCCCTGTCAGTGTACATCCGGCTATTGGCACCGATGCGTTCAACCTGCATCCGGCAACGCATGGAGAGTCGCTGGGAGCTACGGGATTCACCGATTTTCGTTTGCTGGCGTCGATAATGGCCGGGGCTAGCGATGGCATCATCATCAATGCCGCATCCAGCGTAATTTTACCACGGGTATTCATACAAGCCGCAGATGCGGCGCGAAACCTCGGTAAACAGATTGAAAACCTGACCTGTGTTGTGATTGATCCATCCGCCAGTGCCACTGCGGTAGCAAATGTCACAGGTCGTCTTTCCCAGCCGGGGGGACGCGGTATATGGTTACCAGGACCGGGTGAACTTCTATTGCCATTGTTATTCGCCGCAGTCCTGGATGTCCTGGGGGATCAATACTAATGAATCGTCCTGTCCTTTTATACAGTATCCTTTTACTTGTTATCTGTAGCCTCTCTGGCTGTTTCGTTACCACCCTGGTCGGTGGCGGAACGGTAGCGGGTAGTGCTATCAACGATAAACGCCCGCTCGGCGAGCAGTTCGATGATGCCATCATATCCTCCAAAATTGATGCGCGTTTGGTTGCCGAGAAAGACTTGCCGTCGCGTTGGGTCAACGTTGAAGTCATTAACGGCAGGGTTTTACTCACCGGCTATTTGCCTCGACAGGAGCAGATTGATCGCACGGTTTATATCTGCCGCCATATTGATGGCGTGCGCTCGGTTCGTTCGGAACTTAAGCTGGGAACCCCCCCTATAAGGCAATTACTTTCGGACACATGGATTACGGCCAAAGTGAAGCGGGCACTATTTAGGGACAAGGAGGTATCGGGTTTTACCATCCATATCGAGACCGTGGATGGGAAAGTGTATTTGCAAGGTATCGTGGGCAATGCTCTACAGCGTCAGCGTGCCGACACCCTGGCTAAATCCGTCAGGGGCGTGACCAGCGTCGTTAACCTGTTACATATAAGCACTGACTGATGCCGGGAAATACCTGCACATCACCGCATGAGGTACGGAAGAAGCTCGAGAAATGGCGTACGCAGGGAAAACGTATCGTCTTCACCAACGGCTGTTTTGATTTGCTGCATCCGGGTCATATTGATTACCTCGAAAAAGCTGGTACTCATGGTGATATATTGATCATTGGTCTGAATGATGACGATTCCGTCCGCTACCTCAAGGGGGCTTCCCGTCCCATTAATTCCTTATCCAGCCGTTCCCGTATGCTCATGGCACTCAGGTCCGTGGATATGGTCATTTCTTTTCCGGAAGATACGCCATTAAAACTCATCAAATCATTAATGCCGGATGTCCTGGTCAAGGGCGGCGATTACCAAGCTGACGATATTGTCGGTGCAAAAGAAGTGCGTGCCCATGGTGGCGAGGTCGTGGTCATGCCGTTTATGGAGGGCCATTCCACTTCATCGCTGATTGAGCGCATCAAAACCGCGCATTGATGTGATGCCCAGCCCGCGCTGTTCACCCCTGCATATCGTTGCTGATGCCCATATATGGGGCGCAGAGTCTGCATTTTCATCGCTGCCGAACATCAATGTGGACCTGCATACGCTTGAACACGAGGATATTTGCCGCGAGGCCTTAAAGGATGCCGACATTCTGCTAACGCGC
Source organism: uncultured Zetaproteobacteria bacterium (assembly GCA_964624255.1). Taxonomy (GTDB): domain Bacteria; phylum Pseudomonadota; class Zetaproteobacteria; order Mariprofundales; family Mariprofundaceae; genus JAUZQZ01. The sequence goes on from CAZUWV010000059.1 coordinate 7,088, forward strand.
TCATCCACACAGGTCAACGCCAGCTTGCTGGAAGGGACACCTGTCCGGTTCGTGGCCACGGCCACTATTGGCGATGATCATTTCGATAAGGTTTGGCTGACGAATCACGGCATCTCTTTTACCAATGCTGCCGGAAGCTCCACAGGTTCAGTCATCGAGTACATGGTCACGGCATTACTGAGTTTACATGCCCGTGGCCTGATCACCATTCCTCACGTAACCATCGGTATCATCGGTGCGGGCCGTATTGGCAGCGCGCTCGCAAAAGCTTCCAGAGTATTGGGGATAAGGGTACTTATTAATGACCCGCCCCGGGCACGCAACGAAGGGAATGTCGGATTCTGCTCCCTGGACAAGCTATTACAGCAGGCCGATGTGTTAACTTTGCATACGCCGCTGATTCGGGAAGGGGAGGATTGTACGGTCCAATTACTGGATGCGGCGCGGCTATCCTGCTTCCAGGGTAAGGGTGTTATCAATACCGGGCGTGGCGCCTGTGTTGGGAATATGGCATTGGCGGACTGGCTGGATGGTGATGCCGGGCGGTTTGCCGTGTTGGACTGTTGGGAACATGAACCGATTCCGTTACACCGACTGTTGACGCATCCGAACCTGGCTATCAGTACACCTCATGTCGCCGGGCACTCACTTGATGGCAAGGCTGCCAATACGCAGTATGCCTATCATGCCCTGTGCCACTGGCTGAAGATTAAGCCTGAATGGAATGTGCAGGACAGGCTACCATTGCCCGATAAGCCTGCTGAGATTAGCTGTACCGGAAATCTGTGGCACGACTTATTCGCCGCGACAACCCGACTATATCCCATAGACACCGACCATGAAGCCATGCGCGCATGGGGAAATCTGCCCGACTCCGAACTTGCGAACAGGTTTACCCGTTATCGCCGCCACTATCCGGTACGCCGGGCATGGAAACATACCCCTGTCCATTTTATCGATCACTACCAGGATGCCAGCCAAACGCTCAAAGAATTGGCGCGGGCGCTGGGCATAAAAGTCGTATAGCGTTCACCCATGGATGCTTCCAGCAACAATCTGGTGTGGATGGACCTTGAGATGACCGGGCTTGACCCAAGGATCGACACTATTCTGGAAATCGCCACCATTGTGACGGACAAGAACCTCAATATTCTCGCTGAAGGGCCAAACCTGGTCATCCATCATGACAGGCAGGTACTGGACAATATGAATGAATGGTGCAAGAAACAGCATGCCGCATCAGGGCTCTCCGCTCGGGTGTTGGCTTCAGGGGTTGCACTGGCAGAGGCTGAAGCCGAGACCTTGGCCTTCATCCGGCCGTATGCCTCTGCACGCGCCGTTCCCTTGTGCGGTAATTCTATCCATCAGGACCGACGTTTTCTCGTACACTATATGCCACAACTGGAAGCACACCTTCATTATCGTATGGTAGATGTCAGCACCATCAAGGAGCTGGCAAAGCGCTGGTACCCCGAAACCAAACCTGCCGTTAAACAAGGGCTACACCTGGCAATGGATGATGTGCGAGAATCCATCGCCGAACTGCGTCACTACCGGAAGAAAATATTCAAGCCCTGAGCCTCTGTTCGTGGAATTTGACCAGGTATCCGGCGGTCGGGTTTTTACCCCAGAGCATTCACCTTGGCGGCCATAATGAAATCATTCTCGTGCAGCCCCCCAATCTTGTGCGTATAAAAGACAACCGTACAGTAACCCCAACTATAGGTCAGTTCCGGGTGATGCCCTTCCGCATTTGAAATCTCTCCCACCTTGACGGCGAAGACCTGAGCTTGTAAAAAATCAGAGAACTTGAATGTCCGCGATAGTTGCGTACCAGCATGATTCAGCTCCCATGCAGGTACAGTAGACAGTATGGCGTGCGCGGCTTCCGCTGTCATTGGTGGCACGCCGCCCTGGCAAGGGGTGCAATTTTTATCTTTCAAGCTCATTATCAACTCCTGGTATTCACTTCTTCCCATCTGAACCGCTTACGCGGAAGACTCCTCCCAAGTCCGGCAGAACTCTGGTTACAGTATAGCATTTTATATTGGATGTAACCATCTTACACAAAACATGACCAACGGTGTATGGTAGGTAGTAGCTTAGGAGCCGTGGGTTTTGTTCCCTGGTAAAGTTAATATCACTCTGTTCAAATGGGCGGGAAGCTGGGGTCCATTCAACATCAGGGTTCCCTGTGGCGAGTGTTCACTGACGTCGGATATAATTCTGGACACCATGGTCCATGAATTGTCCGGCATCCCGGTCCATCTTGACATCCGCGACTGGCTCTCCGAATGGTGGCAGCCGCTGCCCAAAGGTGGATGGCATGCACCGATTGTTCTGGTGGACGGGCGGGTTGTTTCTCAAGGTTCGGCTCTGAACCGCGGCGTGCTTAGCCAAGGTGTTATCGAAGCGCATGCAGCGCGGTTTCCACTGCGCGGAAATATCCTGTTCGGAAAACGCGATTGCCCGCATTGTAAGCGCGCCCGAGACTACCTAG
>CAZUWV010000060.1:0-9564 GCA_964624255.1 uncultured Zetaproteobacteria bacterium
ACATAAGGGGCAGGGATATCAGGCGCAGGTGATGGAGACGTACGGCGGCGATGAGGTCACCGCCCCTGTTCTTGGCACAGTAAGTGAAGATAAGCTGGGTCTGGATACGTTTCAAATGGATGAACACATTGATGTCATTGCTTGCCCGGCAGGGCATAAGCCGGAATGCATCAGGCATAAGAATGACCGGAACACCGCCATCTTTGCTGTTGCTGTCTGCTTGGCCTGCCCATGTAAAGATCGTTGCCCTGCTGTTGAGGGCAAGAAAGGCTTTTATCTTCGTTACACAGCCAAGCAAGTTCGCATTGCCGTGCGTCGGGCTTATGAGAAGACGGAAGAATTTCGCGAACGCTACCGATGGCGAGCCGGTGTGGAAGGGGCCAACTCATTGGGCAAGCAAAAAACAGGATTAGGAAAGTTAAGGGTTCGCGGCATGCAAGCCGTGCGCTTTGCTGTGACCCTCAAATGGCTTGGAGTGAACATTTTAAGGGCAAGTGCATGCCAAAATAGTGAAAATAGTGAAAACAACCCGGAATCCGTAATAAACATATGGTCAATATTGGGAATATCTGCATGTAGGAGAACTATTAGCGACACAATGTGTCGCATATGTGGAATGTTGATGTTTTTCCCGCTTGAGGTCAGCCACGCCCAAGAGGTGGTCGCGTGACTTTTTACGAGGAGATCATAAGTACAGGTCAATCATCTCAGGGTTTGTTTTAACCCTTCCCGGTCTTTTTGAAGGTTATCGCCGTCTGAAAATTCTGACATCAGGATGGCCAACCTTTCCGCGAAGCCATCGCTCAGACGATAGTGCATCCATTTTCCCTGGCGCCGGGTTTGCACCAACCCTGCATGACGCAGAATGCCAAGATGTCGTGATGCAGTGCTTTGCGGCAGCTTGAGCGCCTCAGTCAGGTGACAAACGCACAACTCATCTTCGTGGTCTGCCAGCAGTCGAAACAGGCGCAAACGAGCAGGATCGCCCAATGCCCTGAATAGCTCGGCCGACATCATGACAGTTCCGTTACCGTTTTGATCGGAAACATTCTGCCGGGAACATCGTTACCCAAGATCCAATGCGATGGCGCCATAAATACATGGACCGAAATTTCAGCACGGACAAAAAGTACGTAGGCCGTTTGGACGTCCGTAAGGACGGGCCGTAAGCCCTGAGAGGGCCAACGGCCCGAATCAAATGGGCCAACGTGGGGAGATCAATCGTCGCCCACGCGTTTTGCAAGAGACTCTATAAGCATGCACTTCTGTGTAGCCATCGTCTCCTTTACCCCTTGTGCAACATACCGGCCAAACGCAGGCGCAATGCATTAAGTTTGATGAAGCCTCCCGCATCTCTTTGGTCGTAGGCACCCTGATCGTCTTCAAATGTACACAGCCGTTCATCGAACAGGGAATTATCCGACCTTCGACCAACGATCATGATATTACCCTTATACAATTTCAGATGCACCTGACCGTTCACTGCCACCTGGGATGCATCGATCATCCGCTGCATCATCTCTCGTTCCGGCGCGAACCAGAAGCCGTTATAAACCATTTTCGCATAACGTGGCATTAGTTCATCCTTCAGGTGCGCAACCTCGCGGTCCAGCGTAATCGATTCGATGGCCCTGTGGGCCTTGAGCATGATGGAACCACCCGGTGTCTCATAACAACCACGCGATTTCATGCCGACGAATCGATTCTCGACAATATCAATGCGACCAATACCATGCTTACCACCCAGCCGATTCAGGTCATGCAGCACCTGGGCAGGTGTCATGGTTTCGTCATCGATGGCGGTGATGTCGCCATCCCTGTAAGTCAATTGAATATACTCCGGTTCATCCGGCGCGTTCTCGGGTGAGACAGACCAGCGCCACATAGATTCGGACGGCTCACACCACGGATCCTCAAGATCATAACCTTCGTAGGAGATATGCAGCATATTGGCATCCATCGAGTACGGTGATTTGCTACCCTCACGCTTGCGCTCAACCGAAATACCATGTTTTTCGGCGAAGTTCAGCATATCCTCGCGTGATACCATATCCCACTCGCGCCAGGGGGCGATAACCCTGATATCGGGCTTGAGTGCGTAAAAACCGAGCTCGAAACGAACCTGGTCATTACCCTTGCCCGTAGCGCCATGCGATACCGCGTCGGCGCCTTCAAGCTCGGCGATTTCAACCATACGCCTGGCGATCAACGGTCGGGCGATGGATGTGCCGAGCAGGTATTCTCCTTCATAAACAGCGTTGGCGCGAAACATCGGAAAGACGTAATCGCGGACAAAATCCTCACGCAAATCCTCGATATGGATGGATGAAACACCACAAGCCTCAGCCTTTGCACGGGCCTCTTCAACCTCTTCACCCTGACCCAGATCGGCGGTAAAGGTCACCACTTCGCAGTGATAGGTATCCTGTAGCCACTTCAGAATGATGGAGGTATCCAAACCCCCGGAATAGGCCAGTACAGCCTTCTTGACGTCAGACATTCGTCAACCCTCGACTTCATTGATTTAAGCCCGTGTGTTAAACGAGCGCGGGCAATGTTACACGCTGCCCGCGCCACAAACCACGATGATGTTGGATCCGGAGCCCAACACTTGTGGATGCAGCGAGGCAATAAAGCATCCAATCAGACCGGTTACCACCCGCCGCACCCGGAAAATAATAAACCCGTATCTTACACTCTGCATGCACGAACACTTGCAGGATCCAGGTGCGAGCCTTGTGCAAAACTCATGAGCGGCGATCGACTTCCCCACGTTGGCCCATTCCCATGCTGGAATCGCGGTCCATGGGGCCACCATGTGCCTCATTCCATCCCGAAAATGGACTTAACGTGGAATTGCCACCCATCCACCCAGAGCTTTGCAAGAGGCTCCTGCTCCACATGTTTAAGGCATACAATATGTGCCTTGCCGCGCCCGGGTTATCCGCTAGTCTGCGGCTTCAATAAACAGGAAGGTAGCCCAGTTTGATTCGTTGTACATCGCTTTGCAAAACATATGGTTCCACATCCGCATTGGATCAAGTGGACATACATGTACGCGAGCATAAAACTACGGTGATCATGGGAGGGTCCGGTTCCGGCAAGACGACGCTATTGCGCCTAATCGCCGGCCTGGAACCTCCGACTTCAGGCAGCATCCGGTACAGAGAAGAAGATTTTATCCATATGCCGCGCAAACGCCTGTACGAATTGCGTGAATCCATGGGCATGGTCTTTCAATACTCGGCCCTGCTTAACTCGCTCAATGTTTACAACAATGTCGCCTTTACCTTGCATGAGCACACCGATCTCGACGAGGATGTAATTCGCACCATTGTCACCATGAAGCTGGAACAAGTAGGCCTGCGCGGTATGGATTGCCTGATGCCATCTGAATTATCCGGCGGCATGGCCAAACGTGTAGCGCTGGCCCGCGCCATCGCCATGGATCCGGCTATCGTATTTTTCGATGAACCCACTTCCGGCCTCGACCCTATTTCCGCGGGGGTCATCATATCCCTGATCCATGGCCTGACTGAAAAAACGCACCGCACGTCGGTCGTCGTCACCCATGACGTGGAGGCCGGGCTATCCATTGCCGACCATGTGTTGCTCTTATGGCAAGGGTGCGTCATCGCCGAAGGTAGTGCAGACGACATCCGGAACAGCGCGGACGAACGCGTCAGGCAATTCATCGAAGGACGCCCCGACGGGCCTATCCCGTTCTCGCGCAGAACCACTTCATATATTGATGATTTACTGCATAAACCCGGAACCGTAAGGCTAACCCCGTGAATATCGCGATCACAATATTTGGCCGACTGGGGCGAAGTTCCCTGCGTATACTGTCCTGGCTGGGAGATGCCACCGTACTTAGCTGCGCATCCCTCGGCTTACTGGCAACGCGTCCGTGGCAGGGGCGACATATCGTTATTCAGATATTTAATATTGGCGTTGGATCATTGATGATTATCGCATTGACCGGTACATTCACCGGTATGGTACTGGCCCTTCAGGGCTATTACACCTTGGCAAAGTTCGGCTCCGAATCCATGCTGGGTGCTGGTATTGCATTGGCTATTATCCGCGAGCTGGGACCCGTACTCGGCGCCTTGATGCTCACCGCCCGCGCGGGATCAGCCATTACGGCAGAGATTGGCATTATGCGTGTTACCGAACAGGTGGATGCCCTTGAGATGATGGCGGTGAATCCCCGCGCACGTATTATCATGCCACGTATTATCGCCGCCACCCTGGCGTTACCCTTGCTTATTGCCATCTTTGACCTCTTTGGTATGGCCTCGGGATATACCGTTGGTGTGCATCTTCTGGGTGTAAATCCGGGTGCATTTATCGCCGAAATGCAAGCTAAAATTACAATACACGATATCAACACAGGCTGGATTAAAGCAGTTTCCTTCGGCTTTCTGATTGGCGTTATCTGTACCTATATCGGCTACCGCGCCACACCGACCACGGAAGGCGTTGGCAAGGCGACGACGCAAGCTGTCGTATTCTCATCCGTCGGCATCCTGGTGCTGGACTATATCCTTACCTCGTTTTTCCTGTGATAAATACCCTTGGAGCAAACCATGAGTGAATATAAACGTATTGAAATAGCCGTTGGAATCTTTGTCCTCATTGGTATTGCAGGTATGTTTTATATGGCCTTGAAGCTTGGAGAAGTTGGCGGCCTGGGCGCATCGGGTTACCATGTAACTGCTGATTTCGATAATATAGGTGGCGTGCGCTCAGGCGCTGATGTCATGATTGCTGGCGTGGTTGTAGGGCGTGTAACCGGTGTACACCTGACCAAGGATGATCAGGCGGAACTCACCCTGAACATTCGTAACGGCATTAAGCTGGCAACGGATGTGATTGCCTCGGTCCGCACCAAGGGGATTATCGGTGATCGCTTTATCAGCCTGGCCCAGGGAGCGAACGATACCTATCTGAAGAATGGAGGTTCCATTGAGGAAACAGAATCAGCTATCAGCCTGGAAGGCCTGGTGGCCAAATATATCTTCAACAGCAAATCCTGATAAGAGAGGCCTATCATGTTAAAAACACTTCTATTCTCGCTCGCGCTGGCAATCGCCCTTCCCATGTCCACCATTGCTGCTGAAGCCGAGGCTCCAAAAACAGTCGTTAAAAGTGTTGTGAATGGTGTGATCCATGTACTGAAATCGCGGAAAAACACAAAAATTTTTACGCCCAAGGACCGCGAAGCCATCCGTCAAGCCGTAAAAAACTACTTTGATTTCCACGAAATGGCGAAACATTCATTGGGAAGACCATGGAGGAATATGGACGGAGCGCAACGCGCCGAATTCGTAAATACCTTCCGCGAACTAATCGAACGTTCCTACGGTAATCGTTTGTCCGGATACCATGACCAGACTGTTGAGTACGGCAGGGTAAGAATCAGAGGCAGGGTAGCCATTGTTAACTCCGTTGTTGTCGATGCGGCACAAAGGACGCCGGTACGCTATGTACTGGTGCACAGAAAAACGGGATGGAAGATATATGATATCAAGGTGGCAGGCATCAGCATGGTTAGCACCTTCCGTTCCGACTTCGGGCAGTCCGTCAGTCAGAACGGGATCAAAGGCTTTATCGCTGATTTGAAGAAAAAAGTTGAGAAAATGAAGGAACGGGACCAAAGCTAGCCTAAGTGGCTGTAGCGAAATGACATGATCATTTATACACCTGAATATGTGCCAGATTGTCGTGATACGATTGAACAAAATCATGAGATGTAGCCTTTCTACATCGAATGTTTTGTGATTGAGCAGCGCGTCAAGATGGTGCGTAGACTGGATGGAGAAATGGGTATGTTATTTCGTTACAGACGCTAAACCAGCCTGCACTATTCATGAGTTTTGCCGTGCCCTTGCTTGTTCCTTTGTTCGCACCAAATTCCTCGTCAGTCGTCCGTATGCGCGGCTACGGTCTCCCTCCTCGGAATCCGCCGCGAACAAAGGCCCGGCACAATCATCACGGCGATTCATGAATAGTGCAGGCTAACTCACAGCGCTCGTGCCGCCTAAATCAACTCCTATTTTTGCCGCATGTCGGCGCATATTTCTGTTGCTTACTCTGTGCTTCGTCGCTATTGGCGCGTGGCTGTATTGGCGCGCGCCACCGCTTGATGCGATGAAGCCGGAGCTGGAGCGTATGCTTGAACAGCGGCTGGATCTCCGGACATTGCATCTTGGGCATCTGTCGTGGCACTGGGCGGGATATACATGGCTACAGGCGGATGATGTCAGCTTTACCGGACAAAAAGGGCAAATCCATGTTTCCAGGACCAACCTGTCTATACGCCTCTCCACATGGGAAATGCTGACGGGTCACCTGCGTCCCCTCAGCATCAGCGTACGGCAAGGTGCTATCATCCTGAATATTCCGAAGCGTCTCCAGATAGAAAAATGGCCCTTTTTGTCCGGTAAACTCGACATGAAAGACACGGCCTTGAGTTTGACATATGGAGCATACAAAGCCCATTTTAAGCACCTTAATCTGCATATGGATGGATTAAATCGTGGGCTCTCCGCGCACATTCCCGGGTTAAACCTTGACCTGTCATGGAATAAAACCCTCGAACCCATGAGTCTGCATGTCCGTTTTCATAACCTGGGCTGGCTTCCAAAACCATGGCGCATACGTTTGCAAGGTAAGTTTTCCGGGAAAATTTCCTTGAAACGTGATCCGATGAAACAGCTCTGGCGCCTGCAGGCATCACTATCTTCCGACGATGGCGCACGAATCATCCAGGCACGAGGGCATCCTCGACTTGCCTTCAATCATATCGAAATAAATGCGCGTTTGCATATGAAGGGAAACAGCTTCCATCTAGCCCGGCTTGAGCTGAAAAAGTTTAACTGGCGCTCGGGTGCCAATGCGCTACATATGGCTGGCGAATGGCAAAATAAAATGCTGCATATGAAGATAGGGTCGGGAACAATTCAGCTTCCGATACTCGCTACATGGCTAAAACCACTCGGCAATGCGGCATGGCGACAATGGCTTGCGAGTATCCAAAAGGGAGAAATACGGCAAATTAACGGTGAAATCGCCGTCGCTCAAAGTAGCCCGTGGCGAATCCCCGGAACCAGACAATGGGAGCAGAGCCGTTTCCATATGCATGCGCGCATTGACGATGCCTCCATACCTCTGGCAACCCCAAACGAACAGCTCCGGCATCTACAGGCCACTGCCGATATGGATGAACGGGGTCTCAGACTAAGGGTCGATCATGTTACATTACCATACAAGATCGGAAAAACTCGTGGCACCATGACGATACATGACTGGCACCATATCGTATTTGATATAGACGGTAGCGGCAGCGTGGATATCGCCCGCTATCAGGCGTGGCGCGGTACAGCTTTACTGCCGCAACTGATGTGGAAGAAATCCCGGGCTACAGCCCACTTTTCATTACTCTGGCCCCTGGGTGCAACAAACCCTCAACAGGGAACAGTAGAACTCACACCCGATACGGTATGGCAAGCTGAATTAGCGGGCAGAAAGATTCGCCTGTCAGGCGGTATTTTACACTGGGATACCAAGGGTCATTTGAAACTTGAGTCCATGCGCATCGAGCACGATATATTCGCGGGAACGCTGAACATGGATATGCACAAGGATCAAAAACATGCATGGCAATTGTCAAAATTATCCTTGCAAACAGTTGCTGATTTTTCGAAATTGGCGGATCAATATCATATTCCACTGGACTCGCCCGCGGGTAAGGTGAAAGCCCATCTGACATTCGACCATTCATGGCACCTGAATCTGGATTTCCATAATGCCGCATGGCGACACTTGCTGGGCTCCGACAAGGCTGTTGGAGAACCTTATTCTCTCACCATGTCCGGTGGAAGATCGGGCAATGGTGTCAAGGTAACAAACATTGAAAGCAGCGGTTCCGCGCCAACGATACGGGGCAACGGAATACTCAATAGTAATCGGCTGGACCTGCACTTGCGCACCATACAAACACCCGCCTTTGCCGGCAGTATCAACATCATGGATCCATTCAACGATTCACCGCTGGAAATCAGCATCCATTCCAAATTTCTGGATCGAATGGCATTGCCGAACCACATTCCGGCGATGCTCAGGCTCACGGATGGATCCTCCAATGCTGCCAGGGCATGGGTACTACGGGGATTCTTCAGCCGGGTCCAATGGAATGCGGTGTCCATGCGTGACGTTCATGTTCGGTTCACCTCTTCACGACAGGGCATTGGATCGCTTGAAGCTAAAAAGCTGGATGCGGCGCAGCTTTCCGTCAGTAATGTACGCGCCTTTTTCCACCTCCCCGGTAATGGTGCGGTGGATATACGGCAACTTTCTGCGAAATTGCTCGGGCAAACACTTTCGCTCTCCGTCATGCTATCGCCCGAACCTGGGAATGCCTTACGCTGGAAAGGGTTTGCCAGCGTAAGCGGTGACTTTAGCGAACTTATTCACAGGCTGGATGCCTCTCGACTGTTCGCGGGGGGCACCGTGCATGCACTATGGTCTGGCGAAGGACTGCTCGACCCTAAACGCCCTTGGTGGAACGGTATGAAGGGGAGGCTCAGACTCCGCTCCGACGATGGCCGCCTGCTGCTGGAAGACAGCACCATGACCAAACTGCTAGCGGCACTGAACCTGACCGACCTCCCTAAATTTCTGACCGGGAAGCGCAAAGACATTTCCGGAAAAGGCATGTTTTACAAACGCCTGCAACTGGAAGCCAACGTAAATGGAGAAATAGCCAACGTCAGACAGCTTGCCATACACGCGTCAGCACTGGATATAACCGGAAGTGGTAAAATCAATCTCGCCAACGGGCATGTCAATTTATATATGGCCGTACGACCGCTCCAGAATATCGATACATTCCTACGTATGATTCCATTACTCCGCGATATTATCCTCGGGCCAGCCAACAGTGTGTTCCGCAAGGTTTATCACGTCTATGGACCGCTATATAACGCAAAAATCGAGCCGGTCAGCTCGAAGACTGCAGGTCTGCCTGAGCCGGGATTGATCGAACGTCTGATCCACTTGCCCGGCAAATGGTTCGGTTCGGAAAAGCCCTTACAGCAGACCAGGCCCTGACCTCTCCGCAGAAGGCTGCCCATATTTTTTTGCCTCGTGAGCCAGCGGCAAAACTCGTGAGCGCTTATCCGCCTAGCCTGCAAGTAAGTCGTGCATACAGAGTGTAAGATATCGGTTTATATAGCGTATTGAAAAAACATGTTGTCACCTGAGTCTCTTGCAAAACTCCGGGTGGATGAGCGGCAATCCCACTTTGAGACCATTTTCGGGATGGAATGAGCTGCATGGTGGTTCCATGGAGCGAAATTCCAGCTCGGAAACGGGCCAAAGTGGGGAAGCCGATCGCCGCTCGCGAGTTTTGCAAGAGGCTCACCTTATTGGTGATGAGTGTTTTTTCGATATGCTAGATGAATCAAGGGGTTGCGCTATGTGTGTACGAACACTTGCAGGATCTAGTAGTGCGTCCCATAAATACCGACTACATATTTGGCAAGATAGAATAATTCC
>CAZUWV010000061.1:0-9556 GCA_964624255.1 uncultured Zetaproteobacteria bacterium
GTTGGCGAGTGAGCTCTCAAGTTAAAAAGCTTTATTCCAGAGCCTGCATTATTCATGAATCGCCGTGATGATTGCACCGGACCTTTGTTTGCAACGGGTGCTGAGGAAGGAGATCGTAGCCATGCATACGAACGACCGACGAGGGATTCGGTGCGGATAAAGGGACAAGCAAGGGCGCGGCAGCATTTATGAATAATGCAGGCAAGAGGCTCTCTAGTAGACTGTCCCCGATTTTCGGCATTCTCATGTTGGTTGGGTTTGCATGCGCTATGCCCGCACGGGCCGCCAGCGATGTGCATGCTCGAATCAGGCAAATTCAGCAGGAACGGGTGCATCTGAAAGCCATACGCGAAAAGCTGGAATCGAAGCTCGGACAACTTGGCAGGTCGCTGAAAAAACTTGATCGGGCGTTGGTTCGGGCGAATTCTGATGCTATGCGGGCCGTCGCGAATGTACGACAAGCGGATGCGCGTCTTGCTGGTTTGACGGCGAGGCGATTGATACTGAAACGGCGAGTCGATGTACTTAAACGCAATATGATGAGCGAGGTCGCTGCTGCCTACCGCTATGCCGAGAGGCCACCGCTCTGGCTGGGTATTATGTTTGGCGCGCAGGTGACTGATATTCCCCATCACCAATACATACTGTCCCGACTCATGGACGCTCAAGCGGAGCATCGTCGGGAATTTGTACAGGATATGGTGGATTTGACGCAGGTGGCGCGACGGGTTCGGCATCAGCGGGTCGCACTGGATCAGTTGAGGCAGGAAAAACTGGTGCGCCAACAGAAATTGACGGAGAGCCGGAAGGCTAAACGTATGTTGCGGAGAAGGGTACGCAAGGATGCAAGCCTGAAAAAGCAGCGCGATCAGGAACTGGCGCGGCAGGAAGCCGCGCTAAAACGCTTGCTACAAGGTATCAGCTCAACACTTCTGGCGTCCGATGAGGGGCTGAAACGGGTTCCGATGCGGAACCAAAAAGGACGTTTGCCGTGGCCTCTCAAGGGAAGGATTGTGGTGCATTTTCGCTCCAGGCCGGTACCCGGAGGTCCCCGGCTGGCGGGCATCCAGCTTGCACCACGGCACGGGCACGGGCAGGTTAGGGCTATTGCCGCAGGGCAGGTGCGCTATGCGGACTGGTTCGGCGGTTACGGATTGATGCTGATTGTGGATCATGGGGATGGCCTCGTCACCGTATATGCGCATAATGATGCACTCTACAAAAGCTTGGGAGACTGGGTTGAGCCTGGCGATGTGCTGGCCGATGCCGGAAGTACGGGATGGGTGAGGGGTGTTCGTCTGTATTTTGAGGTGCGCGATGGGGGGCGCCCTGTGAATCCCGCGCGCTGGTGCCGGAAATAGGTCGCATGAGGGTTTGTGGTGAGATGCGCAGGTGGGAGCATGGATCGCAATTGGTTTCCAGGGTTTTGTGTCCAGCCATGATAAAAAGATAATGGAGCTGATGAATGAAAATTTTACATAAAGCGGTGCTGATATCAGGAGCTGTGATCATCATTGCAGGCGGGATGTTGGCATGGAATTCGCTGGTGGACCAGGCGTCGGCGGCGCCTAATTATAAACAGTTGCAAAAGTTTTCTCAGGTGATGGAAATGGTACGCCATTACTATGTAAAAAAGCTTAGTGACGAAGAAATCATCAATGGTGCGCTTTCCGGCATGCTTTCCAGCCTTGACCCACATTCCGACTATATGACCAAGGCGATGTACAAACAGATGCAGGTGGATACCACCGGAAAGTTTGGCGGATTAGGGATCGAAATTTCCGCTGCCGAAGGCGGCATTCGCGTTGTAGCACCCATTGAGGATACGCCTGCCTGGCACGCCGGTATCAAGGCGGGGGATATTATTATCAAGATTAATGATCAGTTGGTGCGGGGTTTGTCTTTGCCTGAAGCTGTCAAATTGATGCGCGGCAAACCTGATACCTCTGTCGTGCTTACCATCTTTCGGAAGGGCGAGCATGGGCCTCTGACATTTAAAATTTTGCGTGCTGTTATCAAGGTTAAGTCCGTTAAGGGTCACTTGATGGCACCCGGATATGCATACCTTCGGATTACCCAGTTTCAGGAGCGTACGGCGAAATTATTGAAGGCCAAGGTGGCGAAACTGATGAAGCAGGCTGATGGACACCTGGATGGCGCTGTACTTGATTTACGCAACAACCCCGGTGGCCTGCTAAATCAGGCCGTAGAGGTTTCCGACTTGCTTCTGGATAAGGGAGGTATTGTCAGTACCAAATCGAGAACGGGCCGCAACATGTCATTCACGGCTAAACCGGGGGATATACTGGAGGGTGTGCCTCTGGTCGTGTTGATTAACAATGGTTCAGCCTCGGCCTCGGAAATTGTAGCGGGTGCCCTGAAAGACAATCACCGCGCCATTTTAATGGGCGTCCGGAGTTTCGGTAAAGGTTCGGTGCAGTCGGTCTTGACCTTGCCGGACGGGTCCGCGATCAAACTGACGACAGCGCTGTATTATACCCCCAGCGGACGCTCCATCCAGGCGACCGGTATTGTGCCGGATGTGCTCGTTGAGCAAGCCCGCGTTGCCAAAGTCAAGCGGGGAGAGAAACGAATCTCCGTGTTTGAACGTGATCTAAAAGGGCACTTAATGAACGGAAACAAGAAAAAACTGCGCAAGAAGGCACCGAAGACACATGAGGAAATAAGTCAGGCTATGCAGCGGCGGTTGAAGCGGGATAATGTACTGCGACGCGCACTGGATATGCTCGAAGGTGTGCACGCATTGCATGCCGCTATTCATAGCTGATCCCCTGATCTACGGTGTGTTGCTACAGGTGTCGGGAATGAATAGCAGTTTTGTTTCCGGAACCACGCCCGGGCTGTTTGTAGATAGTTCGGGATAGATTCGCGTGGCCAGGAATAAGAAGCGCCCATTTTGGTTGTACACCGCATTGACCGTGCTATTGCTGACTTTGGGGCTGGTAACCTGGCTGGGAGCGAGAAGCCATCGGTCGGCACAGGGCTCCATGGCTTCTTCATCGGAGTCTCCACCTGTCGTTTATGAGGATATGCAACGGCTCTCTGCTCTGAAGGATTTTGACAGGAGACGAAAGACGGAGCGGAAGGTGCATCCGTCGCGGCAGGGTATAGCGCTGATTCTGGATGATGTGGGCTACAATCTGAAGGAGCTTAAACGAGCCCTGAAGTTACCGTATCCCATCGCTATTTCAGTGATACCCGATGCCCCGTATGCCGTTCGCGCCGCAGAAATGGCACACGCTTCGGGGCATATCGTCATGTTGCACTTGCCGATGGAACCGTCCAGCCCAAAATACAGCCATCGAATGGACAATGCCTTCCTGCGGGTCGGGATGAGCCGGAGCGATGTGCGGCGGATTATGCTGGATGATCTGGCGCGAATACCCTATGTGGCAGGCGTCAACAACCATATGGGATCGCGTTTGACGGCGTTGAAAGCTCCGATGCGTTGGGTGATGAATGTTTGCCGGGAAAAGGGCCTGTTTTTTGTTGATTCGCGCACCAGCAAGGATTCAGTGGCAGCAGCGCTGGCCAGAGAGGTCGGGTTGAGCTGGGGTGAGCGGCGTGTGTTTCTGGATAACAGCCTGAGAATGGGAGATATGGAGGCTTCATGGCAGATCGCCAGGCGTAAGGCATCTCATCATATTCCTGTCATTGTGATTGCCCATCCGCACAGTGCTACGCTCAATTTTCTTGAAACGCATGTGAAAGCCAGTGATATCCGCCACATTCTCCCACTGAAGCGTATACTGTTTGCCGGACGAACCACTCGTTTTGTTGCGAGGAACCCTTGAATATGCGTCTATTCGTAAGTATCCATGCCGAAAACGATGCCGACTGAACTCGCGCCTGTCATCAAGGGCCATGAGACCCGAAGAATTCAGCAGATGGCGGACGAGAATCGCCAGTTACGTCAATATGTTGCCGGAGTGATGGAACGCCTTCGCGCGAATGAACATCTTTTTTCCCGCTTGTTCGAGCTTGAGGCTGCGGTGCTGGCCGCATCTGATCCGGAAGACCTGTGTTTTGCTTTGTTGCGCGGATTGCGCAGTAACTTTGAGTTGGACATGGTGCGTTTCTGGTTTGACCGGTCCAGTTTCATGAGCGGCAGGACAATGGATAATATATCCGAACGTGATCTGGTATGGGTCGAGCAGGGGGAGATCATAAAAATGGGGCTTAACCGGCGGCGAGTGTGGCTGATGCGGTTGACCCGGGAAAAAGGTTTTGACTGGCTGGGGCAATGCGACCATCGCCTCGGCTCCATCGCATTGCTTGTTCTGGGTGATCCGCTACGTCCATTCGGCGTGCTGGGCATGGGCTCGGTGGAGGCGAGTCGTTTCGAGCCTGGCCAGCAGAGTGCGGACTTTCTTCGACATCTGGCGCAAGTGGTGGGCTTGAGCCTCGAAAATGCAGTCTCGCGTGAGCGGCTGGCCCGGCTGGCTATCACCGATTCACTGACCGGGAGCCATAATCGTCGGTTTCTTCAACCACACAGCCACCATCCGCTATCGAGATGGTTCGGAAAAAATATTGGTGTGGCTTGCCTCTATATGGATGTGGATGCCTTCAAAGGTATCAACGATCAGCATGGCCATGAAGCAGGCGATGATGTGTTAAGTAGAATTTCAGGAGCCATGGGCGACATTGTGCGTGCGAGGGATCCGGTGATTCGTATGGGGGGTGATGAATTCGCGCTGTTGCTTCCGGGATGTTCATCTGAACAGGCGGCCGGCATTGCTGGTAAAATTATTAAGGCATGCAGTCGTATTAAACTCGGCGAAGATAGCGTGAGTGTCAGCGTGGGTTTGGCATATTCGTCAGGGGAGGAGGATTTGAGGGTGAAGGAACTAATTTCAATGGCGGATCAGGCCATGTATGTCGCCAAGGCGCTTGGTGGAGGGCGCTTTGAGGTGACGGTGTAATCATTGAGGCTTGCTGAAGCCATTACTGAATACTTGAGACAGCTTAAGGATGTACGCCTTGCTTCGCGTCATACCGTGGCAGCCTATCGTCGTGACTTGAATTGTTTTTTAATACACTGCGGGGATATTTTTGTTCCCGCTGTCGACCGGAGTCGGGTGCAGGACTGGCTGGTGGCTTCACACGCATCCGGTCTGGCTCCGGCCAGCCTGGCCCGACGTTTGTCCACACTACGGAGTTTTCTTGATACGGCGGTCCGTATGGCATGGTGTTCGGGGAATGCTACGGATGGCCTCAAGGCGCCCAAACAGCCCAGGCGGCTTCCGCGTACATTGCCCCCCGAGCAGACGGCAATGTTGCTGCAACCGACCGATGCGACAAGTGAAAGCAGGGATCTGGCGCTGCTTTCCGTGATGTACGGGTGTGGTTTGCGTGTATCCGAAGTCGTAGGGCTGGACCTGGCAGATATTGATATGGGTGAGGCGGAAATGCGTGTACGCGGCAAGGGGGGGAAGGAGCGGATCGCACCCGTTCCGGACGGTGTATGCAAGTTGCTTCTGGACTTCCTTGGTCTGCGCATGAGGCATGCGGATGCCAGTCGGCAGGCAGTGTTTCTGAATCGTCTGGGAGGCAGGCTGTCGGTCCGTAGCGTGCAACGAATGCTCAAAAAACGCGCTTTGGCTACGGGCGCGGATGTATCGGTGACGCCGCACCGCCTGCGGCATTCCTTTGCGACACATTTGCTGGCCGGGGGCGTCGACTTACGCGCCATCCAGGAATTGCTTGGCCATGCATCGCTGTCAACGACCGAGCGCTATACGCATCTGGATATGAACAAGTTGACCGCTATTTATGACAAGACGCATCCGAGGGCCAGAAAGCATTAACCTGGAGCCTCTTGCAAAATCCTGAGTGGGGAAGCCGATCACCGCTCAGGACTTTGCAAGAGGCTCCAGCTATCCATAAATGCTGCCGTACCCTTGCTTGCAAGTGCATGGGGTAGGCTCATCAATGGTGTCCTGCGGATTAACTGCGGTGGATGACGGGGATGCCTTTTCGCGCCAGTGCATCGGCGCGTTCGTTTCCCGGATGCCCGGAGTGGCCTTTCACCCATACCCATGCCACATCATGTCTGGCATCCAATTGGTCCAGCTCTTCCCATAAATCTCGATTAGCGACCGGTTTTTTGCTGGCATTTTTCCAGCCATTCTTCTTCCATCCATGAATCCATGTGGTCATTCCCTGAACGACATATTTGGAATCCGAGTGGATGGTAATTTGGCAATACTTTTTGAGCACTTTGAGCGATTCGATGGCAGCCTGTAATTCCATACGCTGATTGGTAGTTGCTGGTGTTCCACCACATAGTTCCTTCTCATGTTGTCCCATGTGTAACAATACGCCCCAGCCTCCGGGGCCGGGATTTCCTGAGCATGCGCCATCGGTGAATGCCTCGACAATATTATTTTTATCCATGAGTGAACCATAGCAGATATTATATGCCAAATCAGGTGATTTTCACCCCGTCAGGGTATGGTCTAAAGCGAGATTGCTGTCCATCCACCCAGTGCTTCGCAGGTGCCTCATGTTCCTGGTTGTTGTCTGTCTGTTGTTTTTTTCGGGACTGGCGAGGACGCTGCCTGTTCCTGTTCCTGTTCCAGATACACGGTGCGCGTCGGGAAAGCGAATTCCAGTTTTAATGATTCCAGCAGTTCCATGATCTCCATATTAATTTCCTGGCGCACCTGCAAGTATTCTTTCCAGTGGGTAGTCCCGGTAAAATAGTAGAGGAAAATAGAGAGCGAGGAGTCCTCAAACGTATCAAACTTGACCAGATAAAAATCCTGATCCACGCCGGCATGGTTGGCAAGAAGGGCCTCAATTCCATCAATGGCCGCTTGTATGCGCTTCGGAGCAGAGTTGTAGGTCAGGCCAATGCGCATCTTCACTCTCCGCTTCGGGCGCGCGGCGATGTTATCGATGACCATATTCGCCATGGTCGAGTTGGGTACATTGACCAAAGTTTTGGCGAAGGTGCGGATGCGCGTGGAGCGGAAGCCGACTTCCTCGACAATGCCTTCAAATTCGCTGGTCTTGATCCAGTCGCCAATAGAGAAGGGGCGATCCACCAGGATCATGATAGAGCCAAACACATTGGCGATGGTATCCTTGGCCGCCATGGCAACGGCAATACCGCCGATGCCCAAAGATGCAATCAGGCCGGAAATGGAATAACCCATATTCTGGGCTACCACCAGCACACCGGTCATAATGATAAATATTTTGAGGGTCTTGGCGACAAAGGGAACCAACTGATCGTCCAGCGAGGAGTCGGTCTGTGCCGCCCGCGCGGTAAAATAGGCAGCCAGCCCGTCAAGTAACCGCCACAGGAACCAGGTGCCGATCAAAATGGATGTGATTCGGCCAAGCTGATCCACGACGGCAACAAGGGGGAAGATGGCGGCGGGTGGGTTCAGTACATGTACCGTGGCCAGAATACCAAGAATATACATTAGCCACCCAGCAGGTTTCTCTGCTGCCTCCAGAAGCATATTATCGAGTGGCGTTTCAGTCCGGTCGGCTAGCTCCTGGGCCAGGGCATGGAAGATGCGTAGTGCCCATCGCCGCCCGACAATGGTAAGAAACAGGATGGAAATGGCGGCTATCCAGCGGGTGACGGTAATGTCGAGAAAGGTCCATGTCTGGATTTGTTCCCACAACGGTACCATGCTTTAATCCCCTTTATTCAATATCATTACGATACATTCTCCATCCGACGGAAAGTCTCCCTTAACTTGGGAGGGTTGTATAGCGGATGAAGGGATAAATGGTTACCGACAAGGTTTGTGGCATACTGCCCCCCATGGATGGGTGACGGCGCTGAGTGCGAGGAGAATAAGAATGAGCGACCCGGTATTGCAAGGCATGGTTCAGAGCAGGGGCAGGATGAATGCATTGGTTGGGCGGCGGGTGCGTTATCTCGGTGATGTATATGAAATCACCGATATTGTCTTTGATGAGGACATGATGATCCTGTCCGCTGATGTTGGTACGGAAATGCAGGAGGACAGTTATGGCCGCGCGCACAGGCGTGTACCGAAGGTCCAGAATCTGCGCTTCCGCGATGCGTCCGGTCATCCAACGCAGGTTTGGGAAGATATTTCTTTTCTGGATGGACCTATCGTTTAGCCCGCATGACGGTGGCCCGGAATTCGGGCAAGCGGTAGAGCAGGGATGGCCAGTTTTTTCCGGGGGTCATCACGCCGCCGCATACATCGCGGCTTGCGCCGGTGACGGCGCTCAAGGTATTGATTTGACCGAGAATGGTTCGGCGGGCAAGCATGGCGAATGACATCGCTTCGACTGACTGTGGTGGGATACCTGCGATTTCCGTGGTGGTAACGTTTGCCGGAGCCAGCTTGTCGGAGAGTTTTTGCATCAGATACGGATTGCGGGCGCCACCGCCGCAGACCAGCCATGTTTCCGGTGCCTCGGGCAGGAAACCGATAGCAGAAGCGATGCCATGGATGGTGAATGCGCAGGCAGTTGCAAGACGATCCCTGTCATTAATCTCGGGCCATGCAAGAATTTGCTCTGTCGTATTTTGTCCGAACTCTTCCCGGCCTGTAGATTTTGGCGGGTGTCGCTGCAAGAAAGGATGCTGCACCAACTGGTTCAGTAGCCGGTGACAGACATGGCCTCCTGCAGCCATTTCTCCACCTGCATCATAAGCACTGCTATTATCCGTGAGCGCAAGCATGAGTCCATCCATGACCATATTGCCGGGGCCGGTATCGAATCCAATAGTTTTACCATCTTTTCCTAACCATGTGATATTGGCAATACCACCGATGTTAACGACGCCGATGTTTTGCTTGTCTGAGCCGAACAACTGACGATGCGCAAAAGGCACGAGTGGTGCGCCGCAGCCGCCCACCGCCAGGTCGCGACTGCGGAAATCGGACACCGTGGTGATACCGGTTTTTTCGGCGATGATAGCCGCGCTTCCGATTTGTAATGTGAACGGATGTTTGATGTGCGGCCGGTGGCGAATCGTCTGTCCATGGCAACCGATGGCGGCAATGTCTTGCACTTTCATCCCTGCATATTCGATGGTTTTCAAGGCGGCATGGGCAAATGCTGCGCCAAGCGCATGGTCGAGTTCACCCATAACATCTATTTCATGGATGCCCGGTGTGGATAGCTTGAGGATGGATTCACGCAGATTTTCTGGCATCGGGTGTTCGGAAAATTGCACCAGTTGCGGTCTTTCATCCATGCGCACGATAGCAACATCAATGCCGTCAACAGATGTGCCGGACATGATGCCGATAAACAGGGGGGATGGGCCAGCGTCCGCGTTCATATTCGAGATATTCTCGTCAAAGTGAGGTGGGCCTCATGAGTGGGGCAGTTTGAGCGGTCATTTGGCCTGCATTATTCATAAATAATGCAGGCTAAGGCCGTTGCTGTGTTGAAGTATAGTGTGGTGACGATTGTTAGTGCAAGAAGCGCGGTGATGGTACGTTTTCCCTCAATCGCGCCTTGTTGTCACCACACGGCGGGCGGTAGCTTTGCAGCATGGCTGATTCTTTCTCTACACAAACCGTCA
>CAZUWV010000062.1:0-9512 GCA_964624255.1 uncultured Zetaproteobacteria bacterium
GCCCGCCCAGAATGTCGGCATCCTGGCTAACATTCAATTTAACCTTGCGACCAACTACCTTGCCCAGCGCCCTGGCAATTTTATCCTTCGATGCAGCATTAAGTTTCACGGCGGCCACTACATCGGCCTCAATCTCGCTCGCGGCCTGCCGGGTCATACTCTCGAACAGTTCGGAAATTTCCGGCAGTAAATCGGCCTTACCACGCTCGCACAATATGTTCACCAGGCGCACAACTTCCCTGGACAACTTCCCTGCCACCTTTTCAATCACCGCAGCTTTATCCTTTGACTGCACTTGTGACATCGCCAACAGTTTACGCACCTCGGTAACGGCAACCACCTCGGCAACAACGCTTAAAGGCCTACGGATATCAGCACCTTCCTGCTCAAGCTCGAACAGGGCGCGGGCATAACGGCGGGCAACGGAACGCGCGCTCATGCGCGACTCATTTCCTTGCTAATCACGTCGCCGATCAATTTAGCATGGCGCTTTTCATCCAGTTCAACATCCAATATGCGTTCGGCCGCCAACATGGCCAGATCCGCCACCTCTTTACGTAGCGCCTGGCGCGCCTTGTTGACCTCCGCCCCCACTTCCTCACGCGCGGCGTCTACAATTTGTTGCGCATCGCCACGTGCTTTTGTGATCATTTCTTCCTCGATCTCAGCTGCACGCTTCTCGGAGGCACTCAGGATTTCCTGCGCCTTTCCTCTCGCCTCGTTCAACTGCGAGGCCACTTCGGCTTCCGCCCTGGCCCTCGCTTCTTTTCCGGCATCAGCGGCGGCCAGACCCTCTGCGATCTTCGCCGAGCGCTGCTCCATCAAATCACTAAGTGGCCCATACAAGTATTTCTTCATCAAGCCAAGAAACGCCAGAAAGACAACAATCTGCCCTATAAATGTCAGGTCTATACTCATACCTTCACCTCGTTACGCGTGTATGATTCTATTTTTTTGCCTAACCCAGGAAGGGGTTGGCAAACAGGAACCACAGCGCAAAAGCCATGATGATGAACGGAAAAGACTCCATCAATCCGGCAAAGATGAACATATTGAACATCAATTGCGGACGCATCTCCGGCTGACGCGCAATACCCTCCAGCGTTTTCGATGTGATTAAACCCCAGCCAATCGCCGAGCCCAAACCGGCGGCCGCAAGAATCACACCAACCGAAATCGCGGTCGCAGCGGTAATTATTGTATGTGCATCCATTGTTACTTCTCCTTTTTTCCCTTACGTTTTTTTTAATTAGTGCTCTACCGGCTGGTGCGCAACAGACAAGTACACCACGGTAAGAATCATGAAAATAAACGCCTGCAACATGCCGACAAAGGCATCGAACGCAGACCAGGCCAACCCCACGAAGAAACCTGATGTCACACCAACAACTCCACCACCGAGAAGAAGGGAAGAGATCAGCAGAAAAACGACCTCGCCAGCAAACATGTTGCCGAACAGCCGGAAAGACAGACTCAGGGGTTTAGCCAGCTCCTCAATCAGTTTCAGCGTCAGATTCAGTGGAATCAGGAGCACGCCCAGCAATTTAACGACAGGGTTCTTGGCGCCAAGCAACAAGCTGGCAAAGGGCTCAAGCAGCAATTCCTTGCAAAAATGCCACGGTTTGAGCTTGAATTCATAGTACATGGTCATAAAAAATACGCACAATGCCATCGCCACTGGCAGGTTGAGATCATTGGTTGGCACTTGCCGATAGTGTTCCAGACCGAACAGGTCGGCAATATGCTCGAACAGAAATGCCGGCAATATATCAAGCATATTACATAAGAAAATAAAGACAAAAATAGTTAGCGCCAAAGGCGCAATATAAGGGTTATGGACCGGAAAATTATCCTTCACGGTGTCGTCAACAAAACCTACGACGGACTCCATAAAATTCTGGGCACCCTTGGGTGCGCCGTCCGTCAGACGTTTTCCCAGCCACATAGCAAAGATAACCATCCCTGTCGCCACCAGAATGGTCGTCAACATGGTATCCAGATGTATTTGCATGAATGGATTGGAATCATCAAACTTGTACGTCCAATAATGCAGATGCCCCGCAATCCCTCCGCTATGCTCCTCTTGCGCCAAGCCTCACTCCTCTTTGAGTATTACAATTTTGATGTCACAGCTTTGGTCCGGCCTTTACGGCCGCAAGCCATATCACGGCAAGCTGTGAACTAAACCGCCGAGTCAAACCGCCCCGTATGACTCGCCGCAAAGATAAATAACGCAAGCTGCGCCAACAACATACCACCAGCCACAGCCAGCAAGTGCAGCCCCAGCCAGCAAGCCAAAAGCAATGCCGCGAACACGCCCAAAAACCGCATCGCAGCACCCGAATACAGCAAACGCTGCCCGCCTGTCTTATCGGCTTCACCAGCACGCCTGCAGCGCGCAGCCAAAAAAAAGCTGCTAAACATCGTCAGCAGAACGCCGTACACAAGACTCAACGCCAGCGCTACACCCAGAATTAAATACGTAGCGACGCTTCCGGCCAGACCTGCGAGAAATTGCCAGCGCATCACGCCATGGACACCGACGTCCACCTTCATAACTTGTCGATCAACGGCTTGTTTCACGCCATTTATGGTAACCAACCCTGTTGAACACCACCCCTCCCATGAAAGGTGGCGATTTATACCACCGGATGCACACCTTTTCAACAATATATAAAATGGGGTTTAACCCATACTATTTATATACATAATCGAGCTAGCGTCCATAGACGGAGCGTAGTCCTTTCAGGTAGCTATCCACCCTGGTTTTACCTCCCCCTACCCCAGCCTTCGGATCCAGGCCAAGCTCGCGCAAGGAGGCTCTGGCGTAGGCCCGCTTCTCCTTGTTACTCATCAGCTTCCAGTCTCCGGCATCAACCAGGCCATTGCCTGTTTTATCAAACCGCGCGTCTACCGAAGGAGATTTGGCATACAGCGGCACGGCAAACAATAGCAACGCCATAACTGTCAAGGTCATCCTGGCCGCCTTACCCGACAAAGAGCTTCCTACAGAACCCCGGGTGGGCGAATGATTAATAGCGATAGCGTTCCGGTTTATACGGGCCATCCACAGGCACGCCGATATAATCAGCCTGCTCCCGCGAAAGTTCCGTCAAATCCACGCCGATCTTGTCCAGGTGCAAGCGTGCAACTTCCTCATCCAGGTGCTTGGGCAGAGTGTAGACTTTCGCCTCGTATTGCCCTGTTTGATTGAACAACTCCATCTGCGCCAGCGTCTGATTGGAAAAGGAATTGGACATAACAAAGCTCGGATGCCCGGTAGCGCAACCAAGATTGACCAGGCGACCTTCAGCCAGCAAGGTAATCCGCTTACCATCGGGAAAGATAATCTGGTCTACCTGCGGCTTTACATTTTCCCATTCATATTGCTTCAGACTGACCGTATCAATCTCATTGTCGAAATGACCGATATTACAAACAATCGCCTGATCGGGCATCGCGGCCATATGGTCATGGGTAATCACATGGTAGTTACCCGTCGTCGTAACAAAAATATTACCCTGCTTGCAGGCATCGTCCATGTTCACCACGCGATAGCCTTCCATCGCCGCCTGCAATGCGCAGATCGGGTCAATTTCAGTGACCCATACCGTCGCGCCCATACCCTTAAACGCCTGTGCACAACCCTTGCCGACATCACCATAACCCAGCACAACGCAAATCTTGCCAGCAATCATCACATCGGTCGCCCGCTTGATGCCATCCAGCAAGGATTCGCGGCAACCATAGAGATTATCGAACTTGGACTTGGTCACCGAATCATTCACATTGATGGCTGGGAAAGGCAGTTCACCACGCTCCTGCATCTGGTACAAACGGTGTACGCCTGTCGTCGTCTCTTCGGTCACACCCTTGATGGATGCCTTGCGCGCGGAATACCAACCCGGCGAATCCTTCAGGCGCTTCCTGATAGCCGAGAACAATGCCACCTCTTCCTCGCTTGATGGATTGTCCAGCACCGAGGCATCTTCTTCAGCTTTGGAACCGAGAATTACCAGCAGCGTAGCGTCGCCACCATCATCAAGGATTGAGTTCGGCATTCCGCCGTCACGCCATTCCATGATACGGTGGCTAAACTCCCAATATTCGTCCAGGCTTTCACCCTTGAAGGCAAATACAGGCACGCCCGTATCGGCAATCGCCGCCGCGGCATGGTCCTGGGTGGAGAAAATATTGCATGACGCCCAGCGCACCTCAGCACCCAGTGCGATCAACGTTTCAATAAGCACACCCGTCTGGATCGTCATGTGTAGGGAACCGGCGATACGGGCACCCTTGAGCGGTTGCTCCGCAGCATATTTCTTACGAATTGCCATTAGGCCGGGCATTTCCGTTTCAGCAATCGCCAGTTCCTTGCGGCCCCAATCCACCAGCGACATATCGGCGACAATGCTTTCTGTCACACGTTGTTGTTCTACAGCGCTCATACCATTCCTCCGTTTATGTATTACCTAGATCCTGCAAGTGTTCGCACACACATAGCGCAACCCCTTGATTCATCTAGCATATCGAAAAAACACTCATCACCAATAAGGTGACAACATGTTTTTTCAATACGCTATGAGCCTCTTGCAAAACTCATGAGCGGCGATCGGCTTCCCCACTTCAGCTCATTTCCGAGCTTGAATTTCGCTCCATGGAACCAGCATGCAGCTCATTCAATTCCGAAAATGGTCTCAAAGTGGGATTGCCGCTCATCCACCCAGAGTTTTGCAAGAGGCTCTATATAAACCAATATCTTACACTCTGCATGCACGACCACTTGCAGGATCTGGGTATTAAAATAAACGGGCGCCGTTAAACATAATATGCCGAGCCTGACCGACAATTCGGTTGCAGCACCCCTCGGCAAAGGTAACCCCGATAAAATCAGCCCACCGCAGCTTTCAGTGCCTCCACCTTGTCGGTATGTTCCCAGGTGAATTCCGGCAAT
The DNA here is from genome assembly GCA_964624255.1 of uncultured Zetaproteobacteria bacterium. Lineage (GTDB taxonomy): Bacteria > Pseudomonadota > Zetaproteobacteria > Mariprofundales > Mariprofundaceae > JAUZQZ01. The sequence goes on from CAZUWV010000062.1 coordinate 4,955, forward strand.
TCCCGACCGAAATGGCCATAGGCCGAAGTCTTCGCATAAACAGGTCGCAACAAATTAAGCGCCTGCACAATAGCTTTGGGACGCAAATCAAACACATCGCGCACGACACCAGCCAGCTTCGCATCACTCACCGTACCGGTGCCGAAGGTGTTAATCATGACCGAGAGCGGATGGGCAACACCGATAGCGTAGGCCACCTGCACTTCGCAACGCTCGGCCAAACCAGCCGCCACAATATTCTTCGCAACATAACGCAGCATATAGCAAGCCGAGCGATCCACCTTGGTCGGGTCCTTTCCGGAGAATGCTCCGCCACCGTGATGACTAAAACCGCCGTATGTATCGACAATGATTTTGCGGCCCGTCACCCCACAATCCCCAACAGGACCACCAGTCACAAAGCGTCCTGTCGGATTGATGTGATATTTCGTACCTGCATGCAGCAACCCTGTTGAATCGAGTACCGGCTTAATTACATCGTCCATGATAGCTTCCGAGAGGTCTTTATGGGACACATCCGGTTCATGCTGAGTGGAAAGCACCACGGCATCTATAGCCACCGGGCGACTTTCTTCGTAGCGCACCGTGACCTGAGATTTAGCATCGGGACGCAAAAAACCAAGGACGCCAGCCTTACGCACGGACGCCTGCTGCTCCATGAGCTTATGAGCCAAATGAATCGCAGTCGGCATCAAAACCTCGGTTTCATCCGTTGCATAGCCGAACATCAATCCCTGGTCGCCAGCACCCTGATCGAGATCCAGGCCCTCTCCCTCGTTTACGCCCTGGGCAATATCCAGAGACTGCTTATCGAGGCTGACCAGGACTGCGCACGATTCCCAGTCAAAACCCATGCTCGATGAATTATAGCCGATATCCCTGATAGCATCGCGCACAATCTGCTGATAATCCACAATAGCTGAAGAAGTGATTTCTCCGGCCACCATGACCATACCCGTTGTCACCATCGTCTCGCAAGCGACGCGACCAAATTTATCCTGCTCCAGAATAGCATCAAGCACGCTATCGGAAATGCGATCAGCCACCTTGTCCGGGTGCCCTTCGGATACGGACTCACTGGTAAACACAAAATCATGGTTCATGGTTTGCTCCTGACATATTTTAAGGTGTCCAGGCTCCTGGCCCCGCATGATTGATAAATGCCGCCATGCCCCTGGTGGGAACGCGGGGCAAGCTAATGGCGGCATTGTAAAAAGTCATCCCATGTCCGCAATGACTCCGTTTTAGCGGCGCAGCAGCAAACCTGAACCCACGACCATAGCCAGCAATCCCGCCAGTAAAAGCCATGGCCCGGGTGCATATTGCACCACAGCCGCACTGCCGCCCGCCACACACACAATACCGCTCACCCTCTGCCACAGGGGAGCGCCGAAAGATGGCGGCACAAACACGCTTCCCTCTCGACCTGCCAGCGCCTCCTCAATTCGGACGGGCAGCGTGAGCCAGCCCTCCAGCCCCGTCCGAACCTCTTCCGCACCCTGCTGCAAACGTGCCGCCGGCCCTAAATGTTTGGCCACCCATTCCGTCACCAACGGGCGCGCCATCTCCCAGACATTGGCCTGATCAGCCAGCTCACGCGCCACTCCCTCGATGACTACCATGGTTTTCTGTAGCAACAACAATTGAGGTTGTGTTTCCATCTGGAAACGCTCCGTCACGGAAAACATGCAAAACAACAGTTCGGCCAATGAGATTTCAGCCAAAGGCCGGTTAAAGATCGGCTCCCCTATCTCGCGTAGCGCATCCTCGAAAGCGGACATATCCGTCCCGGGCGGAACATAACCGGCATCCAGATGCACCATGGCCGCCCGGCGATAATCCTTTTTCAGAAAGGCCAGCAGCATTCCCGCCAGATAACGCCGACTCTTCATATCCAACCTGCCGACAATACCGAAATCCACCAGGATAATATCGCCATTGCCAGCCACGAAGATATTGCCGGGATGCATATCAGCATGAAAATATCCATCTACAAACGCCATGTAGAAAAACAGGCTGGCAGCGCGCTCGCACAGATTGAGACAATCATGCCCGGCAGCCACCAGCTTCGCTTTTTCATCAATGGAGATGCCCGCTATACGCTCGGTGGTCAACACCTCGGTACGGGTATAACCCCAGATCACGGTGGGAATGTACACCCCTTCCATAGCGGACAGGTTTTCGGCAATGCGCGAGGCATGCGCGGCCTCCGCCCGCAGATTCAGCTCACCCTTGATGGTGACCGCAAATGCTTCCACGACACATGGCGCTTTAAGCCGCCGGTATTCGGGGACATACCGGTCAAACAGATTCGCCAACAACTGAAGCAAGGCCAGGTCAGCCTCGATGGTCTTACGGATCGTAGGCCTGCGCACCTTGACCGCCACTGTCCGGCCATCGTGCAACTCGGCGAAATGTACTTGCGCAATGGAAGCTGCCGCCACCGGCATTTCCTCGAAAGATCTGAATACGCCGTTATCACCCAAGAGCGATTTCCTGAACACCCGCTCCAGCACGTCGCGAATGGTCGTGAAATCCTCTGGCGGTACGGCGTCCTGCAACTTTTTCAGTTCCAGCGCAACATCCATCGGCAGCAAATCCACACGGGTAGACAACATCTGGCCAAACTTGATAAAGGTTGGTCCCAGACGCTCCATCAGCAAGCGCAGCTGGACGCCGAAATCACGCGACACCTCACTCCGCAAAAAGATCCGCATCAACCATGCATAGGGCGTGAACAGACGCATGCGCACTGCCAGCGCGCCCATGCCATGGGTGGTCAACAAATGGGTTATCACCAGCAAGCGCCAGCCCTGACGAAATCCGGCGCCCGGACGCATCATGGTCATTCCAGTTTAGTCGCGGAGGGCATGGTTTGAGCGGATTTTTCCAACCGTGTCATCCGCGCCTTCATACGACTCATCTTGCGGCTGGCATCCTCCGCACCGGCCAGCCATGCCTCAAACCGTTCCTGATCGGGAATGGACATCTGCTTCAGGCACTGCCTGACCGTTTGATGCGAGGTGGACGATACCCTGGCCTCCGCCGCAATCAGGCCCTTCGCGGCCCGCGCCACGCGATTACCAAAATACTCACCGAATCCGGCGCGCAATTCCCGCTCCCAGTCAATATCCGCCGCTTGTAACAGCTTCTTGAAGCGCAGCATCGCCCCGGAATCCCCCGACAATGTCAGCACCTGCTGGAACACCAGGTCATCCGGATCCTCATGCGCAAAACATAAGCGCGAAAAGCCCGACGTTGTCGCGTCAATGGACACATCAGCATGACCATCGTATGACGTATGAACCCATGGCTTCCCCACCTGGAATCCCATATAAAAGACTGTGTTCATATCCCGTACATGGATACGGAATACATACCCTTCCATCCCCTCAAGCAAAGGCATCAGAGAATCATCGCGGCTAAGAAACAAATCCAGCACCGTACTCAGCACAACAGCCTGCACCGGCGCGGGGACCAAGTGCAGGGGAAAAAACATCAGACTCACTGGTGAGCCCCTTGCAAAACTCGTGAGCAGCTCTGGTAACAACTCATATTTTGTATCCTCTATGTAGCGCCACCACGCCACCCGTCATATTGTCGTACCGCGTCAATTCGAATCCTGCCCGGACGATCCATTTGGCGAACCGTTTTTGGTCCGGGAAACGGCGTATCGATTCCACCAGATACTGATAGGAGGCGCGATCCCCTGTCACCCACCCACCCATCCATGGGATCACATTAAATGACCAGGTATCGTAGGCTGTAGCCAGCAGTGGTAGCACGGGCCGGGAGAATTCCAGGCAAATAAATTGGCCGCCAGGTGCCAACACACGATAACATTCCGCCAGCCCTGCTTCAATATCAACGAAATTTCGAATACCAAAGGCGATGCATACCACATCAAAGGATTCATCCACGAACGGCAATCCTGTACCATCGGACTGGATACAGTCCGCCCGCCCCGGAAGAAAGCCAGCATCAATCATCCGCCGCGCGCCACAGGCCAGCATCGGTCCGTTCAAATCGGTGAGCACCACCCGCCCCGCAGAAGGAATGGAGGTAGACGCGGAGCTCCGCGCTCTTCGTTTCACTCTCCGCCTCGTGCGGGATCCGGAACTTGGACCCTGTTCCTTCGCTGTGGCTTTTCTCAGCAACCCCAGCGCGATATCGCCGGAACCAGCTGCCACATCCAGAATGCGCGACCCGGCACGAACAGCAGCGGTCGCCTCCATGCGTCGTTTCCACAAACGATGCATACCGCCACTCATTAAATCATTCATTAAATCATATTTTTCCGCCACCGAGGAAAACACACCCATCACCCGTCGGCGTTTTTCCGCCGGGCTCACAGCTTCGAAACCAAAATGCGCCTGCTCATCCATGCGCCAATCGTAACATCCTCGCCCTCGCCCTCCAACAGCGAACGCGCGGAACAGGCGTTATGTTCCCCCGGTTCACTCTAAATTAAGGAGACCAATGGCTAGAGGACAGGCTCCGGCAGCTTTAGTCGAGTAGTTCATTCATTACTGAATTTCACCCTCACAGAACCGGACGT
>CAZUWV010000063.1:0-9409 GCA_964624255.1 uncultured Zetaproteobacteria bacterium
CGACCTGCTGATTACAAATCAGCTGCTCTACCAGCTGAGCTACACCGGCCATAGGGAAGCCGCCGCATCATACGGGGCAATGGATGGAACTCAAGCAATTTTAACCTGTACCATCTTGAATGCAAAATATATTCTAGCCAGAATCCGCTATTGCATCGGAATCAAACGCATCATAAACGGCATGCGTGAAGTACAGTCCGTATGCTGGTGCTGTATCCGCCGCCTGCTTCCTGTCACAGGCAGCCAGTATCGCTTCCATGCGATCCGGCTTCCACTGCCCAATACCCACCCGAACCAAACTGCCTGCAAGATTGCGAACCATATGGTAAAGAAAGGCATCGGCGCGAAAATACATATCAACACACATACCGCATTGCTCAACGCGAACCTCCCGCAGATCGCGAATTGGCGAGGCAGCCTGACAGCCATTGGCGCGGAAACTACTAAAATCATGCCGCCCCGTTAAATATACAGCGGCCTGTCGCATCATTGAAACATCCAGTGACCGAGGCATCCACCAATGCCGCCAGCGATGAATCGCGGGTGCTGTCGTTCGGTTCCATATCTGATAGCGGTACGCTCGCTCCCGGCAATCAAAGCGGGCATGAAACTCCGCACGGACCGCATGCGCGGAGCGTACACGAATTTGCCCGGGTAAATGTTGATTCACACCATGCACATAAGCCGCCGGTGAACGAGAAAAACGCTCCGCACTGATGTCAGCATGCACCGGCATGGCCTCAGCGTGCACGCCCGCATCCGTTCGTCCTGCCGCATGGCAACGTACGGACTCCCCTTCAATGCAGGCCAGCGCCATCTCCAGATGTTCCTGCACTGTTGGGCCATTATCCTGACGCTGCCAACCGCACAGGCCATACCCATCGAATTCCAGCACCATGACAATACGTCGCTGCATCACCCCATCCGCGCCGCAAATGGAAGACAGATACTGACCAATATAAGAACCAGCGCCCATCCGTCCAGGCTTAAATCGCATGGTGGAAGTTTACCCGTCCAGCCTTTCCACACGACCTCCGCCTGCTCACGGCTTGAGTACAATAGATCCTCAAGCAAATGGACCACCATTTCCGGCACCCATACCATGCCCCGCGAGCGCCCTTCGCGCCAATGTTTCCGGACCAGTCCGGAAGCCTGATCCCGCATAGGATGAAATAATTTCAGATATGGGTACAGGCGGCGACCCATAACAGGAATATGACAAATCTGCGCCTCCCACTCCTCCAGGGTCAGGGATCGGGAAAGTAGCATAGCCGAAAAAAAGAGGAACAGAAGCCGTATACTGAGCCATGTCCCCCTGTCTGCACCCTCCCATGTAAACGGCAACATACTCCCCGGCCATATCAGTGCGCCGGGAGTTGAAAACAGGTGTAAAAGAAAGATTGGCAGTATCAACCAGAGTAACAGGCGAATCGCCCTGAAAACAGGTGTCCATGATTTATTGATGATGCGCAGCAAGGTAATGCACAACATACTCCCCGGTATGGCAACGACCATGTCGTGTGCGAGCAATGCTGATGTAAAGCAACCGAGGCCGAAACACAACCGCCCTAAAGGATGGAGGTTCACACAGATGAAAGTAACTGCCCGGAAGCTCTGACAAACTGTCGAATCCTGGTATCCGGGCCAGGGTAGCTCTGCCCTTTACCCACAAATCGTGCCACAACGAGTCATCCGGTGGTCATATGCAAGGCGCGCTCTCAAAGCAATGGTTGTATCCCTGGCAAGAGGGCGGAACGCAGCAGATGGCCGCAGGATGGCTCGCCCGAAGGGAACCCTTGCACACGAGTCATACCTGCGTTGCGGCGCTTGCCAATGGAATAACCATTATCTGCGCACCGCGCCTTGGTCTGACCCGTGTGTAAAGGCTCTGTGGCATAATTTGTGGGTAAAGGGCGGGGGTAACCAGGAGATCGGATAAGCACGGTAATAATTATTTGGAATCCTCCATCTCACGCCTGATGGACTCAAACCAGTCACGGTTGTCGCCATTCACCAGAACTTCCGCCTTCGCCAGAAATTCACTGGCTTCAGTTGCGTTTCCTCTGTGCCATGCGACATCCGCGAGGCCAATCAGAGCGTCTCCTCGTGTCCTGTCCGCACCCATAGCCATCTTGAATGAAGACTCGGCCCCATCCAGCGCGCCTTCGGCCAGTAGGCTGCGCGCCTTGTCAACATGAAGCGAGTCCGGCGCTTCCCCCCTGCCCAATGTACCCGCCAGTTTATCCGATCTCGAAAACTCCAGCCCGGTATCAGGTATTTTGCCTGCCCCACCCACATAACCTGGCCCGGGAGTCTCAATGCTTGAGGATGTGGCCTCATCGCCCACCGCCCCATCTCCACTTTTTTTGCCAACCATGGGCTGAATATCCAAACTAATATCAACCATATCAGGAAACCCCGGTTCGAACGAGTCCTCCGCCGTAACCTTTCCCGCTTCGAGAGGCACAAGCTCCTCAATGCCGATGGAAGGTAAAGCACTGACCGGGTCGGTGTCAGTTTCGCTCTCATCAACAGGAGAAACAGCCACTTCGAACGCCTGCAATTCGTCACCACTCAAAGCTATACGTCCGGCTTCGACGGCTACACTCAACGCCTCCGAATCACCCCTCGACTGAAGTGTTCGAATCAATACTATATATGCTCCGGCATGATCCGGATGCTGTTTGATCGCCATTTTTATCTGGTCAATGGCCTCATCTTCCATGCCGTAACGAAGGTAAATATCGGCTTCAGCCATATAGTCCACATTCGAATCAGGTGTATCCTCTGGCTCATTCTGACGCATCTTTTCTTCATCGACCGCCTCGGATGCCATCGAACTCGATATATGACCCGCGAGGGCATCTTTGGACTCCTGCGTATCCGTTCGCACAGCAACCTGATCCAACTCTTCGGCCGCAGATACCTCCCGTCCTCCACTTTCCGAAGGAGGTGTAAGCGAAACAGTATTCCTTGATGCTGAGAGTGCGGAGGAATGTGGACGTTCACGAGTCAGCAAAAGCCCCACACATCCAAGCAACAAAGCGACCAAACCACCCAGGAGATAGGTTAGCCACTGGATGGGAGTGGCACCGCGAGCTTTCGCCTCCTGCCTGTTCCGGTCCAGCTCAGCCTGCGAGCGGGCCAGGCTTAGCTCCAGTTTCCTGATACGTGCATTGGCGGCAACGATATCCGCACCAGACAATTTGTCCGACAGGGCATCAATTTTATCGCCAGCAACCTTGAGCCTTTCCTGCAAGGCGGCATTTTCCTGTCGCAGCGCGACCTGCCTTTCTCGTTGCGCGGAATTCAGTACTACCGTTCCCATTACCCCCGTTGCCGCGGGAAGTTCGGCTCCGGGAGGTTGGCCGGCCTCCGATTTTGCACCTGTCTTTCTCCCTGTCGCCGCACTGGAGGTGGGGACCGAAGCGATACCGACAGCCATTCGGCCCATGCGCACGCGAGTCTTGTAGCGATTCTTCTGTGCCTCAGAAATTGCCGTATAGCGGGGCTGTTTCTTTAATGCACTCCAATCACGCATCTGCCTGGCCAATGATTTTCTGGCATCGGATGGTGTCATCTCTTCCACTTCGCTGGCCGTTGGCACATTCAGCCAGGTCCCGGCATTAATAAGGTTGACGTTTCCCCGACTAAATTTCTTCCTGTTCTTGCTGAACAGGGCCATCATCACCTGCGGTAAGGTATAGCGATGATCCGCGCGCAGACGGAGGGCTACGGTCCTGATAGTGTCTCCATAGACCATTGGCCCATAGCGCCCGGTTCGCGCCCAACCGCTGTAAAGCCCGGGAGCGCGCCTCGCGGACCCGGCTTCCGCTGTGGATTGTTCCGCCACAGCGGATCCTCTTGGCTGAATATTTCCTCCCGTATTCGCCTGTGAGCCCGCCACGGAAACGTTCGATGGCATCTTGGTCCGGACAGGTTCAGCCTGTGGCAAGTTGAGGAAAACAGGATATTTTTTGAACTGGGTCGCATGACCGTAGCGTACTCTCAGGATCAAATCGAAGAATGGCGCATTAACTACAGAACTGGAAGAAAATTCCACGCGGGCACCGCGAGAATCGTCTCTTACCTCAGAATGAATCACCTTCAGTACGGGATCGCGGTATACTTCCAGGGTACGGTACTCGGCGGGAGTGGCCAGCCCGGCGAACACATGGGAAACAGCTTTATTTTTTCCCAATTGCATCGGGATTTCGGCAAAAAAAGCCTCCCCCAGATGGCTTGTCACATCTATCTTTCCCAAGGCCACTGCACGGGCCTGGGAAATGCCCAGAAAGAGGCATACGATAAGCGCGGAGAACCCGGCCATCCTCCCTATCCAGCGATTCATATCTATCGTCTCCATCGACCCCCGCCTACTCCGGCCCTGGCTATTCAACGCGATGTCGCCACACACTCAGTCATTCGGCAAGCTGGTGAACGAGGATTTCCGCAATTTGAACGGCATTAAGCGCAGCGCCTTTACGCACATTATCGGCAACAATCCACAAATGCAAAGAATTCGGACAGGAATCATCATCTCGAATGCGGCCGACCCAAACAGGATCAGTACCCGCCGCATCACTGGGCAACGGATAATCTTCACCAGCGGGATCGTCAACAACACAGATACCGTCGGCTCGCGCCAGGATATTGCGTGCGTACTCCGCTGTCATGGGAGCCTCAAAGGTGAGATTGACGGCTTCCGCATGGCTGTAGAACACGGGCACACGCACCGCAGTCGCGGTCACGGCAATATCCGTACCCATAATTTTCCGCGTTTCATCCATCATCTTGCGTTCTTCTCTGGTATAACCATCATCAAGGAACACGTCGATATGCGGAATAACATTGAAGGCGATACGCGCCGGCAATACATGAACCTCGGCCTTATTGCCTGCAAGAAGGCTGCGCGTCTGCATGGCCAGCTCCTCAATGGCGCGCCCACCGGCGCCGGATACAGCCTGATAAGTGGAAACCACCACACGTTTGACAGGAACCGCATCGTGCAACGGCTTCAGGGCCACAACCATCTGGATGGTCGAACAATTCGGGTTAGCAACAATGTGGTTTTCCCTGGCCATTTCCAATGCTTGCGGGTTGACCTCCGGCACCACCAGACAAACATCATCGTGCATCCGCCAGGCGCTGGAATTATCAATCACATAGCACCCACATTCGGCAAAACGCGGCGTGTACTCCAAAGACGTGTCACCACCAGCTGAAAACAACGCGATATCCAGCCCCGACGGGTCGAAATCCGCCAGGTCCCGTACCACATACTCCCTGCCTCTGAACTCAATCCTTGAACCCGCACTACGGCTGGAAGCCAGTGGTACAAGATCACCGACCGGGAAGTCGCGTCCGGCCAGAATTTCGAGCATGGTCTGCCCCACCTCACCTGTCGCGCCAACCACGGCAACATTGTATGCATCCTTACGTGGAAGAAATTTACCCATCATTAGCCCGCCATCATCTTGAGTTTGCGACACACCACATCCCCCATCTCCGAGCAGGAAACCGCTCGGCCACCGCCCGCCAGATCGGATGTACGCACGCCATCATCCAGTACCGCCTCAATGGTCGTATCCACCGCGTCGGCCAAGTCACCGCGATCCAGCGTGTACTTCAACATCATGGACACGGATAAAATCGTCGCTAAAGGGTTGGCCCTGTCCCGGCCTGCAATATCCGGAGCTGAACCGTGAATCGGCTCATACATCGCATGCGCCTCACCGATGGATGCAGAAGGCAACATGCCAATGGAACCGGTCAGCATTGAGGCTTCGTCCGACAAAATATCTCCGAACAAATTGGATGTAACGATGACATCGAACTGCCTCGGGTCACGAATCAACTGCATTGCCGCGTTATCCACATACATATGCGACAATTCAACATCGGAAAACGCATCATCATGTACGCTGCAAACAATTTCGCGCCAGAATTCGGATACGTCGAGTACGTTGGCCTTATCTACGCTGCAAACTTTCCCATCGCGCAGACGCGCCGTTTCAAATGCTGTACGGGCGATACGCCGCACCTGGGACTCGGTATAGCTCATCGTATTGACGCCCTTGCGCTCGCCATGCTCTTCAATAATCCCGCGCGGTTGACCGAAATACACGCCGCTCACCAGTTCCCGTACCACCATAATATCCACGCCGTCAATCACTTCAGGCCTTAGCGTGGAAGCATCCAGCAACTGCCTGTACACTCTGGCAGGACGGTAATTGGCAAAAAGGCCCAGATCAGCACGAATACCAAGCAAGCCCGACTCCGGCCTGAGCGGCTTATCGAGTGACTCCCATTTCGGTCCCCCAACCGCGCCCAGCAATACCGCATCTGCCTCACGCGACAACCTCTGCGTAACCTCAGGGTAAGGATCGCCGCTGGCATCATAAGCCGCACCGCCCATGTCGGACATTTCCCATTCGGCATTCAGGCCATATTCGCTATTAAGGACCGCCAGCACCTTGAGGGCCTCGCGCACAATTTCCGGTCCAATACCGTCGCCCGGCAATACCGCAATTTTAACGGTCATAACTACTCCTGACCCTCTCTTCGCAAGAAGTCATCATGCTTTACGCTCCATCGCATTCTTTACCGCCGCCAGAAATTCATCCACATCCTTGAATTCCCGATACACGGATGCAAAACGAATATAAGCCACGCCATCCAGCTGGCGCAACTGCTCCATAACAAGATTTCCGACATCTGCCGCTGGAATTTCCGGCTCGCCCCGTTCCTGAACCGAGCACACGATCGCCTGCATGCCCTGCTCCAGCGCATCGGCTGACACAGGACGTTTTTCCAACGCCTTTTGCATACCCGAACGGATTTTTTCAACATCGAATGTCTGCCGTATGCCATCCTTCTTGACCACCATGGGTAAACGTAATTCCGCACGTTCATAGGTGGAGAAACGTTTAAGGCACACTTCGCATTCACGCCTGCGCCGAACCGTAGCGCCGTCTTCCACGACACGCGAATCAATGACACGCGTATCATCGTTGGCGCAAAATGGGCAATACATATCCAGACGCTATCAGCTATAGATCGGAAAGCGGTCCGTCAGGGCTCGCACCTCATCCGCCACCACGCTTCGCACCTCTGCATCTTCCGGCGCAGCCAGCACCCGCAAAATCATTTCGCCGACCCGCACGCTTTCCGCCTGCCGCAACCCGCGCGTAGTCACCGCGGCCGTACCAATACGGATACCGCTGGTGACAAACGGTGATTGAGGATCAAATGGAATCGTATTCTTGTTGACTGTAATGCCCGCTCCCTCCAGCGCCTCTTCGGCTGCCTTGCCGGTCAAACCCAGGGACCGCACATCCACGCGGAACATGTGGCAATCAGTACCACCGGAAACGACACGCAGGCCTCCGTCAGCCAGCGTTTTCGCCAACGCCCGCGCGTTGGTGATAATCTGTTTCTGATCAGCTCTGAACTGCTCGCCCAGTGCCTCGCCGAAAGCCACCGCTTTGGCCGCAATCACATGCATCAGCGGGCCGCCCTGAATACCGGGAAAAATACGCGAGTTGATTTTTTTTGCCAGTTCATCGTCATCGGTAAGAATCATGCCGCCTCTGGGACCGCGCAGGGTCTTGTGCGTCGTCGTCGTTATCATATGTGCATGCCCTACCGGACTCGGATACACGCCAGCGGCAATCAAGCCAGCATAATGCGCCATATCCACCATCAGATACGCGCCCACGGAATCGGCAATTTTGCGCATACGCGAAAAATCTATCGGCCGTTCATAGGCGGAAGCACCACCGATAATCATTTTCGGCTTGTGCTCATTGGCCAGTTGTTGCATGACATCGTAATCAATCAATTCGTTATCTTTGCGTACGCCGTAGGCCGCCACATGGTACAGGCGACCGGAGAAATTGACCGGCGAGCCGTGCGTCAGATGTCCGCCATGAGACAAATCCATACCCATGATGGTGTCGCCAGGTTTGAGTACCGCCATATAGACCGCCATATTAGCCTGCGAACCGGAATGCGGCTGCACGTTAACGTGTTTGACACCAAACAGTTCTCTGGCACGTTCCTGCGCCAGGACCTCAACCTTGTCCACATGCTCGCAGCCGCCATAATAACGCCGCCCGGGATAACCCTCGGCATACTTGTTGGTCATCACCGAACCCTGTGCCTGCATCACGGCCTTCGACACAATATTTTCACTGGCAATCAGTTCCAGCGTATGCTGCTGACGTCCCAGCTCGGCGGCGATGGCGTCAGCCACCGGAGCATCAGACAATACTGTATGGAAAAAATCAAAACGACCAGACATCCATGACCCCCTGTTAAACTAAACAACAAAAGGGTCCATACGGACCCCCTTGTATCAAGCTATTGACGCCCAAACCAATCGGCGCGACCACATTAAAACAGCTCGCGGACTAAACGCGGCGCTCGCGGATGCGCGCAGCCTTGCCTCGAAGCTCGCGCAGATAGTAGAGCTTGGCCCGACGCACGCGCCCGTGACGTACCACTTTAATGCTCTCCAACATTGGTGAATGTAACGGAAATATGCGCTCCACACCCACACCCTTGGAAATTTTTCGTACCGTAAAACTGCTGGAAATACCCTTATTGTGGCGGGCGATAACAATCCCCTCATAGGCCTGCAAACGCTCGCGGCGTTCCACACCTTTCTTCGTTTCCTTGAAATCCACCACACGGACGTTGACACGAACGTTGTCGCCCTCGCGGAATTCGGGAATGTCGCCACGCAACTGATCCTTGCTTACATCATCCAACGCACGCATTACTTTGCCTCCACTTCATATAGCCTCATGCAGTCGCCAAAAAGCCTATTCCATACAAGGCCTGTTTAAGCTCTACGGAAAACACTATTTTAACTTATGAGCCTCTTGCAAAACTCGTGAGCAGCGATCAGCTTCCCCACTTTGGCACATTTCCGAGCTGGAATTTCGCTCCATGGAACCACCATGCAACTCATTCAATCCCGAAAACGGTCCCAAAGTGGGACTGCCGCTCACCCACCCAGAGTTTTGCAAGAGGCTCTTATTATACTTTATTTATAAAACAAATAGATTGCGTTGCAATCTATTTGTTTCGCACACCGTCTAGCCTGACCGCGCGACTGTTCGGTACGTCAACTAACCAAGACAAACGGCCACTGGCCGCACGGAAAGGTGCCGCACTTTACCGATCCCTGCCATCGGTGACAACCATCCATTTTCTTCCGGCATTTTGTCTGAATTCAGGCCCCAGCTCGCGTCAGATACGATGAAGCGAGGGAGCCAATTGCAAAACTCGTGGGGCGGCGATCACGGCTAATTTATTTTACCCCCATCCCCCTGCGTATTTTTTAGTCATGGATAACGCAACTTTTATTCTGTAAAAGTTTTCAGTCTTTGATTTTTCGAAG
>CAZUWV010000064.1:0-9249 GCA_964624255.1 uncultured Zetaproteobacteria bacterium
TGGATCTGGTCGTTGCCAGCGTATTGATGAGCATGGGTATGATGATGTTGCCGCCCGTGATGATTTCGCTGCCGTTGAAAATCATTCTTTTCGTGTTGGTGGATGGATGGCACCTGATTACCGCAACGCTGATTCAGTCCTTCCACTGAGGGTGCCCATGAATGGGCGCCCTGATGAACTTCAGTATGAAACTATCAAAAGTATCAAAAACATCAGAAGTGGTTGATCTGTCGAAAGCAGACATTTACCCTTCGCGCCCATAGAGTCCCTTTTCCGCGCCCGAGAGGTGTTTTGCAATGGACCCAATGGTGAGGTGGAACGTATGGATTACCTGACAACCGGAGAAGCCGCCCGCATATGCGGTGTTCGGGTCAACACCATCAAACACTGGATTCACAAGGGGAGTATTGAAGCCGTGCTGACGCCGGGCGGGCATTGGCGTATCCCGAGGCAGGCGTTTGTGCGTTTCCTGCATACCTGGCAAATCCCCACACCCACGGCGCTCCAGGAAAAAAAAGAAGCCACTCGCATCCTCATTGTGGATGACGATCCACAAACCCATGATCTTGTTCGCGGCGCCATGGATCTGGCACCCTTTTCCTGCGAGGTATCGTCGGCATACGATGGGTATGCGGGCCTGGTGCAGATCGGACTCATCCGGCCACAGTTGCTCGTGCTGGATATCATGATGCCGGAGATTAACGGTTTAGAGATGATCCAGCGGCTGAAAAAGCAGCCCGAGTTGGGTGAGGGCATGCGCATCCTGGCGCTTACGGGTGCGCAGGACCGTAAGCTGGTGGTACGCAAGCTAAGGGAGGCAGGGCCGGATGCCATCCTGTTCAAGCCCGTAGGTATTCAGGAATTCCTGCAAACGAGCGAACGTTTGCTCGGTGAAAAAACGCCCGCGAACAGGAAAGGAGCAACACATGCAGCTTGATAAGCGGAACCTCGGCAAAGCCCCGCCCGGCGAGTCGGCGGATGATCAGGCCGCACACAGCCCTGATGCCGGGCGACCACGGATTCTGATGGTGGATGACGATGAGATGTTGCTGGAGTTCTATGAAGCGGCGCTATCATCCGAATATGAGGTTCTGGTGGCAGGTGATATCGGTACAGCACAACGATTGCTGGAGGAACAGGCTGTAGATAGCATAGCATGCGACCTCCATCTTGATGGTGCAAGCGGTCTTGATTTGTTGTCGTGGATAGAAACCCGCCAGCCCCGACTGTTGCACCATACCATGATACTGAGCGGCGATCCCGCGTCTGCGCCGGGTGGTTTTCATGTGCGCGTCCTGGGTAAGCCGGTAGATGTCATCCACCTGCGGCAAGCCATCAAGGCATTGCTGGACTACCAGGGAGACGCAAATCACGTTTCAAAAGGCGCATCATGACGCCGCTACGTCAAAGCGTCAGCACCCGTATGGCCCTGACACTGGGCCTGCTGCTGGTCATCCTGCTCTCGATCAGTTACGCATGGTTAAACATGCGCGGCAACGCACTCGTCACCCGGGAGGAAACAGCAAGCGTGCAGCTAACGGCCAAAGCCCTGACCGCAAGCCTGAAAAGTATTATGTTGGCAGGGCGCGGCGACATCGCCCATGACTGGCTGCGGCGCGTCGCCCATCTCCGGGATATTGAGTCGGTTAGAATTTATCGGGTGAACGGCGTGGAGGCCTTCGTGGACCTGAAAACGATCCGGGCGGTCAACAGATGGAACAACAAGGCGCACTTCCACCGCAAACCCGGAACCGGGAAGCCAGCGCATGTATCGCCCCGGATCGCGGCCCGATTCAGGGAAATTACCCAGGGGAAAATCGGGCAGGCCAGTATCAAGGACAAGGACGATCTGACCTTCCTCTACCCGATCAGGGTCGAAAACGCCTGCCTGCGATGCCATGGCTATACGAACAATCCGCTACGCGGCGTGCTTGCGCTCAAGGTTTCAACAGCGGCTGTCACAAGCCGTTTGAGGGCTGATCTCGACCAGACGGCCATGCTGTTCGCTGGCATTGCGGCTCTGCTCATGTTGGTCGTGTGGGCAGGCGTGCGCCGCCAGATGATTTTGCCTCTGTCGAAGCTGGCGAACGCCGCCGACAAAATACGTGGCGGCGATCTGTCGCAACGCCTGAGTCTTGAACGCAAAGACGAGTTCGGCATTGTGGCGGCGGCATTCGATGGCCTGGTCACCCATCTGAAGCACCTGGTCGCCAGGGAACGCGGGCAACGGCGGCGGCAGGAATCCTTGACTGAGGCCGTAATTCACCTGGCCAAAGAATCGGCCAGCGAGGGCATTCTGCGCCATGTCGGCAAGCTGGCCATGGACATGACCGACGCGCGCTATGCCATGCTGGGATACCGTGACAGGAACGAAGAAACGCATTTCATCCCGTTTGGCATGAGTTCTGATGAGGAGAAAAGAATCGCGAATCCGCCGAAAGGCGTAGGTCTGCTGGGCCTCTTATTGAAGGAACGCCAGACCGTGCGCATAGACAATATCTCCGCGCACCCGGCCAGTGCGGGCTTTCCTCCCGGCCATCCGCCGATGACCGCCTTCCTGGGAACGCCTATCGTCTTCGAGGATCAGATGATGGGTGCCATCTATCTGACCCACGATAAAGATGAACAATCCTTCAGCGAGGAGGACGAAATGTCTTTGCGGGTGCTGGCCTCCACCTGCGCCGTGGCACTCTCCAATGCCCGCAATAAGGAATCCGAACTGGCGAAAATCAACCAGCGCTTGTACAACCGCGAAATAGAACTGGAGTTGATGAATGAGGAACTAATCATCGCCAGCGAAGCCAAAAACCAGTTTCTCGCCAATACCAGCCATGAGTTGCGCACGCCGTTGAATGCCATTATCGGCTTTTCCGAGTTGCTCGGTAATCCGCAACTTGGTCCATTGACGGAAAAACAGGCGCGCTATGTGGATCATGTCCATGTCAGCGGCAAACGACTGCTGCACATCATCAATGACCTGCTCGACATCAGCAAGATTGAAGCGGGCATGATGGATATCGAAGAAACACCGTGTATTCCAGCGGAAATCGCGCGGCAAACCGTGAATGAACTTGGGCCCCTGGCCGGAGTAAAACAACTCCGCCTGGTTTTGCAGGAGGATGCCACTGCGAATGCCAGCGTCGTTGCCGATGCCGGGAAATTACACCAGATGCTCATTAATCTCACTGGAAATGCCATCAAGTTCACGCCGGAAGGCGGCGAAGTGATCGTGGATATTCGTGTGGAAGCTCGCGCAGGCCGCGCGGCAAGGCATGCGGAGAACGACTGCCGTATCGTCATCGAGGTAAAGGACTCCGGCATCGGTATTGATAAAGAAGACCAGGAGCGCATCTTCGAGCCATTCGTCCAGGCCAGGGGAGGCTTGGACCGGAAACATGGCGGTACGGGGCTCGGTCTGGCGCTGACGCGCAGGCAAGTCAACCTTCTGGGCGGCGATCTGAGCCTGGAGAGCAAACCGGGGTCGGGCAGTTGCTTCACAATACGTATCCCGGCCAGGCGCGTGTCTGAAGCAGCGGATAAAGAGCAGGACGCATCGCCAGAGGTCCGTGCCATATCTCCGGCTGAGATCGCTGAAACCATTCCCGAACAAGGGCCGCGACCGCGCATCCTGGTTGCTGATGACAACCGGGAGCGGGGTGCATCCGTGGTGCGCATGATGGGGCAGGAAGGATATGACGCCGTGTTTGTGGACACATCCAGAATCACAGAGTCTGCGGTGCATTGCTGCCCGTTTCTGATTATGCTCGGCATCCCGGAACAAAGCGGGGCGATATATTCATCCCTGCAAATGCTGAAGGCCTATGAACCCACCCGCGACCTGCCGGTCATTCTCATCGGCGGCAAGGCGGATGATCCTGAATTCTCCATGGGCACGGTGGACATCATGGAAAAGGGGCTTGGCCAACAAGAGATTCTCGACGTCATCGCCCGTCACGGGCGGAATGCGCCATCCCATCCGACGATTCCTACGGTGCTGGTTGTGGACGACGATGCCTCGGTGCGAGACTTTCTAAGGGAAACGTTGGTGACCGAGGGGTATCGCACCCTGTTGGCCGCCAGTGGAGAGGAAGGCGTCCGCATCGCTATCGAACGCGAGCCGGACCTGATTATTCTGGATCTGATGATGCCCGGCGTGACGGGCTTCGATGTCGTCAATCGTTTGCGAAAACATCCGGCAACCACGGATATCCCCATCGTGATCTATACCGCCAAGGATCTCTCGCGCGAAGAAGCACTGCACCTGGGCCGGGATGCGGAACGCGTGCTGATCAAAGGCGCTGACGGCCGGGCGGAAATTCTGCGCCAATTGCACAAGCTGGAGCTCATCTATCCCGTGCAGGCGCATCTTGTGGACGCTACGCTGCGTTGCTTCAATCTTCGTTATCTACTGCGCCGACTCGAGCAGGAAACCTCGAATGCCATACGACATGGGCAGAAGTTCTCGCTGATCGGCTGGCAGATAGACGGCTATGACGATTATATCCACGAACATGGTGAGCGCTGGGGCGTTGCCGCGTTAAAAGAAATGATCGAAACCGTCCAGTCCGTCACCCGGCACGGGGATGTCTGCGCCCGTATTGACGAGGCGCGCTTCGTGCTTTTTCTACCCGGCATCGCGCCTGTCGGTGCCATGCGCGTAGCTGAAAAATTGCGTATCCGCCTCCGCCATCAGCGATTCCCTCTGCCCCGGGACGGGTTCGGGACCTTCACGGCATCATTTGGCGCAGCCCATTTCGCTGAAGATGCCGAGGATGCGGGTTCCCTGCTGAAGAAGCTCACGGAAAGAATTGATGAAGCCGTCGGCAGCGGCGGGGACAAGAGCATGTTTGGAAAGACTTGAGCTAATGGCCCGTATTCTTGTCGTGGACGACAACGAACTGAATCTGGAACTGGCGCGCGACGTGCTGGAGATGAGCGGCTTTGAGGTGGAAACGGCGGAATCCGGCATGAAAGGCATCGTCAGGGTGCGGGAAACGCATCCTGATCTGGTGCTGATGGACCTGCGCATGCCCGGCATGAGTGGACTGGAGGCCATGCACGCGCTCCGCGATGATGTGCTAACCCGTCATATCCCCGTGGTCGTGCTCACCGCATCGGCCATGAAGGACGATCAGGAGCGCCTGCTGCGGCAAGGATTCGATGCCTACATGCAGAAACCGATTGATCCCTCGACCTTTGCCGATGAGGTGCGCTCTTTGCTTGACACCTAGATCATGCGGGCTGATCTAGATGAAGTCGTAAAAAGGCCGTCCATGGGCGCTCTGATGACTTCTTACGAAGTCATCATCCTTATTGATCCCTCAACTGACCGCGCGAATCGCCTTCGCCAGAGCATCGGGATGGTAGGGCTTCTGGATGAACCCGGCCAGCCCCTTGCCGGAGAAATGACTGGTGGCCTCCTGTTCGTTGTAGCCGCTGGACAGAATGACCTTCACATCCTTATTCACTCGCCGAAGTTCGCGGAAACAGCCCTTGCCATCCAGCCTAGGCATGGTCATATCCAGCAATACCACCGTAATTTCCCGCTGATGTTGGCGATAGACCTCCACGCCCTCCAGTCCATCCTCCGCGGTCAGGGTCTTATATCCCATATCCTCCAGCATCATGGCCGCTGTTTCCCGAATGGTTTCCTCATCATCCACAATCAATATGCTTCCTGAACCTTGCCATGCATCCGTCCCGGCGGGTTCTTCATCCATGCTCTCAGCCATCTGACCGGACACAGGAAAGAGCGCCTTGAATGTGGTGCCGCGCCCTGGTTCACTGTACAGCTTCAATGCGCCGTGATGCCCGCGTATAATCCCCAGCACCGCGCTCATGCCCAGCCCGCGTCCGGTAAATTTGGTGGTAAAGAAAGGCTCGAAGATACGCTTGCGGGTTTCCCGATTCATGCCGCAGCCCGTATCGGATACTTCGAGAAACACGTAACGGCCCTCGGGTAAATTCTCGTCCAGACATGTCTCGCTCAGATAGGCGTGATCCGCATGCATCATGCCGGTCACAATGGCAATGACCCCGCTTTTTTCACCAATGGCATCCGAGGCGTTGATGACCAGATTCATAATCACCTGCTGCATCTGCGCCGCATCTGCATCCACGGCGGGAATTTGTTCCGCCAACTGGTATTTAATGACCACATTCTTGGCGATGGAGACCTCAAGCAGTTTGGTGATTTCTTCCACCAGCCCGGATAAATTCAGCGCCTTGACCACAAACCGTCCCTTGCCAGAATAGGCCAGCATCTGCCTGCACAGCTCAGCCGCTTTTTCACTGGACGTGACAATATTACCCAGATATCCGGGCATCGCCTCGGGATGGGAAACAACCTTGCTTTTGGCCAGTGCCGCATTGCCGAGAATAGCGGTGAGGATATTGTTGAAGTCATGCGCAATACCGCCGGCCAATACACCGAGCGATTCCAGCCGCTGGGCGTGTTCCATCCTTTGCTGTCCTTCCCGCTCCTTGCGGATATCGCGTGCAATGACGGAATAGCTGGCCGCCGTTCCATCCGGGTTCTTTTGCACACTGAACGTCGCCAGCGTGAGGATCTCATCTTCGTTGCGGCGCCGGAACACCATGTCCGTCTGGTAACCTCCATGTTTAAGGAGATCCGGAAAAATCTTGTCGCGCATCCGCTTTGTTTCAGCAGGCGGATGGAAATCCGCCATCTGCATGCTACTCACATCGGCATCGGCGGACAGGTCCAGCATACGGCGTCCGGCCGGATTGATGTACATCACACGACCTTGGGCATCCGCCATGCCGATGAAGTCAGCACTGGTTTCGATGATGGACAGCAGGCGCGCTGTCTCCGCCTCGGCCTGCTTGCGAGTCGTAATATCCTGAACAATCAACTGTACGGCGGGATGGCCCTCGTATTCGCAGGGCGCGGCGGTCACTGCCGCGTCGAACTCCGATCCATCCGCACGGGAAAGCGTCCCTTCCACCGCCGGAAGCGCTCGTTCCGCGGCAAGGATTTGGCTGATTCGCCCATTGACGAAGCCAACGCAGCGACCGGGCAGGAGATCCGTAACAGGATGACCGGTAGCCGCCTCCGGGCCGCCGATACCAAACAACGTTAACGCGGCGGGGTTGGCGTATACCACAATGCCTTCATGAATAAGCAGCAGGGCTCCCGGCATGTTCTCCAGCAAACCGCGATACTTTCCTTCGCTCTGCTGCAGAAGCGCGTGTTCTTCGGCCAGTGCGGCGGTACGTCGCCTTACGGTGCGGCGCAATAAAAACACCCACAGCCACAGGCCCAGTGCCATGACAAACAGGGCGGTGATGGCAGTGATGATCTGAGTGGCATTTTTTGCCATCCAACTCTTCGGTTTAAGCTGCCACTTTCGGATAATCTCCTCGTAACGCCCGGAGTGTTTGATTTCTGCCAGACCCTTATTGAGCATGGTAATGATGGCTGTGTTGCCTTTTTTGGCGGTAAAGCAAAAATCCTGCGGCCACAGGCCTGCTGTTGCCAGTTCCACATGCTTCAGACCGTGCTTCTGGATAAAATAAAGCCCGGGGTCTTTGGCCGTGAAGAAAGCCGCAGCCCGACCTGTATCCACGTCCAGAAGCCCCTGCGCCCTGGTTTCCACCGGCAAGCGGTCAAAATCATCCCGACCGGCTAATTTCTCATTGGCAATATCACTCCTCTGCAAAGCGATAATATGCCCCGTGATAGAGTCCAGGCCCCGAATCTCCGTCTCGTTTTCATTGCGGAACAATGCCTGCATGATGCTGCTGGTCGGATTGGAAAACTCGTATTTACCGATACGCTCCGGCGTGCGGATCATATTGATCAAGTCCACCCTGTCACCCTTCAGACTCTTGAGCGCAACGGGCCATGGCATGGCTATAAACTTGAAGCTCACACCAGCAGATTGACCGATGGCGCGCAACATATCAGGCAGCATTCCCTTGATTTTGCCGTCCACACCAAGGAACTCGTAGGGAGCATATGTCGCATCCACGGCGACTTTGTAGGTGTGCTTCTTCGCTTCATCCGCCAACGCCGCCAGCGGCAGCAGGCAAAGCAGCGTTGTCAGAATGAACCTGTATTTTTTCATACACAATCCCACAGAATCAATCCAAATACGAAGCGCCATCGCTTCATGGGTTTGAGCCTGCATGATTTGTGGGTAAAGGGCAGGCCTGTGCGGTGCATGCAAACAGGTCACACCACGATTATCGAAGGCATCCGCATGAATATCACCCTGAGTCCGGAGTCAGTATCAGCAAATGCGTCGATACATCACCCATCAGCATATCCGTGACAATACTGTCCTGATGTTCCATGGCGCACACCTGTCCGTTAATGAAGATCGGCAGGCCGAGATGAATGCTGGCATCCTCCTCGTTCGCCAACTGCTTCACCATTCCGGCCACGATATTGATGATCTCGCCGTAGGCATCGACCATATCCGCGCCGGAGATTTCATCGCACTCTTCCGCTTCCATACCCAGCAACATGCCAGCCAGTTGTTTGCACCCGACTTTCGAGGAAATGATCCCCAGTTGCACCGAGCCGGAATCGCCAACCAGCGTGACATAGACCCCTGGTCCGGATTCGGCAGGCCCTGATCCGCTGGACTGGACCGGGCACCCGTCCAGCCCCAGCATGTCGCGCGAGAAACCCTCCGTGGCCTGCACGAACATGCCCATCCAGTACTGCGCTGTTCCCCTCTTCGCAGCCATGACTTACGCCCTTTCGATGGCGGATTTCAACTTGTCTGCCGAAAATGGCTTGCCGATCACGAAGGCGGCGCCTGCGTCCATGCCTTCCTGAGTGATCTCCGGCGTCGCTACCGAGGTGATAAAGCCAAATTTAACATCAAAACCCTCAGCCCGCAGAGCCTTCAGGAATTCGATGCCGGACATCTCGGGCATGTTCCAGTCGCACAATATAAAATCAGGCAGCGAGGCTTTGACGGCGGTCAGGCCTTTGGCGCCGTTGTCCGCTTCTTCAATCTCCGCATCCCCGAATCCAGCCTGCCGCAAGGTACGTTTGACGATCATGCGCATCGCCTTGCTGTCGTCCACTACCAGAATTTTCATTTGCCTCTCCCTTGAATCTTCTATCCGCGAGCAAGTCTGCATCAAGTCGGGGCAAGCGTCTACGGAACGGCTATACGACAGGGGTACAGGGCTGTTTCATTTTTTTGCATTCCGAGCAACTACTCAGCACCCATCGTTTTGTCATTGCGAAGGAGCGAAAGCGACTGCGGC
>CAZUWV010000065.1:0-9208 GCA_964624255.1 uncultured Zetaproteobacteria bacterium
GCTGCATGGTGGTTCCATGGAGCGAAATTCAAGCTCGGAAATGGGCCGAAGCGGGGAAGCCGATCATCGCTCATGAGTTTTGCAAGAGACTCCTATGCGCCAGCATTCAGGAAATGCCGGATTCCGCGTACGGCCTGTCGTGTTCTGTGTTCATTCTCAATCAATGCAATGCGTACATACGCATCGCCATACTCACCAAATCCGATACCCGGACTCACCGCCACACCCGCCTCACGCAACAACCTTTTAGAAAATTCGAGCGAACCCATCGCCTTGAAATCATCCGGAATTTTCGCCCACGCAAACATCGAAGCCTTGGGTTTCTCCGCCATCCAGCCCATGTTGTGCAAGCCGTCAATCAGTACGTTTCGGCGTGACTGGTACATATTGCGAATCTCGTTTACACAATCCTGAGGCCCATTCAATGCGGCGCAGGCGGCAATCTGCAGAGGTTGAAAGGTACCATAATCCAGATAGGACTTGATTTTAGCCAGTGCCGCAATGATTTCCTGATTGCCCACCATAAAGCCTATACGCCAACCTGGCATATTGTAGGTCTTGGACAAGGAATAGCACTCCACCGCTACATCCATGGCTCCCGAAACCTGTAAAATAGACGGACAGCGATAGTCGTCAAAACAAATCTCGGCGTAGGCAATATCCGATACGACGATTAACTTGTATTCCCGCGCCATATCCACCAATTGTACATAAAATTCCAGATCAACGACCTGTGCTGTCGGGTTCGAAGGAAAGTTGACAACCAGAACCTTCGGTTTTGGCCACGAATCACGCATGGCCTTGGCGATACCCTCGAAGAAATTCATTCCCGGCCCAATGGGTACCTGGCGGATATCCGCCCCGGCGATAATGAAGCCATAAGGATGAATGGGATAGGCGGGATTGGGGCACAGCACCAGATCGCCTGGATTGGTGATGGCCACAGCCAGGTGTGCCAGACCTTCCTTGGATCCTATGGTGACAATTGACTCACGCTCCGGATCGAGATCAACATTAAATCGCCGTTTGTACCAGGCGCATACCGCACGCCTGAGACCCGGAATACCACGTGAAACAGAGTAGCGATGATTACGTCCATCCTGGGCGGCTTCACACAGTTTATCGACGATATGCTGAGGTGTCGCTTGATCGGGATTACCCATGCCGAAGTCAATAATATCTCTTCCGGCGTGGCGGAGTTCCATCTTCAACTGGTTGACGGTAGCAAACACATAGGGCGGGAGGCGTTTGATCTTCTCGAATTCGCGCATGGAGGTTCGTGTCTCCCTGACAATCCATGATCATGAAGGCTGAATCTACAGTTCTCAAGCTTTCATGCGTCAACAACGCCACAAATGAGTCTTTGCGGATTCACTCTGGCCCGAACTGGTCACGAATAATCCGGGCCAGACGGCCGGTGGAGTGTAAGCAGCGGTACAAAAGCGGTCAAGACATCAACACTTCCCCAGTGGATGCGCCTTATTCACCAACGCATGCAGACGCACACGGGACACATGGGTATAAATTTCGGTCGTGCTGATATTGGCATGTCCTAATAACATCTGTACAGCACGCAAATCCGCGCCGTGGTTCAACAGGTGTGTCGCAAAAGCATGCCGCAGGGTATGTGGCGATAATGTTTGCTGCAGACCTGCCTGGCGAGCGTAACGTTTTAGCCGCTGCCAAAAATTCTGCCGTGTCATGGCGCGTCCCCCACGCCCTGGAAACAGAAATGGACTTGCCATCGCACGGGGAACCTTCCGCCTTTGACCGAGCCATTTTGTAAGCCAGTCCGAGGCGACCTCACCAAATGGAACGAGACGCTCTTTATCCCCTTTACCTGTCACCCGGACAAGCATGGCCGCCTGCTCCACCTGTGCAATCCTTAATGATACCAGTTCACTCACCCTAAGGCCCGTTGCGTACAATATCTCAAGCATGCACCTGTCCCGTAACCCGATTGAGGTGGATGTTTCAGGTATATTCAGCAGGATATCGACATCTTCCTCGCCAATCATTTTCGGTAATGGGTGGCGACAGCGTTGCGCGGGCAATCTCCGTACGGGATTGTCCAGGCGCAGTCCTTCAGACTGTAAAAATCCGAACCATGTAGACAGAGCACTTCGGCGGCGGCGTAAAGTCGTGTCCCTGAGACCTCTGTGGTGCAGATGAGCAAGATATTTCATCAGGACGGATTCCGTAACATCGAATAGATTGCTATTTTCACCCGTCAGAAAAGACTGGGTATCCGAAAGGTCTGTAAAATAGGAAGCGGTAGTCCGGGACGACCAGCCCCGCAGCATGGCGATCCGCTGTAACAAACCTTCCATGCGCCCCGTCATTTCAGCGCCCTGATCTTTGCCAGTCAACATATTCCAAGTATAGTAATATGGACTGCACCCATGCAAGCAATCGCACCCATATGGGCAGGTGCGCAAATCAAGGGATTACAGCGTAACTTTCCGCGGAGCAAAAAGGCCATGGGCAGTTTTCTTGTGAAATCATCAGAGGCTCTTGTAAAACTCCGGATGTATGAGCAGAAATCCCACATTGAGCCTATTTTCGAGATGGAATGAGCTTCATGGTGGTTCCATGGGGCGAAATTGCAGATCGAAAATGGGCCAGGGTAGGGAAGCAGATCGTCGCCCGCGAGTGTTGCAAGAGGATCATCAGTATATGTCTAATACACTGTCTATTTATTCCTGGAAACGGGTTATACAATACGTATAATCCCAGATATATCTTAACATGCTGTCTAAGCATGTTAGACTGTCTACGTTCTTGACGTAATTGATATTGCAGGAGATGTACTTGGGAGCTTTACTTTCGAGCAAGGAAGTGCTTAAAGAAGCGAATATTTCAAGGGCAACACTTAATAATTATATTGCACTTGGAATATTGCCAAAACCAGAGATCAGGATACCTGATCGATCATCTGTCCGCGCTCCCCGGATAGGGTATTTTCCATCTTCAGTTCTGAACGCGCTAAGAGAAGTAGAACAACTCAAGACGAAAGGATATACCATGACTCAAATTGTCGACAGGATTAAATCCAAAAGTGAAATCACCAAAAGCGATAAGTGCGTTGTGAAACCGGCTGCATTTGGTGCAAAATCCAATGGTCTGGAACTCACCATTGATCATATCAATTATCCGGGTTATCTTCTTAATTACAAATTTCAGTTGGAATGGTGCAATGATTTTGCGGAAAAGAAGATATTCGGCCAAGCATTACCTCTTTCAAACCATATTGAAGAACGCAATATCTTTCAGCTCCTGTTTGATAGTCAAAAGGTTAATCATACGGATGGATTTGAAGACATACTGAGGTTTCATCTTGCTCTTGCTAAAGGCAAACTGTCTAACTCAACCATCCTGATGGGTGATCTCAAGCTCGAGCCTGAAAGCATGGCGCAACTCATACATTTACAGGATGAGACTGAACCGGCAGAGATAAAACCTCTCGTTTGCATGGAAGTGAATCTTTCCAAACAAAGTGAAACTTCAAAACCGGAACAAATATTCGCGATCTTTTTTCGTGAGGGGATATTTATCATTTATTTGCCGGTAGACGAGGATAAGGATTCCCTGTTAACAGTCCTTGCCCGCCGTAATCTGCTAATCCGCGATTTGTTGCGAAAACGGCGGCCCTATCTTACCCATATGTCTGTTCTGGTGGCTGACCTTCAGTCCTCCTATAAGATATGCGCGGAGCTTCCTCCCGAAGAGTATTTTGAACTGATCAATTCTATCTGGAATACCATGGAGTCCCTGCTTCGGAAATATTACGCAACAGGTGGCAAGCATGTTGGCGATGGCGTGGTCTATTATTTCTTTCCACGGCCAGATGAAAACCATCTTCTCAATGCTATACGATGTGCTCAGGAAATGAAGGACACCATGCTGAAAATAAACCGGGAATGGTGCAAAAGGAAGAGCTGGTTCAATGAACTTATGCTCAACATTGGCATTGATCAGGGGGAAGAGTGGTTTGGCACCTATCAGACAGCCACGCAAGTGGAGTTTACTGTACTGGGTGAGGCCGTAAATCGTGCCGGGCGTTTGAGTGATTTCGCAAAATATGGATCGATATGGACCACAAAAAACGCATTGGTCTCTCTGACTGAGAAAGAGAGAGAGAGTATTCACTTTGGAATAAAACGGGATGGTGCTCACGGGCCGGTGTTAACACCTTCAAGCTACTCCCAAATCTCAAATCTGATTGACACAGGAAGCCCCGGACATGAGAAAATAATGGATATCAGCGGGCTTCCCGTTACCGAAATTTTTGATGTCGCACTACCTGGATCCGCATAAAATATTCCGCTGCGTGCAACGGGATATTTGGCATCACTCGGTCATCATGGCTTTTCTACACCCTTCCGTACACATCATTAAACCGTTCAATATCATCTTCACCCAAATACTCACCCACCTGCACTTCAACAATATGCAGTTGTAATTTTCCACGATTTTCAAGGCGATGTCTCTTCCCGATCGGAATATAAATACTTTCATTCCTGGCAACCGTAAGCTCCTGATCACCGCGCGTCACCGTGGCTGTGCCAGACACCACAACCCAATGCTCCGAGCGATGCTGATGCGTTTGCAAACTTAAGGATGCACCCGTATTCACTTCAATATGTCTCAATTTGTAGCCGGTATTGTTTCCGTCCAGAACCATGTAACGTCCCCATGGTCGTTGTACCGTTACATGCTCAATATGCTCACGGCTGCCCCGCGCCTTTATTTTGTCTACCAAATCACGCACATACTGGCTTTCGCCACGTTTCAGCAGTAAGACTGCGTCGGGTGTCTCCACGGCGATGACATCCTGAAGACCCGCTGCCGCAACCAGCCGTGTCTGACTCCGCAACAGACTATTGCTACAACCTGTCTGCAATACATCGCCGGAGGTGGCATTGCCGGACTCATCCTTTTCGGAAATATCGTACACCGCATCCCAGCTGCCCACATCGGACCAGCCGATATCGCAGGGCACAAGACCCACGCGAGCGGACTTTTCCATGACGCCATAGTCAATGGAAACATTCGGCATTTCCGAGAAGCCATGACGCACTACTTCCTGCCAGGATTCCCCTTGCCGCCAGCGTTGCCGCATGGCCTCCAGTACATGCCATACCTCCGGCAAGTGGCGCTTCACTTCATCCAGAAGCGTTGATGCTCGCCACATAAACATGCCGGAATTCCAGTAATAATCACCGGAATTGAGATACGTTTGCGCTGTATCCAAATCGGGCTTTTCTACAAAGCGTTTCACCGCATAGACGCCATCGACCACCGATTTCCTGTCTGCCTGGATGTAACCAAAACCTGTTTCCGGATGTTCAGGCTGGATACCGAAGGTCACCAGTATGCCCTTCCTTGCCGCATGAACCGCCGTATTTAACGCCGCGTGAAAAGATGCGATATCACGAATCAGATGGTCCGCGGGCAATACCAGCATCAAGGGATCTGACTGCATGCTCTCCATCAACCATGCAGCCGACAAGGCAATGGCCGGCGCTGTATTGCGCCCGCATGGCTCCAGAATGGTATGCAGACCCCGCAGTGCCGCATACGCTTCGCCATTGACATGCCGTTCATTGGTGACGATCCAGACATCATCTTTTGAAATCAACGGCTGCAAACGTGAAATCGTTGCTCCAAGCAGGGTTTCGTCCCCGTCAAGGTTCAAGAACTGCTTGGGCAATTGTTGGCGGGACAATGGCCACAGGCGTGTGCCGGAACCTCCTGCTAAAATCACTGCTTTTAAATCAGACATCGTGGCTTCGTCGGGCATATTCTATCAAACCTCGCTTGACCAGATAATCAATGACGTAACTGGCGCTTTCTTCAATGGATTCATTCGCTGTTCTCAATTCAATCTCCGGGTGCTCCGGTGGCTCGTAAGGATCGGATATGCCGGTAAACTGCGGGATATCGCCCTTCATGGCCTTCATATACAAGCCCTTTACATCCCGACGGGCACATTCCTCCACGCTGGCGTTCACAAACACCTCGATAAAGGCTCCCGCACCCCCCACCTGTTCTACCATGGCGCGCACCTTATCCCTTGTCTCACGGTAGGGAGAAATGGCAGCGGTCATAACCGGAGCGCCGTGTTTGACCAGTAACTGGCAGACCCAGCCGATGCGCAATACATTCGTGTCACGATCACCCCTGGAAAATCCAAGTCCTTTGGTTAGATGTGTACGCACTTCATCGCCATCCAGCAATTCGATATTGGTCATGCCGTATTCCCGAAGCGCATGGTGAATGGCGATGCTAACCGTGCTTTTCCCCGCACCGGACAGCCCGGTAAACCACAGACAAAATCCCTTCTTCATGTCAGCCTGGATGGAGAAATGGCCATGTTATTTATTTACAACTCCTTATCTTGCAATTCCATAGTAGCGGCGATACCAATCCACAAAGGTCGCCAGTCCGTCCGCTATAGACGTTTCGGGATGATAACCAAGCGCCCGCAATGCTGTAATATCCGCATGCGTGGATACCACGTCCCCCGGTTGCATGCCACACATCTCGCGTATGGCGCGAACGCCCAACAAGGATTCCAGCGTATCCACAAAATCGCCCAGCCGAACAGGATGATCATTGCCGATATTCATCACCGTATGCCGCGCACCATCAACATCTTCACCGGGTGGCGTTTCCAGCGCACACAACACACCATCCACAATATCGTCAATATACGTGAAATCCCGTACCATGTTACCATGATTAAATATACGGATGGGTTTGCCCGCCAGGATATCCCGCGTAAAACTGAAATAGGCCATATCCGGTCTGCCCCATGGCCCGTATACGGTAAAGAAACGCAAGCCCGTACAGGGGAATCCATAGAGGTGCGCGTAGCTATACGCCATCAATTCGTTCGCTTTCTTGGTCGCAGCATAAAATGAAACGGGGCGGTCTACAAAATCAGATTCAGAAAATGGAGACTTTTTATTCGCACCATAAACAGAGCTTGAAGATGCATACAGAAGATGCTGTACGCCGTGGTGTCGGCAAGCCTCCAGCACATGGGAAAAGCCGACCAGATTACTGCTGACATATGCTTCCGGACACTCCAGCGAGTAACGTACGCCAGCCTGCGCCGCCAAATGGATGACCCGCTCGGGCTGTTCTCCGGCAAAGACATCCATCAGGGCTTTTGCATCGGCAATGTCCAGTCTGTAGAAGTTGAAACGGGAATTTCCCGTAAGCCGCGTAAGCCGCGCCTCTTTAAGTGCTACCTCGTAGTAGTCCTTCAGATTATCCACGCCAGTCACGGTATAACCATTCTCCAGCAAGAGTTCAATCACATGCATGCCGATGAAACCAGCCGCGCCAGTCACCAGAATCTTTGTCATTCCTGCCTCATCTTCTTGTCTCATAGTCGCCAGAGTGATAATTCCGTGGAACGAACCCATTCGGGATCAAGCATGCACTTCACATCCATAATCGGTGCGTCTTTCCTGCACCGGCAGGCAAAATCAGCCCAGTCCATCTCCCGAAATACAGTATGCGCCACGGCCACAATCACTGCATCCATCCCTTGAAGATCACTCATGCCCACCAATTCAATGCCATATTCGCGTTTCGCATCTTTCGCATTTGCCAGCGGGTCGCAAACCAGAATGTTGATCCCGAGGGATTCCAGTTCACGAATACAGTCGATCACCCTGGTGTTGCGCAAATCAGCACAATCCTCCTTGAACGTTAACCCCAGAATAGCCACCGTCGCACCGTTCACCTGGACTTTCGCCCGAATCATTTCCATCACCGTCTGCTCGGCCAGCCATCGGCCCATACCATCGTTGATATAGCGGGCTGCCTTAATCATTTCCGGCCTGAATCCGGCAATTTCGGCGCGATGCGTCAAATAATAAGGATCTACGCCAATACAGTGTCCACCGACCAGACCCGGACGAAAGGGCAGAAAATTCCATTTGGTACCGGCCGCATCCAGCACCGCTTGCGTATCAATACCGAGTTTATGAAAAATAAGCGCCAACTCATTAATCAGA
Source organism: uncultured Zetaproteobacteria bacterium (assembly GCA_964624255.1). GTDB lineage: Bacteria > Pseudomonadota > Zetaproteobacteria > Mariprofundales > Mariprofundaceae > JAUZQZ01. The sequence goes on from CAZUWV010000065.1 coordinate 8,034, forward strand.
GCGATGTTGACATCACGTTGCGTATTCTCGATGACCTTGGCTGCTTCCGCCACGCGAATACTCTGAGCCCGATGCACGCCTGCCGTGATAATCGTCTCATAAAGCAGTGCTACTTTTTCCAGGGTTTCGTCATCCTGGCCTGAAACCACCTTGACAATGGTTTCAAGTCGATGCTCCTTATCACCCGGATTGACCCGCTCCGGCGAGTAGCCTACGACAAAATCCGTACCACATGTCAGACCTGACTCCCGTTCCAGAATGGGCACGCAAATATCCTCGGTCACACCCGGATAAACCGTGGACTCAAAAACAACCGTTACACCCTTGCCCATGTGACGTCCGACCGTTTCGGAAGCACGAATCACCGGTGTCAAATCCGGCTGATGAGCATTATCCACAGGTGTCGGTACGGCAACGATCACATAATCCGCCTGTTCCAGACGAGAGGGATCATGGGTATATTCCAGTGCATTTGCACGCTCAAACAACGCCTCTTCCATTTCACCGGCAGGATCAAATCCTTTACGATAGGCACCTATCTTGTCCTCTGAAATATCAAAACCGATGGTTGGCATGACACGCCCGAAAGCAAGCGCCAGAGGCAAACCAACATAGCCAAGGCCGACAATCGCCACGCACCCCTGACTTAAATCTTTTTCCATTGTGTACCCTCCACCCCATCCTCCAGCATAATCCCCTCCGATATCAATGCATCACGAATGGCATCAGCCCGAGCAAAATCCCGGTCCTTTCTCGCCTGCCTGCGTGCTGCGATTTGTGCTTCAATCCATTCGTTATCCACGTCGCCGGACTTGAACCAACCTTCGGCATCCTTCTGCACAATCCCAAGCAATTCCGTCCTTGCCAACATCGCTCTCATATATTTACGTACATCCTCGCCTCTATCGATCCCGCGATTTATCTCTTTGCAAATTTGAAACAGCTCAGCCAGGGCTGCTGGCGTATTAAAATCATCATTCATGGCTTCGATAAAGGTAGATGGCGTGGTTGAGCCATCATGCGAGAAACGTGTGGGAAAAGGACTGGATTCCAGATCCTGACCTGTAACCTTCCCAATCTTTTCTCCTCTCTTCTCACATCTCAGCCTTGTTTCATACAAGCGGTCAAGCCCCGCTTTAGCCACATCCAGTGCCGCGTCCGAAAAATCCAGCGGT
>CAZUWV010000066.1:0-9108 GCA_964624255.1 uncultured Zetaproteobacteria bacterium
TCCCACTTTGAGACCATTTTCGGGATGGAATGAGCTGCATGGTGGTTCCATGGAGTGAAATTCCAGCTCGGAAACGGACTCAAAGTGGGGAAGCAGATCGCCGCTCACGAGTTTTGCAAGAGGCTCTATAGGTTAATGAATGAAAAATATATTTCCACCATGGAGAAATAGCCATGTTATTTAGTTACAGCCCCTTAGCTCCTCTCTCCGGTTTTTTCTCTGTGCTCTCTGTGTCCTCTGTGGTGAAAAAAAGGTTTAAATTTACACAGCGATGATAAAACCACGTTCATTTATCACCTTGCTCGTGCTGTTTGTCTGCTATGGGTTTCTTTTCGTCGCCCAGGATAAACACGCAGGAACAGGATCAGTCAACTTGTCACCTGTGCTTCCGGTCCCGATACTGGATGTGTTGGATCACTCTTATTTGCATCAGTTGATCGCCGAAGCCCTGTTCATCAGGACTGCCGTTTATTATGGCGGTCTTGATAAACAGATGAATGAGGGCGATCTCAAGATTATGGGGCGATACTTTCTCGCCATGAGCCAGCTGCATCCGAGGCTTCTGGATATTTACTATCGCAGCGAAGCGGTGCTGGCGCACCGGGGAGACTCATATGCCAGAATGGCTAACCGGATATTGGAGAATGGGAGGCACGCCCTGCCCAGCCAGCTTGTTTTACCTTTTTTTGAGGGATTTAATTATTTTTATTATCTGGATAATCCCGGTAGAGCGGCCAATATCTTACATGTTGCCAGTCTTCTCCCTCATGCGCCGATATGGATCGGTCATCTGGCCAGTATGTTGATGGCCAGTAGCGGCAATATCCGAGCCGGACTAGCCTGGCTCAAAGGTATGCTTGCAGCCTCCCAGAATAAGGATGAAAAGGCGCGTTACAAAAAAAATATTTTCGCGTTTGAAAAAGCTATGCGAGTTCAGCGAGCTCTAGACCGTTACGCCCGCAATGTTGGAAAATATCCCACTGGTCTGGCGGCGTTATTGCCGGTTTATTTAAGTGCGCTGCCAAGCTGGAAGAATGGCTATGTACTTGAATACCGACCACCAAAGCTATTCCTGCGCAGGCAGTTCCGCTAGCAGTTTGTCGGACTTATCCCCCATTCGTGATAGACTACTGAAGTGGAAAGAGTCGTGGAGGAAAGACTAATAAGCAGCAAGTTTTGAGATGTAGATCGTGGCACGCCGTATCTGTTTCCGCCATCACGGGATGAATGGTTAGCTGAGATCATTTGGCGCGTTTTGTGGTGGAGATAGTGGAAGGTCTGGGCACGAGAACATTGGAATGCACCTACGGTGGAGGCGGCAGTGCGGCGTGATGTTACTGGCTTTGATTTTTTACGGTTATGCGACGGGGGGGTGTTTTCCAGCCGCAAACTGGAGCGTGCGGCGGAAAAGCATGCGCGCGAGCAGGCGGAGTATGAGGGAAAGGTGAGCCTGTGATAGAAACAATAGGATATTCGCTATGAAAACTTTGTCGGGTTTCTCTCACTTGCTCAGAGAGTTAAGTCCGGCAGGCTAGGAGATAATTATGTTCGCTACCATCTATCACAACCCTCGCTGTTCCAAGTCTCGCGCCACCATGGCGCTGCTGGAGGAACGCAATGTGAACCTCGATATTATTGAATATTTGAAAAATCCACCTTCCGAAGATGATCTTGCCCGGATACTCACCATGCTGGGCAAGGAGCCCGATGAGCTGATGCGTAAGGGAGAAAATGAATACAGACAATACATCAGGGACCAGAATCTAACTCGCCAGGAGCAGATCAGGCTGATGGTAGAGCATCCTGTTCTAATCGAGCGTCCCATTGTGGTCAGTAATGGCAAGGCCGCTATCGGCCGTCCACCGGAATCCGTGTTGGAGATACTTGGCTGAAACGGTAGGGAACATGCCGGGGTATTGATGCCCGTTTCCTCTACACACGGTCGATCGAAGGGTGGACTGATAGTGATATTCAAAGTGTATCAAGCGGACTTTACACATCTTTACCACCCCTGCTTAGTACATGGGTATTGAAAATATCCTCGAAATTACTGGCGTATGATTGGAATGCCGCTAAAACCTTCGGATCGAAATGGGATGGCTCGGTACGACCATCGCCCCGGGTAATAATCCGCATCGTCATGGCATGGCCGAAGGCCGGTTTGTAGGGACGTTTGCTTCTGAGCGCATCATAGACATCGCATATCTGCATGATCCGGGCGGGTAGTGGGATGCCCTTGCCCTTGATTCCAAGCGGATAACCACTGCCGTCCCACCGCTCATGGTGTGACAGGGCAATGTCGTGTCCCATCGCCAGATAAGGTGATGTCTGACTCTCCAGGATCTTGGCACCAATGGTGGTATGCGACTTCATACTATCCCATTCCTCGGGCGTAAGTTCGCCGGGCTTTAGCAGGATATGGTCGGGGATGCCAATTTTTCCAATATCATGCATGGGGCTGGCATAAAAGATGGTTTCACGGAAGGTTTCATCCATACCAAGTTTTTCGGACAGTTTTCTTGCGTAGAAGCTGATGCGCTTGACATGTATGCCAGTTTCATCGTCGCGGTACTCGGCGGCTCGCATCAGTGTATAAATAGTTTCAACGAAGGAATATTTTAGTGCTTGCGTGCGCTCTCGCACCTGCCGCTCCAGTATCCGGTTGTGGTTTTTCAGGAAATCGCTAAATTCCTTGAGACGTAGAAGGTTGCGTATGCGCATTTGCAAATCCAGACGGTCCACTGGCTTGATCAGATACTCCTCGGCACCAGCCTCCAGGGCGCGGATTCGTGATTTGCGATTTTCCAGCGCCGTAAGCATAATAATGGGAATATGCTTGGGTTCAGAAGCCTCTTTTAGTTTTTTAGTTGCTTCGAAGCCATCCATGACCGGCATCATGATATCCATCAAAATCAGGTCTGGCTGATAGTTTTTCGCCATCTCCATGGCTTGCATGCCATTAGCCGCTTCCTGATACTCATGACCATCGACATCCAGGTATGCGGCCAGTAGGGACCGGTTCCTGGGTTCATCGTCAACAATGAGAATCTTTTTTGCTTTTGTGTTCATCATTCGGGTGGCAGGAAAGATTTAACTGTTTTCAGAAATTCTCTGTAACGAATGGGTTTGGAAATGTAGCCATCGCAGCCGGCGGAGAGCATTTTCCGCTCATCGTCCTTCATGGCAAACGCAGTCAGGGCAATAATCGGAATATCCCGGGTGCTTTGATCGTCTTTCAGCAGGCGCGTAGCCATCAGACCATTCATAGCGGGTAACTGGACATCCATGAGAATGAGGTCGGGTCGCTCATTTCTGGCCAACCGAATGCCGAGCTCCGCATCCCTGGCTTCCAGAACTTCATAGCAGCCAACTCTCGTCAGCACATTGGAAGTAAGCTTCATATTGGTCGGATTGTCTTCAACAATAAGTATCTTCACGATGGTTTTATCCCTTTGTTATCAGGGTAGCGACTTCGGCCAGGAACTGATCCTTGTCGAAGCTACCTTTTTCCTCAATGACCTGCACATGGCGCATTAGTTTCTGCCATTCGCCTTTGGTCAATATCTTGGCGCTTAACACGATAATGGAGGTATTGTGCGTTTTTTTATGCATGCTGCGTGTTCCGTTTGCTGATCTGTGTGAGGCTCAAGCCCCGCCCCTGCCTTGCCTATGGCCCGCTGAACCTCATTGATGAATGAGCCATGATTAAAGTCGCTTTTTTCGACAATCTTTAGCACGCCACCATTCAACGCCTTGTGGTCCGCATCGGTCATGGCTTTGGCTGTGAGGATAACAATCGGTATCCGGGCAGTTTTTTCATTGGTCTTCAGCGAATCCACGACATCAAAGCCAGTCACTTCCGGCATCATCAGATCAAGTATAATTAAATCGGGATGCTTTTCGATTGCCAAATCGATGGCTTCGGCCCCGCCGTAGGCACGCAGAACCCTGGCACCGCTGCTTTCCAGATGCTGAGAGACAAGTTCTACGGCTTTGGGGTCATCATCCACCACCAGCACCGTACCCGATACGCATCCATCCACACCAAGCCCGGCACTGGCAACCGATTCCAGTAAGGACTTTTTACTAACCGGTTTCTGCAACACTTCTGTGGCTCCCAGCGAAAACCCCTTTCTTTCGTTGCCATCGGCGACGATAGAGACGATAACCACGGGGATATGCGCCACGGTTTTATCCTGCTTGAGCCGACCGAGAAAATCCCAACCGTCCATGCCGGGCAGTAGAATATCCAGCGTAATCAGGTCGGGCTTCGTGGTGGCCAGCATATCCAGAGCCTGTTCAGCCGTCGCGGCACGCGTGGTGTGGTAGCCTTCCGTCTCCAGTTGCATCCGCATTAGATCGGCGGCTAAATCCTCATCCTCAATCATCAGCACTGAAGGCTTACCACCATGGTCAGACCCTGGAGCACACACCGCTTGACCTGTATCCCTGCCACGACGAGACCCATGGTGGGTCGTGGTAATTCCGGGTCCGGGTTTATCTGCTGTCCCATCGGTGCGCCATGGTAGCCAAACCGTAAAGGTGCTGCCTTTCCCCTCCTCGCTCTGCATGGCAACCGCACCGCCGTGTAGCTCGGTCAGCCTTTTAACGATGACCAGCCCCAGACCTGTACCCTCGTATTTTCGTGACAGCGAGGAATCCACCTGTACGAATGCGGTAAACAGTTTCTTTTGATCCGCTTCGGAAATACCGATACCTGTGTCAGAAATGGAAATTTCAAGAAAACTTCCGTTAAACTCCGGGTGTTTAGGGCTAAGGATTACGTTCTTGTTTCCCGACCCAAGCCCTTTTCCTTCTATCTTTCGTGCGCGAAGGCAGACGGAACCGCCATCCGGCGTAAACTTGACGGCGTTGGACAGCAGGTTGAAAATAATCTGCTTGGTCTTGCGTGCATCCAGCCAGCAGGTTTCCATATCCTTGCTGATATCCCATGAGAGTTTGATGCGGTGAGCCATGGCCTTTTCCTTGATGATGGAGAGGCTGTTGTTCAGCAAATCCGGTACCATCAGCTCGTCCAGCTCCAGTTCCATCTTACCGGCCTCTATTTTGGAGAGATCAAGGATGTCGTTGATGAGGCTTAAGAGATGCTGGCCGCTGTTGAAGATATCCCCAACGTATTCGGTTTGTTTCTCGCTCATCTCGCCCATGACGCCGTCTTTCAGGACCTCGGAGAAGCCGATGATGGCGTTCAGCGGGGTTCTGAGTTCATGGCTCATATTGGCCAGAAACTCAGACTTCATGCGGCTAGCTTGCTTCAGTTGCTCATTCTGTCGTGTGATTTCCTCGCCGCGCTGTTTAAGTTGCCCGGTCAGATCCATGAGATTGCTGTGCTGTCTTAAATTGTGCATGGCCACGCTAAGCTGGTCGGACAATCGCTCAATAAAGCATATGTCCAAGTCGGACAGCACCTTGTCCGAGGCCAGCGCCAGCACACCTACGGGCTTCCCCTGAGAGCAGATCGGGCTGATAACCACGCAGGCTGGTGTAAACGACAGCACTCCGGCCTCAATATTCAGGCCAACCTCGTCAAACTCCTCCAGCATGAGAGTTTTATTGTCCAGCACTGCCTGACCAATCAGACCGACGCCTCGCTCGAATTCCTTTTTCAGCGTATCCGGCGCGCCGTGGCTGGCAGTCAGCTTCAATGTGCCGCGCCATTCATCATAGGTATAGATAGCTGAAACGGGGAGAGGGTGGTTATCGGCCAAGATGGCCAACACACCGTTTAACGCCTTTCCCTGGTTATAGGTAGAGGAGAACAGCGCCATGGCCTCGGCATAGGATTGGTCGTAGCGACCGCGTAGCGCCAGTTCGCGGTTTTTCTCCTCAACAGTCTGCTCGGCGGCCATGCGCTCGCTGATGTCGCGCACCACACCGATAAACTGGCGCGCCGTACCTGAAATCATTTCGCTGACCGCCAGATCGAGAGGGAAGGCGGAGCCATCCTTACACCTGCCCTCCACGGTACGCCCTATACCGATAACCTTTGCCTCGCCGGTATCGAGGTAGTGATGGAGGTAGCCGTCGTGCTCATGCTTGTACGGTTCAGGCATCAGCATGTTGACGTTATTACCGACCACTTCATGAGCCTGATAGCCGAAAATTTTCTCCGCTGCTGCGTTGAAAGATTTAACGGTGCCATGTTCGTCAATGGCGATAACGCCATCCACCATACCTTCCAGAGTGCCGCGATTAAGTGCCTCGGAAGCGGCAAGCTCATTGGCGGATTCGCGCATGCGATGCACAAGGGGACGGAAGAGAAACCTGACCATCAGCAGCATCACCGCCAGGATCAGCAGCGTGATGCCGAGGCCCTGATATTGTACGACTCTGATATGATTTTCGCTCTCTTCCTGATACTGATGCACAATGGCGTTTAGTATCCCGGGCAGGGGTCCGTTGGTTGCTTTCTGGATAGCCATGAGGTCGGTATTGCCGACATGTAGTGCAGTCGCTTTCGCGTAGGCCAGTGTACGGCCTGCCTTGAGGAATGCCTTGATCCGCTGGTCTGCAGACAGTGGTGGAGCGAAGTACATAGCCCGCATCCGTGGTGAAAGCTTTTGCACAGCCTTGTTGGTCAGGTCACCGTGCTCTTTTTCCATGGTGTCAATCGCCTGTAGCAGCCTGTGCCGCAACCGTAAGCGTTTGGACGGGTCCGAAACCGTGGCGTAGGCCGTGGAAAGTTCTTCGATCTTGAATGCCAGCATGCGTTGCCGACCACTGATATTGATTCCGGCGGCGCTGTTTCTCTCGGTTTCAAGGCTTTGCGTTAAAATGGAAAAGTTGCTGGCGACCAGTGCGGCCAGCAAGATTCCGGCAGCAACACCTGCGGCAATAAGGCGCTTAAGTGGTGCTACTTCCATTCACACTTCCGGGAAAGGGCCGTTTTTGGACCCCGCTGATATGGTATCACAATCTTTCCCTCCCACCCATTTCCATGAACACTTGCAAATCGTAGTGGGTAACCTCGCGGGTACTACGGCAAGTCATGCGCCAGCGCATGATGGCTCCTGATTCGTGATATATACGGGATTAGCTAGCTCTGAACCTGCCTGAGTCTCGCAACAAGCTTGCCATACATTCCAAAACGGTGCAATGACCCGAACTCATGCCCGGGCACGGACTGCATTTTCTCTATAAATGCGTGTGGCAGACGAGAATAGGCTTGCAATCACTCGAAATACAAGATGTCTTTCTATCAATCTCCGGGTAGGTGAGAGCCATATCATTTGTGAATAATACAGATTAACATTGGCGCATGGATATGAACTCTATTGTTCACGGTATCAGTATTTGGGCTCTTCCTGTTGTGATCGCCGTGGTGTTGCATGAAGTGGCGCACGGCTGGGTGGCGGATAAACTCGGCGATGACACAGCTCGCTGGATGGGGCGATTGACGCTCAATCCGCTTAAGCATATCGACCCTGTCGGCACTGTTCTGGTCCCCATTTTGCTGTTGCTCGTCGGCTCGCCATTTCTGTTCGGTTATGCCAAGCCCGTGCCTGTTAATTTTCGCAAGTTGAACCGACCGAAGCAGGATATGGTATGGGTAGCATTGGCCGGACCCGCAACCAACCTTCTGCTGGCATTGGCTTCGGCCATTCTGCTGTATGCCATGGTCAGGCTCCCAGCGTCGATATTCTGGCTAACCAATCCTGTAGGGTCGATGTGTCAGGCTTCTATCCTTATTAACATGGTGTTGTGTATATTTAATCTGATCCCACTGCCGCCACTGGATGGCGGGCGAGTGGCCGTGGGTCTGTTACCGGGATCTGCATCCTCGCGCTTGTCCCGGCTAGAACCCTACGGGTTTATTATCATCGTCGGGCTACTGTTGACAGGCATATTGCAAAATGTAATCGGACCGCCCGTCATGGGGTCGGCCCGAATTCTCATCGCCTGGGCTACGGGTAGCTAAGCCTGCATTTGGAGCCCCCCCCCCCCCGTAAATTTCAGACGTTCACCCGGCGCAGCAGGAAAGTTGCTTGACATCCCTGGTAAAGGTTTGGGCACAGAGCTTGATCCCTTCGACCATGGTGAGATACGGGAAGAGTTGACCAGCCAACTCCCTGATGGTCATTTTGTTGCGGATGGCAAGGGCCGCCGTCTGGATGATTTCTCCACCTTCTCCAGCCAGAATCTGGGCGCCCAGTAATCGCCCTGTTTCCTTTTCAGCGACAAGCTTGATGAAACCGCGTGTATCGAAGTTGGCCAACGCTCGCGGTACATTTTCCAGGCCCAGCATGCGGCTTTCGGCGACAAGGCCCTGTTCTATGGCCTGAGCTTCACTCAGGCCCACGATCGCTACCTGGGGATCAGTGAACACCACGGCGGGCATTGCGGTCAGGTCAAGCGCCACATCGCCTCCGGTCATATTGATGGCGGCGCGAGTCCCGGCAGCGGCAGCTACATACACATATTGCGGCTGATCGGTACAATCCCCCGCAGCATAGATATGGCTGACCGACGTGCGCATGTGATCATCAATCACAATAGAGTTGTGACGGGTCTTAACCCCGGCCTTATTGAGCATTAACCGCTCTGTATTGGAATTTCGGCCAGTGGCGACCAACAATTGGTCACAACGTATTTCTCCCACATTCGATGCCAGAACAAAGCCTTCGCCATCATACGATATGGAATCAGGCAAGGTGTGCAGCAACGTCCGCGCACCTTCTCCCTCAAAAACCTTCACCAGCCCTTCGCCAATTGCCGGATCTTCCCTCGATAAAAACAGGCTGCGGGCCATGATCGTGACCTTTGATCCCAGACGCAAAAATGCTTGCGCCAGTTCCAGCGCCACCACTGACGCGCCGATCACGACCAGGTGTTCGGGCAGTTCTTCCGCAAGCAATGCCTCGGTCGATGTCCAGAATGGTGTTTCTTTCAGACCGGGGATGTCGGGAATCGTGGGGCTGGCGCCTGTAGCCAGAAGAATTTTATCCGCAACGATACGTTGTTCACTGCCGTCCTGCTGCTTGACGATCAGGGTGTCCGAAGCGCCGAAACTTGCCCATCCCCGGACAAGACGAATGTCCGAATAGCTTTCCAGGATGTTTTCATATTTGGCATGGCGAAGTTCTTCAA
>CAZUWV010000067.1:0-9051 GCA_964624255.1 uncultured Zetaproteobacteria bacterium
CGCCGCACGCGGTGAACGCAGCCGACGTGCAAGGGTTACGCGCCGTCGGACTCAGCGATCGCGATATCCTCGATGTTGCATTGATCGCGTCTTATTTCAACTTCGTCAATCGCATCGCGCTCGGACTCGGTGTCGAGTTCAACCCGGAAGAAGTCCACGGCTACCGGAGTTGAGGGAGCCTCGGCCCATTATGCGCCGGTCTGCAGCGCGGCAGCGCGAGGCAATGCCGGTGGCCGCCGAGCCGGTGCCCAGTACGATGAGGTCGTATCCTTCAGCCATGCTGTTGCTCCGGGAGGCGGGATTTACCGCCGGCGATCAGGTCCCGCACAAAACGCTCCAGCGTCTCGGGTGCCAGGGCACCGGTACTAGCCAGCACCGGTTGTTTTCGAGCGATGCCGATCAGCGTCGGGATCGAGCGAATCTGGAACTGACTCGAAAGCAGTGGGCATTTGTCCACGTTAACCTTGGCAAAGAGCACCTCGGGGTGGTTTGCTGCACTCTTTTCGAACACCGGTGCAAAGCCACGGCATGGGCCGCACCAGGGCGCCCAGAAGTCAACGATGACCAGAGGGTTCCCGGTAATGACTTGTGCGAAGTCAGTGTCTGTCAACTTTACAGGTGCAAGAATGGCCGAGGTGTCCTCCGGGGCGTGGTTCCGAGCTGAATGGGTCATGATTTTCTCCAGATTGGCGGTGATAGCTAGCGGCCGAGAGCCTTATACAGCACTTTCATGTGCTCTGTATGTCCGTCGCGGAACCGGGACACTCCTTACAGGCTATCCGCTGCCCGGACACGGCTCCTCAATGACGCATGCGCCGGCGAATGCAGTGGATGGTATTTCATCTCGAGATGTACTCCGCAAATTTTATACCGGCAGGGTTGAATGTAATCGTAAGGTTTCACGTTGTCGATCGAATAATACTGCATCGGCCGAAAGGAACGAACAGATATTCATCATTCTCACGACCGATATTGTAAAACCCATCCCACAACCTTCCGCAAAGGGTAACGTCCCATTTTTCTTACGCACGACTCTGGAAAACATCACCGCCGGTCTATCCGCCTGAAGGGATACGACTATACGCGGGACGGGGCGTATTTTGTCACCATCTATACCCGGGATCGGGACTGCCTGTTCGGCGAGGTGGTGGATGGTGTAATGCGATTGAATGCCGCCGGGGAAATGGTGTTGGCCGAATGGGATGCATTCATTGTCATGCCCAATCATATCCACGGCGTCATCGTCATCACCCGGGATGGCGACGTAGGGGCGGGCCTGGTGCCCGCCCGGAACGTGAAAATGGGCGCGAATAGGGCAACCACAAGGGTTGCCCCTACGTTAGGGAATGTGGTCGGCGCATTCAAATCCCTGACCACGGTTTCGTATACGCGCGGTGTGAAACAACGGGGATGGCCGGCTTTCGCCGGGTGATTGTGGCAACGCAATTATTATGAACATGTCATCCGCAACGAAGAATCTCTGAACCGCATCCGGCACTACATCCTCGATAACTCCGGTGGAGTGGATTTTCGACCGAGAGAATCCATCGGTAACCGCACCAGAGGAAAAGCGGAGCGTGGAAATAGTATAGAGCTTTGATTCCGAGTGCTCCCCGTTTTGAAATCGATACCGTGGGGTTATGCCAACATCAGCCGTCGGCGCCCCGACTCACCGCAATGTGCGCGAGAATCCAGGCTCGCGACTGTTCACTGAGATGCATTGCGGCACGCAAGAGGTCGGTGGCATCACGCGGCGGCGGTATCGGCGCGCCGATGCGCATACCAATAGCTCCGGGGCGTGGAAGCCAATGATGAGCCCGGAGTATTTCCCGCGTGCCGTGGAGCGCAACCGGCACAACCTGCAAGTTCGCCCGCACGGCGGCAACAAAGGCTCCGAGGTGAAAGGGTAACAGCCCCGGAGCAGCGGTAAAGGTCCCTTCGGGAAAAAATACCAGCGTGCGTCCGGCCTGTGCGACCTGCACGATTCGTTGGGCGTCCTGCACGCTCTCCCGGATCGCAAAGCGTTCGACAAACTCACAGCCCAACCGCCGTAAAAGAACGCGCGGCACCAGCCGGTTCAGCAGCTCACGCTTGGCAACGAACCCGTAGGGCCCGGGCAGTGCGGCAAGCAGCGCCACCCCGTCCATGTAGCTGGAGTGGTTGACCACCATCACGAACGGCGTGTCGCGGGGCAGGTTATCCAGCCCCCGAACCGATAGCGACATACCGCTCAAGCGCAGAAATAGCCGTGCCGCACACCGATTGATCCACCACGCCTGCGCCGGGTGCCGCGTCAATGCAGTTGCCAGCCAGACCGACGGTGCCATCACCAAGGCCAGCAACCAGGCGTATGCCGCATAGCCCCCCTCGCGGATAGTGCGTAGCCGGCGCTTCAGCAGTGGCCACAACGCGCCACCCACAAGCCGCGCCATCTGCCAGCCAAACGCGCGGGGCCGCGCGCCGACTCGCCCGGCTTCATAGAGCTCGCGGGTCGCCGCACGCCGCAGCTTGCCACTGGAGGTTTTAAGTACGGTGCGAGGCGGAGCCAGCACGACTTCATCCGGGGGTTCGCCGAGCAGCTCGGCCATCACCCGGGTAATGTCCCCCCGCAAGCGGGCCTGGGCTTCCGTTCGGGTTTCATGTGTCTCGGCCAGCACCACCAGGCGCTCGGTGCCGCTTTTATGATCCAGGCAGCCGAATGCGGCGACACAGCCACGGCGAATTCCTGTAAGTTGTCCGACTACTTCTTCGATTTCGTGGGGATAGAGGTTACGTCCGCCCCGTTGGATGATGTCCTTGACTCGCCCGGTAAGGTAGAAGTCCCCGCCGGCGCGGTAGGCGCGATCGCCGGAATCAAGCCAGTCGCCGGTGAACAGATGCCGGGTTTGCCGAGGATCGCGGTAGTAGCCTCGGGTCGCCGATGGTCCCTTGAACTGCAGTCGCCCCTCGATCCGTTCTCCTACTTCAATCCCTGCGGTATCGACCAGGCGCACGGAATGCCCCGGCAACACTTGGCCACAGGCAACAAATTGTAATGGGCTAACGTCATCCGCCGTTGCCGGTTGCGCCCGACCGGCGCATAAAAATGGTTGGCGCTGCACCCGGTCGATTACCGGTCCCCGCCCCGGCGGCGGTGCCAGCAGGCCAACCGAAGCCTCGGCCAGACCGTACACCGGCTGCATCGCCTCACGACGGAATCCATAGCGGCCGAAACGCGCCTGAAAACGTTCCAGGGTTTCGGGAATTACCGTCTCCGAACCATTCGCCGCCAGACGCATTGAGGACAGGTCCAGGCCGTTCAATTCCGATTCGTCGATCCGTTTGGTGCACATCTCGTAGGCAAAATTGGGTGCTGCGGTAATGGTCCCCCGGTAGTGATGAATCGCCCACAACCACCGGGATGGGCGAGCCAGAAAGGCCAACGGGGACATCACCACCAGTTGCGAGCCGAAGTACAGGCTGCCCAGCCAGGCGGCGATCAGGCCCATATCGTGATACAGAGGCAGCCAACTGACGAACACATCTTGCGAGCTAATGTGTACCCCTGCGCCGATTGCACGTACGTTGGCCAGCAGGTTGGCATGAGTCAGAACCACCCCCTTGGGGTTACCGGTGCTGCCCGATGTGTACTGAATAAAAGCGATGTCGCTTTCCCGGATCGATATGCGTGTCGGCAGACCGGTGGATTGGGCCAACATCGCGGGGGTAACGATGTGGCGTAACCCCGGCACATGCGCCTCCAACAGATGGGCAACGGCCATCGCCTCGGGTACCGTCACCAGGATTTCCGCTTCGGCATTGGCCAGAATGCGGGCGTGCCGGCGGATATGTTCTTCAAGCTGCGAGAGCCGTGCCGGCGGATAGATCGGCACCGGCACACAGCCGGCCATCAGCACGCCGAAATAGGTGTAAAAATAGTCGCTCCCGGTGGGTAACATGATCGCCACTGTCTGCCCCGGCGCCAAACCCCGGGCCTGGAGGCCGACGGCAAAGGCCGCCGCGCGCTCATGCAGGCGCCCGTAACTAATGCGCTCGACGCACCCATCTTGCGGATTCTCACCATAAATCAGCTGGATTCGATCGGGATGGCGTTCGACGTGCCAGTCCAATACGTCCAGCAGAGTCGCCAGATCTTCCGGTGGTGCTGCGATTGCCGCCGCCGTGCTCGGAGCATCGTCCCGGGCTACAGTCGTAAACGAGGGCACCTTCACCCGGCCCGCCCGATGCAACGCCTGCACCAAATCCGCTGGCCTTTCCGCGGCTTCGAGAACCCCGGGCGGCATGTGGACTGAAAACATTTGCTCCAGGCGCAACAGCAGCTCCACCCGCGCCAAGCTGTCGAAGCCCCAGTCGCGATCCAGGGTGCCATCGAGCGTTAATGTGCTGGGCACCACACTACCCGGGTGCAGATCGGCATAGGTCCGCTGCACTACTGCAAGTACAGCCGCCTCGAGATCGGTCGGAGGAGACGCTACGGCCGGCGTCGGTCGCCGAAACCGCTCCGAATTCAGTGTCATTGTGGCTGCCTCGTAATTGGGATCCAACCACTAATATTAAGCGATTGACCACATCATCAATTTGACCTGGGGATGAAGGCGGAATAAAGAAGACACCACCCTTTACGGAGCGCCTGTGACGGCAGTGGCAATCCGGTCAAGGTGAGTAACCCGAACGCAGACATGATATACCGGCAGCCTGAGGGCGGGGTGAGATTTCCGGCGATGAGCGCATTCGGGTGGATGCGTCACTACGCTGGGCGGGGCGCTCGCTATCGAGTGCCTGCATGATGCGGCCACCGGAGCGGTGCCCGGCATCATCGGCACCGAGGCAAGCGGCAGTCGTCTCCTCGATGCGGGTTCTCGCCGAAGGAGAGGGTGTCGGGTTTATGGATTGTAGCGGCTGCCGGCAGGGATTCGTCCCAGCCGGCTTGCGGGTTGTCGCTCGAGTGCGGTGTTGATGAGGGCGCCGGCCGCGAGCAGTCGATCCATGTCCACGCTGGTTTCGATGCCCAGACCGGTGAGCATATACAGCACGTCTTCCGTGGCGACATTGCCGGTAGCCCCCTCGGCATAGGGGCAGCCGCCGAGTCCGGAAACGGAAGAATCCACTACGGCCACGCCTATTTCCAGGCATGCATGGATGTTGGCGAGCGCCTGGCCGTAGGTGTCGTGGAAGTGTACGGCGAGCCGATCCATCGGCACTTCGGCAGCGACAGCGCTCAGCATGCGTTGGGCCTTCAGCGGCGTGCCGACGCCGATGGTGTCGCCGAGCGAGATTTCCCGACAGCCGATTGCAGCCAGTCAAGGTTTTTTTGGAGATCCAGGCAATCATTCGCCATCTCCAGCTTGCGTTTCAGGGGCTCTGCTCCAGGCCAGCCGCTCAGCTTAGACGTTAGCTGTACAAAGCAAGTTGTAGCGTCTATTATGTGTACATATGTACGTTAGAGGAGCCTTGCATGTATATCACGATAGACACTTCTGCGTTAATTGCTGTAGTTGGCAACGAAGAATCAAAGCAGAAGATTATTGAAGCGACAAAAGGCTCTTCTCTTTGCGCACCTGCTTCTGTCCATTGGGAAATTGGCAATGCATTTTCGGCCATGTTCAAAAGGCGAAACTCAAGTATTGAATTGGCAAAATTAGCACTCGCTGCTTATCGCGAGATACCTATAAAATTTATTGACGTTGCACTAGAGCAGACATTGGAAATATCCCATGCTCTCAATATATATGCCTATGATGCATATCTTATTCAATGCGCACAGCAAACAAGCACACCCCTGCTTACCTTGGATAAGGGATTGAAGGTTGCGGCGGAAAAAATGGGTATTCACATCCTGGAGGTCGAATCATGAGAGAGTATAGCTTTACAGAGGCTCGGCAAAACTTCGCGTCCATTCTGAATGAGGCAAAAAATCAAGGCGTTGTTTGCATTAAAAAAAGAGATGGAGAAGCGTTTTTTATAAAACCTGCCAAATTAAATAAGTCGCCTCTTGACATTGAGGGGGTTAATCTTGAGATCACAAAATCGGAAATTGTCGATGCAATCAGAGAATGCCGAGAACGGAAATACAGCTAACCAATCGCTTCACCCGACCAAAAACCGCTACGCGATTTTCGGCGGGTGAGCTTTGCCGTTAGGTGCTGAATAAAATGCACTACGAATTAACAACCAAAGATGGGCTATTAAAGCCAAAATCGGCTCTTGTGTTGGCTAACTTGGGGGATGTCGCGCTCCACAACACGGAGCGTGGCTTGCGTCATCCACTTGGAATTTACAATTTCACATTCGACGAATTTGTATCTAAATCCCATACATTGCTTGATACTCTTGAAGAAGCAAAAACAAGATTGTGTCAATATATAGACTACGCATATCACCCTATCAGCTCATTCTGTTTATATGACTGATAGCCTTAAAAGGAGGCAACTGATGGCACACGAAAAAATACTGTTCCTCGGCCCAGAAGATTCGCCACTGATCACCTGGCTGCGAGAGCAGGGTGAGAAAGTCATTCAAACAGCCGACAAGCTTTCGGCTCAGGAAGTTTCGGACCAAGGATATTCATTCCTCATAAGCTACGGCTACAGGCACATTCTCCGTAAAGACATTCTAGATATCTTTCCAGCTAAGGCTATCAATCTTCACATTTCCTACCTTCCGTGGAATCGCGGTGCTGATCCAAACTTCTGGAGTTTCATAGAAGACACGCCCAAAGGAGTCACAATCCACTATTTAGACGAAGGCGTGGACACCGGAGACATAATCGTTCAGAAGAAAATAGAGTTCGATTCAGATCGAGAAACAATAGCAACATCCTACGAGAAGTTACAGGCAGTGATTCAAGATTTGTTCAAACAGAATTGGCCAAACATAAAGAGCGGAAAATACCAAAGGAAAAAACAAGTTGGCGAAGGCTCTACGCATAAGGTCAAAGATAAGGAGAGTCTTTCCCATTTTCTGACAGATGGTTGGAATACCCGGGTTTCGGTGTTAGAAGAATATGCGGCAGAAACGCAGATGTCAAAGCGGTTCTGGGAAAAATATGACTCCGAGATTGAAGAAATCAGGAAGCAAAGAAAGGCATAACGAATAAGGTTAGATTGTGTGAGGAACGAACCACAATCTGAACCGTTTGTTGGGCGAGCCCGCCGGTTTCGGAGTGCTTATCCGGTCTATTGAAAATAGTTTTTTGGATTTCACTGGCTCCAAAAACTTCAGTTTATCGCGGGGGGTTGAAAATGTATCCATCGGGAAAATTTCAGGTTGTATAAAATCACTCGTCAACCGGAAACGGTGATTTTATCAAAACAGGCACGGGAACTATCTCGATTTAGACGAATCGGTCTGCTATATTTCAGTATGTCTATTTTTAGCTAGAAGCAAAAAGGAGAAACGATGGGAAATTGTATTTATTGCGGAGAGCCAGCCGGATTTTTGAATAAAGCCCATAAAGAATGCAAGCAGCAGTATGAACAGGGGAAGTCAGAAATAGTTTCTTTCGTTAGAGAAGTTGGTTCAGAAGGTGGTGACCTAAAACACTTGGAATTGTCTATAAAACAAATCGCATCATCTAACCATATTGACTCGGATATGATAAATGCGCTGGTGGTTTCTGGATGGGAAAAAGCCGTAGATGTAGCATTTGATGATGGCATTCTATCAGAGGAAGAAGAAACAGCATTAAGTGAATTGAAGCAGCATTTTTCATTATCTCAGCAAGAATTGGATAGGAATGGAGCCTTTACAAAAATAGTTAAAAGTGCGGTTCTACGGGATATTTTTGCTGGCAAATTGCCAGAGAGAGTCCAAATTGATAGAAATCTTCCTTTCAATTTGCAAAAAACAGAAAAATTGTGTGGGTGTTTCAAAATGTAGATTACTATGAAGAAAAAATTAGAACTCGTTATGTTGGCGGATTTCAAGGCGTGAGCATACGCATTGCAAAGGGCTTATATTATCGAACGAGTGCTTTTAAAGGGGAACGTGTTCAAACATCACAAACGATTCATGCGGATATAGGGTTATTGGGTGTAACAAATAAGCATATTTATTTCGAAGGGCCGTCTAAACGATTTCGCATCAATTACAACAAAATAGTTTCATTTGAGCCGTTCTCTGACGGTATCGGAGTGCAAAGAGACGCACAAACAGCAAAACCTCAATCGTTCTCTACGGGCGATGGCTGGTTTACATACAATCTCATTACAAATCTGGCTCAGATGTAATGGCTTCTAATAATCACATGCACTCGGACAGCATAAAGCGCTGCCCCTTTGTATCTCTGTCTTTTGCTGCCGATGATGTGACGAGCTGGGCCGGAGTTGATCGCGCCAGCTCATCGCGCTATGCTCCCGGCAAGCCTTGGGAGGTTTAAATTGTGATTAAAGCCGTTTTTTTCATTGCGGTGGTATCCCTGTTGACGTTGAGCGGATGCGGGAAGAGTTATGACGGACCGCCAATCATGGCGCAAGACATGCTCGGGTGTCAGCATCCCGAGACGTACCATCATATCCTTGAAATGGTGGCTGATAAAGCCAAAGGAAACGGCATCCGACTGATCAACGCGGCATTCGCAACCGGAGAATGCCGAACCTTGAAGGCCGGCCTCGTTATTATCCCGGAACAAAACATCACAATCGACGGAGTGGTTCTCGAAAAAGTCCGACCCAAGGGACAGATCACGGAATACTGGACTTTGGCGACAGCGTTGAAGATGTAGCATCACGGCGTACTCAGCGTAGTGCCGACGGACACGTCCACGCCGAGGTTGGACGTACGGAGCTTGTGTACCGTCACATTACCGTCGGGCTTCACATGCAAATACACGTGCACGGAGGGCCAGTGTAGAGCAGCTTCCATCCGTGCGTAGTGGCCACGGTTTAGGAGCGCTGACTTCTTGCTGGCCTGCGCCAGCATATATCCGCGCCCGTAGTGGAATAGCTTCCCCTGAAAAGATAAAGGGGATGCCACCCTTTACGGAGCACCTACGGCGGCAACGGCAATCCGGTCAAGGTGAGTAACGCGAGCGGCAGTCGCTTCCTCAATGCG
>CAZUWV010000068.1:0-8924 GCA_964624255.1 uncultured Zetaproteobacteria bacterium
AAACGGGCCAAAGTGGGGAAGCAGATCGCCGCTCACGAGTTTTGCAAGAGGCTCTACAACGTACATGACGAAGATGGGATAGGTTCTAATGCGGTTGCCCGGAAGAGCCCATGAAAACTATTGACAACCAGGGCGCCTTTCCCACTCTTGGCACTCTTCCATGGGGAGTGCTAAAAACTTTCCATGAAGGGGTTGAATAAGTCAATGGCCGACCCCATAGACTTATTCCGACAATAACGCATAAGGAGTAGTAACGATGGCAACAAAGGTTCGTCCTTTACATGATCGTGTGATCGTCCGCCGTCTGGACGAGGAAGAAAAGTCCGCCGGAGGTATCATCATCCCGGATACGGCTAAGGAAAAGCCGGTACAAGGTGAGGTAGTGGCCGCCGGAAAGGGCAAAATTCTGGAGAATGGTGATGTGCGCCCGCTGGACGTCAAAGCAGGCGACAAGGTTATTTTCTCCAAATATGCCGGAACCGAGATCAAGCTTGACAACAAAGAACTCTTGATGATGCGTGAGGATGACATCCTCGGCGTTATCGAATCCTGATAAATCAGATAAAATAAGGAGATAGAAGAATGGCAGCAAAAGAGATTCGTTTCGGTGAAGATGCTCGCGCGCAGATGATGCGCGGCGTCAACCAACTGGCTGACGCTGTGAAGGTTACATTGGGACCGAAGGGCCGTAATGTGGTGCTCGACAAGTCATGGGGTGCTCCGAACATCACCAAGGATGGCGTGAGCGTAGCTAAGGAAATCGAGCTGGAAAACAAGTTTGAAAACATGGGCGCGCAGATGGTCAAGGAAGTGGCTTCTAAAACTGCCGACATCGCTGGTGATGGTACGACGACCGCCGCAGTGCTGGCCCAGGCCATTGCCAAAGAGGGCGTCAAGGCTGTAGCTGCGGGTATGAACCCAATGGATGTCAAACGCGGTGTGGACAAAGCAGTAGTCGCCATCATTGGCGAGCTGGCCAATTTGTCCAAGGAGGTCAAGAATCAAGAAGAGATTGCCCAGGTCGGCACCATTTCAGCCAATGGTGATTCCGAGATTGGTCAGATCATTGCTGATGCCATGGATAAGGTCGGCAAGGAAGGAGTGATTACTGTCGAAGAGGCTAAGGGTCTGGAAACAGAACTGGATGTCGTCGAGGGCATGCAGTTTGATCGCGGTTATCTGTCGCCCTACTTCGTCACCGATGCCGAGCGTATGGAGGCGAATGTTCAGGATCCTTATATCCTGCTACACGAAAAGAAGATTTCCAATATGCGCGATCTGTTACCTGTGCTGGAAGCTGTAGCGCGTTCCGGTAAACCGCTGCTGATTATTGCCGAGGATATCGAAGGCGAGGCACTGGCAACGTTGGTGGTAAATAAGGTGCGTGGCGTGGTCAATGTGGCTGCCGTCAAGGCACCAGGTTTCGGCGATCGTCGCAAGGCCATGCTGGAAGACATGGCTACTCTTACGGGTGGTAAGGTTATTTCCGAAGAGCTGGGTCTGAAGCTGGAAAACGTCACCGTTGATGATCTGGGTACCGCAGCCAACGTCAAAATCACCAAGGACACTACGACCATCGTGAACGGTGCTGGTGCCAAGGCGGATATTGAAGGCCGAGTATTGCAGATTCGGAAGCAAATTGAGGAAACTACCTCAGATTACGACAAGGAAAAACTTCAGGAACGCCTGGCCAAACTGGCGGGTGGCGTGGCAGTCATCAAGGTCGGTGCCGCAACGGAAGTAGCCATGAAGGAGAAGAAGGACCGTGTAGATGATGCGCTTCACGCCACTCGCGCTGCCGTGGAAGAAGGCATTGTGGCTGGCGGTGGTGTTGCCCTGATCCGAGCCCGCAAGGTATTGAATGGCCTCGAGGGTACCAATCACGACCAAGACGTCGGTATTGATACTGTACGCCGCGCCGTGGAAGCACCATTGCGCCAAATCGTGGTCAACTGCGGCGATGAAGCCTCGGTCGTAGTTAATAAGGTCTCTGAAAACAAGGATACCGACTTTGGCTACAACGCGGCGACCGAAGAGTACGGCAACCTCGTGGAACAGGGTGTGATTGACCCGACCAAGGTGGTGCGTTTCGCATTGCAGAATGCGGCATCCATCGCCGGTCTGTTGATCACCACCGAAGCCATGGTAGCCGAGCTCCCGAAGCCTGAGGCGGCACCGGCTGGTGGTGGCGGCGATATGGGCGGCATGGGTGGTATGGGCGGCATGATGTAAACTGCCCTTCATCATAGTATGAAGTAGTGGAAAGAGCCTGCAAGCCCGGTGCTTGCGGGCTCTTTGTTCTTGTTCTGCTTTGCCTGGCAAACGGGGTGAGTGGTCGGGCGGCTATGGCCGGGATTCGACCCTCAGCTTTGCAGCCATAGTTGTCAGGCTAACCGGATTCATCCGCACACGCTCGCCCCGACCTGCCAGGGGAGCCGTCTTCGTAACGCGATCTTTATGAAAGGGTAGGGCTTGCCATAGTACGTCCGCCCTAGCAGTCTGCCGACCTATGCAGGCACACTTCGATCCCGAGGAAATAAAGAAATTTGAGTCCATGGCCGAGGAATGGTGGAGCCCGACCGGAAAATTTAAGCCGTTGCATCGTATTAATCCCATACGCCTAGAGTACATTGGTCTCCGGACAACATTAAAAGGTGCGCGTGCGCTTGATGTTGGCTGCGGTGGCGGTCTGTTGGCCGAATCCCTAGCCGCCTGCGGTGCAGCTACAACGGGCATTGACCGTTCAGGGAAAGCGCTGGCAGTCGCTCGTATCCATGCTGAAAAAACGGGGGCGAAGGTCCGGTATGAAACAAGCGATGCGCAAAGCTGGGCAGCGGGACATGTTGGCGCATACGATGTCATCACCTGTATGGAAGTTCTGGAGCATGTGCCCGATGTCCCCAATACCGTCGCTGCCTGTGCCACCATGCTCAAACCCGGCGGATATTTCTTCTTCGCCACATTGAATCGTACGCTGCGGGCTTATGCTCAGGCCATCCTCGGCGCTGAATATGTACTGGGCTGGCTGCCGAAAGGCACGCACCAGTACGCCAGGTTCATCCGCCCGTCGGAAATGAATGCAGCCTGCCGTATGACTCACCTTGAGGTAGCGGACCTGCACGGGATGTCTTACCGGGTGTTGGAAAATCGCTTTGAACTGTCCGACGATTTATCTGTCAATTATCTCGGTTGCGCCATCAAGCCCGCCTGAGCTGACCACCACCCATTGTATTGATGCGTTTATTGCTTTTACCCTGTTGGCTACTGGCATGGATGGTGCTGATTATCCCACCCGTGGCATGGGCTGAAGATGTAGATATTACGGCTGATAAAATCGTACGCGATGCCAAAGGCGTGGCGACGGCCAGCGGCCATGTGGAGGTCAAGCGCAAGGGTGAAACCATCCGCGCCGATACCGTGCGTTATGATGCCCTCAACCATCGGGTCGAGGCTGTGGGAAATGTTGTCATACGTTCTCCCAGGGCAGTTATTAAAGCCAGCTCCGCTGAATTGAACTCCATCTCCAAGCAGGGTGTTCTACACAATGCTACGGTTGTTTTGTCCGGTGGTGACCGCCTGTCTGCCAAACAGCTGGAGCGTGTGAATGAATTCACCTACAAGGCGCTTCAGCCCACCTTCACCACCTGCCCCGCAGACCATGACGCATGGAGAATTTGTGCCTCAAGTGCGATTCTTAACCAGAAAAATGGTACGTTTATAGCTAAAAATGCGCGCTTTGAAGTT
Organism: uncultured Zetaproteobacteria bacterium; assembly: GCA_964624255.1. Classification (GTDB taxonomy): domain Bacteria; phylum Pseudomonadota; class Zetaproteobacteria; order Mariprofundales; family Mariprofundaceae; genus JAUZQZ01. The sequence goes on from CAZUWV010000068.1 coordinate 3,745, forward strand.
TCTGGTATACCTATACTTTACACGCCCTACTTGCGGCAAAGTAACCAGCGAAAATCAGGTCTCCTCCTCCCCAAAGTCGGCTTCGGAAAACGGCGCGGCACGGAACTGGCGCTCCCCGTGTATATCGCGCCGTCTCCAAACTGGGATCTCACGCTAACCCCGCACTGGATGAGCGCGCGCGGTTTTATGTCCGAAGCTGAATTTCGTCATGTATCCACCACAGGACGCGAAACCATCCAATTTGAGGGACTCAATGATAAGGTGCTGGGTCGCTTCCGGGACCGTTTAAGGGCCAAAACCTCATGGCAGCTCCCCTATGGCATGGCTTTGGCTGTTCATGCCGACCAGATCAGCGATAGCAATTACCTGGCAGATTTCTCCAACAGCTCTTCAGTAGCCGCTACCCGCTTTCTGCATAGCCAGGCCACACTTTCGCAACAGGGGCAATACGGAAGCTGGCAGGTATTGGTACAGCATCAGCAGGATTTAACCAGGCCATCCAACGCCGCTACACTACAAATCCTTCCCCGGTTTGAGAGCGCACTGACACTACCTGTACTGAACCGTCTGGCCATTTTACATTTCAATCAGCAAACCACATACTTCTCTCGCCGTTTGGGGGTTGATGGCTGGCGTATGGACCTGCATCCATGGGTGGAAATTCCCCTGGATTTAGCGGGAGGCGGACTCTCCACCACTCTGTACGCGGGGCTACGCAACACGCGTTACTGGCTCAATCAAGATGCGGCCCTTCGCCATCCAACGCGTACCAGCAGCGAGTTCGCTATAGAAACGCATGCCATATTCGAGTACATCAATGCGGACAGAACACTGCGCCACAGCATCGAACCCATCCTGCGTTATGACTTGGTCAACGTCGGCGACCAAACCGGGCTTCCCAACTTTGATTCTGCCTTTGGGCGACTCACCCTGAGCAATCTATTGTCCAACAATCGCTTTTCGGGCCGGGATCGGGTGCAAAGCCTGAATCGTATCAGTTTCCTGCTGGCCAGCCGCTTACAGACCAAATCGAAAGGGAGTCGTTCAGCCAGAGACGTATTCAATATGAAGGTGGGAGCTGCGTATAATATTCGTAGGCACCTCAGTAACCAAGGATTGCAAACTGAGCCTACCCGACCTCTCTCTAACCTGCTGGGCGAGGTCAGCATCGCACCGATCAAGGTCTTAAGCTTTTCAGCCACGGGCCAGTATGATCCTGCCAGGCGTTTTTGGGACACGGCCTCGACGGCGCTAAGCTGGAATCCGCCTTCGGGGCATCAGTTGCGCGTAGGTTATCGCGTCATTGACGCGCGCTTCGCCCCCGCAAGCCAAGCGATTTATGTTTCGGGCAAGTTGAAGCTTGGGTCGCGCTGGCGCACCTTCGGTTCGTGGAATTACGACCCTGCACTTAAAATTACACAACACGCCAGTCTGGGCGTTGAATATCATCATCCCTGCTGGCACCTCACCGTGGCGGCATATCGTATCAATCGTCCCAGCGGCACGTCCACCGCACCTAATTTCGGCGTGAATTTCTTGCTTGGCATTAACGGGCTGGGTAGCGTCGGGCACTGTACCGGGCAGTAGGAGATTCCAGTATGTTTGTGAACGTCATGTTGCGATGCCTCATTATCTTGAACGGGTTGCTATTCCTGCACCCCGCAGTTGTTCATGCCAGAGTCCTGGACAGCATCGCCGCCATTGTGAACAATCAAGCCATCACTTGCTACCAGGTCCGGCAGGCAGCCAAGGATCTCGCACAGCAACTCAAAAAATCCGGCATGCAACGTTTGCCTTCGTCCAAGGCATTAATGGATCGCGTGCTGGACACCAAGATCACTAAAACGCTGGAATTACAGGAAGTGAAAAAACAGGACATCACGGTCTCAGAAGATGAAATCAACAAGGCCATCGCTAACGTTGAGGACAGCAACAATATCCCGGCGGGCCAGCTGCTCGACATAATTAAAGCGCGTGGCATGAATGTTAATCGCTATAAAGAAAATTTGAGGGATCGACTGTTGATAAGCAAGCTGACCAATGCCGAAGTGCGCTCCAAGCTTTTGGTCAGTGAGGAATCCATGCAGGAATATTACCGTAAATACATGGCACATCCGACCCGTCTGCGAGAAATAAAGCTGGCTGAAATTCTTGTCTCCCTGCCTGCCGCTCCGTCGCCGGAACAGGTTGCGAATGCACACAGGAAGATCGAATCACTGCGTAAAGAGATATTGGCTGGTGGCGATTTTTCACGCCTTGCGACGCTTCAGTCGGATGCGCAGAATGCATCGCGAGGCGGGGAGATGGGGTGGTTCCTTCCCGGTTCCATGCCCCCTAGGTTTACACCCGTTTTCGGCTTGCCTGTAGGTGGCATAAGCCAGCCTATACGCTCGCCTGGAGGCTTTAGCCTCTTCGCCGTCATCAAGGTGCGCTGGCATCAGCCTAAGCAACGCGCCGAGGCTTATGATCAGGTCCATGCGCGGCATATTCTGCTCAAATTATCCGACAGCATGACGGATAAGGAAAAAGCCAACATCCAGACCGAGGCGGAACAAATCGCGGAAGAGATGAAGGGTGTGTCGGACAAGGAGTTCGCCGCGCGGGCGAAAGAAATATCGCAAGGCCCCAGTGCATCCAAGGGGGGGGATCTGGGCTGGTTTAAGCGTGGCGCCATGGTCCCAGCTTTTGACAAAGCCGTATTTTCCATGAAAGCAGGGGAAACGAGTGGCGTCGTGCAATCCCCCTTTGGCCTGCACATCATTCGCGTGATCAAGCGCAGGCATATCGACCCGAATTCATTTGAAGCGCACCGTAACCAGATTCAGAATATTCTCTTGAACGTTGAAATGCAGGACCAGATGCCGCGCTGGTTGGCAAGGCTTCGGGCCAAAGCCATTATTAAACGGAGAAGCTGTTCTTAAGGAGCTGTAGATAAATACCGTCGTGCCGCCAATTCTGATTACCCTGGGTGAACCCGCGGGCATCGGACCGGACTGCGTTCTGCTTGCCTTCCAGTCCGAACCGGAAGCTTTTTCTGGAACCTGTGTGTGTGCGCCCGTCGCATGGTTAAGAGATCGTGCCAACGCGCTGGGTATATCTGCTACCATTCATGAGGCGCAGATGCCCGAGACCTCGTCGCGCGGGCTGGTCTGCTGGGATCCCAGCATAGCAGATGCCGCTCTGGATACTCGCATGAACGAAGTCCTGACCATTACGCCCGGAACGCCGCGCCAAGAAACCGCTACCGCCGTTATCACCTGCATCGAAGCTGCAGCCATGGCATGCATAGGCAAAAAAGCAAGTGCCATGGTCACCGGCCCCATAGAAAAATCCGTACTCCGCGATGCGGGCTTTGATTTTCCGGGTCATACCGAATTTCTCGCACATCTCGCCCATGTACCAAAGGTGGTCATGATGCTGGCCAGCCGTGAATTGCGCGTAGCACTGCTTACGACACATATGGCGCTTGCGCATGTTTCTGCAGCTCTGAACGTGAAAGATACCCTGGAAACCCTGCGCATCACCCACCTCAGTCTGCTGCGTTCTTTCAACATCGCCCATCCAAAGCTGGCGCTTTGCGGCCTTAATCCCCATGCAGGCGAATCAGGGCACTTTGGCCGGGAAGAAATTGATATTCTACAACCGGCCGCTGAACAGGCACGCCGCGCGGGACTGGATGTCCTTGGCCCCTTACCCGCCGACACCCTGTTTGCCTCGGCCAATCGCAAGGCGTTTGATGCTATTGTTTGCTGCTATCACGACCAGGGTCTGATTCCCCTCAAGACATTGAGTTTCGGTGATGCGGTTAATGTCACGCTTGGCTTGCCTTTTGTTCGTACCAGCGTGGATCACGGGACGGCTCTGGACCGTGCAGGGAGCGGAAAAGTATCCTATAGTAGCCTCACGGCCGCATTACATTTAGCCAGAGGTATGGCGCGCACATCCTGCAGGGATAGGCCATGCAAGCAAACAAACTGACCGGGCAAATATTACTCGCCATGCCGACACTTACGGATCCGCGTTTTGCGGATGGTGTGGTGCTGCTCTGTCACCATGATGAGGATGGCAGCATGGGACTCCTGATTAACCGACCTCAGCATATCACGGTGGGTGCCGTACTGGATGACATGGGCCTGGGTAAGGATGCCGTGGATACGCCAACCTTTGAAGGCGGTCCTGTAGAACCCTTCCGAGGCTTCGTCTTGCATGATGGCTGGCATATCTATGATTCTACCCTGTGCGTAACCCCGGAAATACACCTTACGACGTCGCGCGATGTACTGGAGGGGTTAGCAACGGGCGGTGGCCCGGAACACTTCATGCTTATGCTGGGCTATGCGGGTTGGGACGCGGGGCAACTGGATGAGGAAATTAGTCGCAATGACTGGTTGCTTGTCCCCTCCAGCAGTCATATCGTATTCCATACCCCGATTGAGAAACGCTGGACGCTCGGAGCGCAGACCATGGGCATAACCAGGGCACAACTTTCAGATCAGATTGGTCATGCCTGAGTTTGGCTTATCCGAAAGGATTGTGGATGGCGATATGTGCATCAAGGACAGGCTCTGACCATGAGTATACTTATCGTTTACCACTCAGACTACGGCAATACGGAAAAAATGGCCAAAGCCATTGCATCCGGTATCAGGGCCGCCAATCAGCATGTAAGCATGAAGCTTCAGAGGGCAGATGCAACCGCACCGAATGATCTGGTAGCGGCGAATGTTATCCTATTCGGTACCCCTGTACACATGGGTGGTATGGCCTGGCAAATGAAGAAACTCATTGATCATTGCGCCTGCTTGTGGATGGAGAATGAGCTGGAAGGCAAGGTCGGCGGTGCATTTGCCAGCGGCGGCGGGTTTGGTGGTGCCGGCGGTGGTGTGGAGCTCACACTGGCCAGTCTCCATTCCAACTTTCTCGAACAGGGTATGACCGTCGTGGGGCTCCCAAGGACGGCGCTGGGCTACGCCGATGGCGGCCTGCACTGGGGGGTCTATGCGCGTACTGGCGATCACGAAGGTATGCCTGCGGGTATAACGGATACGCAGCTGACCGCCGCCCGTTCTTATGGCGCGCATATCATTGAAGTGGCCGGAAAATTATTTGTATCTCCATGATCTTCCCGCTGGCTACAGCAGGAGAGCGGTTTAAGCGACCTGATCGATACTGACTTCAAT
>CAZUWV010000069.1:0-8860 GCA_964624255.1 uncultured Zetaproteobacteria bacterium
AGGACGCTGCCCTCTCACGGCGGAAACAGGGGTTCGACTCCCCTTGGGAGTACCAACCCGAACTACTTATGAACGGTTCGGGTTAGTGTTCGCCGATACGAGAGTTGGCGTATCACTATTGTAAGACTGTTGATTCATAAATGTATAAGGGCCGGTAGCTCAGCTGGTAGAGCAGCAGACTTTTAATCTGCGGGTCACGCGTTCGAACCGCGTCCGGCTCACCATATAAATCAAGCACTTACGTAGACGTAGGTGCTTTTTTATTTTCCATAGTGCCACTGTGCATGTTCTCGCGGTGTGGTCTGCGGGTCGGGTTTTGGCGTTTTATTGTGGCTACCTCCGAGCAAGTGCCGGCAGGCATACGGCTGCGTTGCACTCGTTTGAATTGGTTGCGGCCAGTCCTGCACTCGTGCGCCTTACCGCTCATCCACCTGGAATGTTGCAAGAGACCCATGCATTTATACCACCCGGGAGGCTGGTCTCACAAATGGTGCCCATAACGGCCATAAAATCCTTTCAACATGAAGGGCGGAAGCACGGTGGTCGCCGCAATGGTCAGAATCATTACGGCATACAGGTCATAATTAAATACGCCGGATATACGGCCTAATTCGGTAAAGATAAGCCCTACCTCTGCCCTGGGTATCATGGATAGCCCGACGGCCCAACGGAAATGTACAGACTCTTTAATCAGGAAGGCACCAACCAGCTTGCTCAGCATGGCCAGGGCGATGAAGGCCAGGCTCATCTTCCAGATAAACAAAGAGCTCCAATCGACTTTCTGAAGGTTCAGTGAAAGGCCGACCATGACAAAGAAAATTGGCGTGAACAAATGGATGATGGGTTTCATGTTCCGCTCAATGCGCTCGACGAAATGGCTATCGGATTGCCGCAAGGGCCCAAAAGGCAGGTTGAAATGTCGCGACAGGGCCAGGCCGGCGGCGAAACCGCCCAGAAGCGCGGGCGCGCCTACGGCATGGGCCAGCCACGCGAAAAGCAAGACGAGGATGATAACCGCAGTCGGAATCAACCCCGCGATTTTACTTTTTTTATCATAGCGGCCAATCATGTCCGCCATGATTTTTCCAACAATGGGTGCGAGCAGCATGAAAATGACGACAAACACGAACACCTTGCTGGCATTGAGGGGACTCACGCCGCCATTCGTGGAAAATTCAAGCAACACGGCCAGCAGGACAACACCCAGGATGTCATCCAGAACGGCGGCACCAAGAACAACCTGAGCTTCAGGGGATCGGTGACGATTGAGGTCGCGGAGAACGCGAACGGTAACGCCTATGCTGGTCGCGGTCAGAGCGCCACCAATGAATAAAGATGCGATAAGCGATAGATCAAAGAGGTAGTAGCTGAGCGCGAAGCCGCCAATAAATGGTGCCACGAAACCACCTACGGCCACAATAGATGCTGATTTCCCCTTATCGACCAGATTTGCGATATCAGTATCCAGACCCACCTCGAACAGCAGCAGAATAAGGCCGATCTCGGCGAGCATCTGAATGACCTCCGTGGGTTTGACCCATCCCAGAAGGCTGGGCCCGAGAAGAACACCGGCCAGCAACTCACCCATCACCGAGGGTATGCTGAGCCATGCGGCAATCTCACCGAGGACCCTTGCGGAGAGCAGGATCAGGACCAGGGACAGAAAGAAAGCGCTTACTTCCATTGATTTCTCTTCCTTATGTCAGGAGCCTCAAGCAACACTCATGAGCGGCAATCCCACCCGGAGTTTTGCAAGAGGCTGCCAGGTAATACCGCTTTGCTTACCTTTTAATGACCACCATTTTTTCATGGGTCATTTCCAGCATAGCCGAACGGATTCCTTCCCTTCCCAATCCGGAAGCCTTGGTGCCGCCGTAGGGCATATGGTCTACACGACAGGAGGGAAAATCGTTGACCACAATACCACCAACATCGAGAGTCTCAATAGCCTGATATACATGATGCAATTTATCGCTGAATATTGCTGCCTGTAAACCGGAATCCGACCTGTTGCACCACTGGATGGCTGTCTCCAGTTCCTCATAGGGCGTGACCGTGACCACAGGGCCGAATACTTCCCTGCGGCAAATATCCATATCTTCACTCACGTTTGTCAGGATAGCGGGTTCGATAACGTTGCCGCAACCCATACGCCGACGTTTGCCACCGCAGACAAGGGTTGCGCCGGCGGATACCGCCTTATCAATCCATGCCATGATACGGTCTGCGGCGCTGGCATGAATGACGGGTCCGACTGTAACACCCGCTTCCCGCGGGTCACCGATCTTCAGAGATTTGGTTTCGCTGATCAGTATGTCCAGAAAGGGGTCGAATACGCTTGCATGGACATAGATGCGCTGTACAGCAATGCGCGACTGGCCCGCCTGCGCAAAACCTCCGAGCGCACAGCGTTTTGCCGCCCATGCAAGATCGGCAGATGCATCCACGATGGTGCCAGAATTGCCGCCCAGCTCCAGGAGCATGCGTTGTTTCACCACCTTTTCCTTTAAGGCCCACCCAACCTCCGGGCTGCCAGCGAATGTGATCATCCTGATATCATCGCTACCCAGTAACGTGAGGACATCCGCATGCCGCATGGGTAGCACATTAAGACTGCCGGGTGGCACTCCGGCTGCACTGGCAACCCGCGCCAAAATAAGGGCGGAGATGGGGGTCCGGGTGGCGGGCTTGATGATAATAGGGTTGCCCACAGCCAGCGCCGGGGCAACCTTGTGCGCTACAAGGTTAAGCGGAAAATTAAATGGGCAGATACCCAGGACAGGCCCTACAGGTTCGCGCCGGGTATAACCTTCATAGCCGATACCGCGCTCCATGCCATCCATGGGGATCTGCTCGCCACAAAAACGCCTGGCTTCCCCGGCGGCCCACGAGAATACGGCCAGGGTGCGGGAAAATTCCTGTTTGGCGAATATATCGGGTTTGCCGCTTTCCATAATGAGGGCGTCAACCATTTCCTGTCTGGCGTCCTTTAGTCCATCCAGCATGCGCTCAAGCATGGATGCTCTTTCAAAACGCGGCATGCGCCTGAGCCGGGGAAACACTGTGCGGCATCCACATAGTGCGGCTGCGATCTCTTCACGCCCCGCGATGGATACGGTAGCCACCGGCGAAGCATCGTAGGGATTGACGATCTCAACGCTGTCCGCTCCTTCGCGTGCCTCACCATTAACCCAGAGGTAAAAGTTCGGTGTCCTGGACATAGCAAACCCCCTTGCTCGGGAGCCCGTCGGATTTACGAGGAACTCGCTGCGCGGCAAGTTCCCAAAACAGCCTGATTTTTCGCTAGACAATGATCCAAAGGCTCCTGACTATCCCCCCGTGTATAGCACATCTCAGCCTCCTTTGTAGCAAGAATATTTGATAAACTGTACTGCCCCGCCGACGATAAACATCGCGTTCCGACCTGGGCCCGACCTGTCAGTGCCGGATCCTGGACTAAAGGTATTGGTGTAACGAAGCTCCAGATGCCGTTAGACTGCCGGGCTTATGTCAAATTCATACCCAGATCAGCAGCATGTCCGGAATTTCTCCATTATCGCGCATATTGATCACGGAAAATCCACACTGGCAGATCGCTTGATTGAGCAGACCGGCGCGATTTCTGAGCGCGAAATGAAGAAGCAAGTGCTGGATTCCATGGACCTGGAACAGGAACGCGGGATCACCATCAAGGCGCAGACGGCCAGTTTAACGTATCAGGCAGATAACGGTGAAACCTACGCCCTGAATCTGATTGATACGCCGGGCCATGTCGATTTCACCTATGAAGTCTCGCGTTCCCTGCAGGCGTGCGAGGGTGCGCTACTGATTGTGGACGCAGCTCAGGGTGTAGAAGCGCAAACGCTGGCGAATGTCTATCTTGCACTGGAGAACAATCTTGAGATTATCCCCATTATCAACAAGATTGACCTTCCCAATGCCGACGTTGAAGAAACCAGACGCCAGATTGAAGAAGTCATCGGCCTGGATGCATCGGAGGCGGTGGCTATCTCCGCAAAGACGGGTGAGGGCGTTGGCGATGTGCTGGAGGCCATCGTGGCGCGCGTGCCAGCGCCGAAGTCCCGCGATGATAAGCCTTTGCGGGCATTGGTGGTAGATTCATGGTTCGATGCCTATGTCGGCGCAGCGGCGCTGGTACGGGTATTTGAAGGCGTACTGAACAGGGGTGATAAAGTGCGTTTGATGTCCACGTCTGCGGCCACAAGCTACGAGGTTCAGGATATTGGAATATTTATGCCACAGCCTGTGTCGCGCGATGCATTGCATTCGGGCGAGGTAGGTTTCTTAATTGCTGGTATCCGGCAGTTGGCTGACCTGAAGGTCGGCGACACCGTAACGCTGGATAGATCCCCGGCGGATACGCCGTTGCCAGGGTTCCGCGAACCCAAGCCGATGGTCTTCTCCGGTCTTTACCCTGCGGATTCTGGCGAGTACGCCGAATTGCGCGATGCACTCCAGAAACTGAATATGAACGATCCGGCGTTTAGCTTCGAGCCGGAAAGCTCCTCGGCGCTGGGTCTGGGTTTCCGTTGCGGGTTTTTGGGTATGCTGCACATGGAGATCGTACAGGAGCGGCTGGAGCGGGAATATACCCTCGACCTAATCAGTACTGCACCGAGCGTTGTTTACCGGGTGACAACGACGGATGGAACCATCAGGGATATTTCTAACCCCAGCGAGTTCCCTGAACCTCAGCGTATTAACAGCATCGAAGAACCTACCGTACTTGCCAGCATATTCACGCCTGAGGAGCATGTCGGTGCTATGATAAAACTGTGTCAGAACCGGCGTGGAACGCAGCAGGATATGAAATTTATCGGTCAGGGGCGAGTCATGCTCGTCTATAAGCTTCCACTGGCAGAAATGGTGATCGATTTTTATGACCGTCTGAAATCCGTGTCGCGCGGCTATGCCTCCATGGATTATGAGCTGGCAGAATTTTGCGCCGGTGACGTCGTGAAACTGGATATTCTGGTACATGGCGAGACTGTGGATGCGCTGTCGCTGATTGTGCATCGTTCGATCGCCGAAGTCCGTGGCCGGGAACTGGTAAAGAAATTGCGACAATTGATTCCCCGACAACAATTTGATGTTCCCTTGCAGGCGGCCATTGGTGGCCGTATCTTGGCCCGCGAAACGGTGAAGGCGGTACGCAAGAACGTAACGGCCAAATGCTACGGAGGTGATATTACGCGCAAGCGCAAACTGCTGGAGAAACAGAAGGCGGGCAAAAAACGTATGAAGTCCATTGGCAGCGTCGAGGTGCCGCAGGAAGCGTTTCTGGCGGTGTTAAGACTGGGAGAGGAGAACTGAAATGACGAAAAAAAAAGGTGTCTGGAGAGAGTGGGGCGAATCGTTGCTGGTGATCGCTGTCATCGCGATTATCATCCGCAGCTTTATCGTGGCGCCCTTCAAGATTCCGTCTTCCAGCATGGTGCCGACGCTGGACGTAGGCGATTATATCTTTGTGCTTCGCTACCCTTACGGACTGCGTATTCCATTTACCAATCTGCAATTTTTTCCACATCCACCCAAGCGCGGTGACGTTGCCGTATTCTGTTATCCCAAGGATCGTAGTGAGGACTATATCAAGCGCGTCATCGGATTGCCGGGTGATGATATTCTTTACAAAAAGAACAGATTATATATAAACGGTATGGAAATGCCTCTGAAAAAACTTGGGGAGCGGACCTACTTTATGGCGGATGGAGAGGCAGACGTATCTGGATTATATGAAGAGCGGCTGTTCAATGTGGATCACGAGGTATTGCGCAAGAGCTTTTCCATACGTGACGGCGAATGGAAAGTGCCGCCGGGCCATTATCTGGTCTTGGGGGACAACCGTAACAATTCGCGTGATTCCCGATTTTGGGGTTTTGTGCCACAATCCTATCTGGTGGGTCGCGCCGCCATTGTGTGGTGGTCGTGGAACGGGCATAAAGATGCGGTACGCTGGAACCGTATCGGACACCTGATCCGGTGATGAAACTGTTGTGTATCCTGTCGGCTCTGGGTGCCGGAATATGGGCTGCCTATAACATCATCCCGGTCTATAAAACCGAGTGGGAGGTGCAGGATGTATTTGATACTATTGTGAAGAACCTTTCCAAACAGTCCGCCACAGTGATTCGTGCCAAACTTCCGGATCTCCTTCATGCCGAATACATCGATCGCAATGATCTGCCAATAGAATTTTATGATCACCTTCAAATCAAGACGGATGGACACACGGTTAAGATTTCCTCAGCCTATCATGTCACGCTATGGCTGCTGGGACCGCCTGAAAACACAGATTCCGATGAAGGTTATACGGCCGGCGATTTGAAGGGTATGGATAAATTGCGCGATAAGGCACGCCTTGACTATCATTTTGGACCCTTCGCGGTGACGCCCTAGCATGGGTGGTTTGGAGGATCGGATTGGCTACCATTTTCGAAACAGGGCCTTAATGGAGCGGGCTTTAACCCATAGGTCCACATCTGGCGAACATATGGAACGTATGGAGTTTCTGGGTGATGCCATCCTCGGGGCAGTTATCGCCGCCAGGCTCTGTAAACAATTTCCACATACCGACGAGGGGGAACTGACGCGCATGCGCGCAACCATGGTATGCAAGGATGGTCTGCTCACGATTGCCCGCGAATGGAAGCTCGCTATCCATCTTCGCGTTGGCAGCGGAGAGCGCGACGGAGATGAACGGCTTAAATCAACATCCATTGCGGCCAATGCCGTTGAAGCAGTCATTGGTGCGGTGTTTCTTGACGGTGGCTGGGAGGATGCCCGTGCGCTTGTACTGGAGGCATGGGCGGATTCGCTGCATGGTGCGGACCGGGTAGATAGCCGCGATGCGAAGACCCGCCTTCAGGAATTCACGCAGGCGCATGGTCTGGGATTGCCACAGTATGTGGTGCGCGACCTAGGCACAGGGCACCAGTGCCGTTTCGAAGCCGAGTGCCATGTGGACGGCAATAAGGCTGGAAAAGGTATGGGCGAGAGAAAGAAGGCGGCGGAGATGGAGGCTGCGAATCAGGCATGCCACCACCTGTCCGTTCATGCGCTTGTATGATGCACACAGCGTCAGAAGCATATAAAGAAAGAGTCAATTTATGAATAATGAAGGTTAAATCCATGCCGGACGAATTGTTTCGCTGCGGCTCGGTCGCACTCCTCGGGCGACCCAATGTAGGAAAATCTACATTGATGAACCGGATTATTGGGGCCAAGGTGGCGATTGTTACGCCCAAACCACAAACCACCCGGCATCGCATCCTTGGTATTCATACCAATGCATCCCGGCAGCTTGTTTTTGTCGATACGCCCGGCATTCACAAGGGCAATAAACAGTTAAACCGGAATATGGTGCGTGTGGCCTATGCTGCGGCGGCGGAGGCCGATGTCTTGGCCGTGATGCAGGACGTAAGCGCCCCTCTTGACCGTGGCACATGCGCTTTGATTGAACGCTTCGCCGACGGGCGACTGCCGCAACCCCGAATTCATGTCTTAAACAAGATGGATAAAGCAAAAAATGACGCATTGCTGCCCCGGCTAGCCGAAATTCAACGGCTTGATCCGAATGCCAAAGCCTACATCCCCATATCCGCCAGAAGGGGGGTGCAAATGGATGCGCTTCTGGATGAACTGACAAGACATGTGCCGGTGGCCCCGCCCATTTATGCACCGGACTGGTATACGGACCAGACCCAGCGCCAACTGGCTGCTGAATATGTACGCGAGCAGGTTTTCCTCGCCATGCAGCAGGAGATTCCGTTCCAGACAGCCGTGGATATCGAAGTATTTCACGAGTCGGAAACAGGGATGGAGATTGAAGCCGTCATTCTGGTTGGTGGGGAGCGCCATAAACCGATGCTGATCGGCAAGGGCGGCGCGCGCATGAAATCCATAGGCACGAGAGCTAGGAAGGGTCTGGAGGATTTGTTTGCTTGTCACATAAACCTGAAACTGTGGGTCAAAGTGGATCCAGGCTGGTTTGACCATCCGGGTAAATTGAATGATCTTGGCTTATGAGTAATTGAATTTCGAGTTTTTAAGACATCGCCATTTGCTTCCTGAGAATGGACTGAACGTGGGATTGCCGCTCATTCACCCAGGGTTTTGCAACTGGCTCTAGTGTTAACCTGCATTATTCATGAATCGCCGCGATGATTGCGTCGGACCTTTGTCTGTACCGGATTCCAAGGAAGGAGAGCGTAGCCATGCATACGGACGACCGGCGGGGAATCCGGTGCAGACAAAGGAACCAGCAAGGGCGCGGCAGTATTCGTGAATAATGCAGGTTAACTTATATGGCGGAGAGGGTGTCCGTCACATTGCACTCGTAACAGTCTGTTATCATTGAATTATCACGTTTCCGTATTTTCAGATACCGCCAGAAGTACCGCCAGAATGTTCATGTCACTATGGGCTTAAAACCTTCCAAAGCATCGCCATGGTGAAGGCAAGATTGAAGGCAATCATCCATTGAATAAGGTTGATCCTGCCGTCCATGATAATCATACGCTTATCTAGATGCACAATATCGCCCTTGGTAGCCAGTTGCGTATCCAATGCTTCACTCATGGCGGACTTCTGCGCTTCAGCCAATGCTTCGGCCTGTTTCGTATCGAAGCCTCCGGCCTCAAGCCGCTTGGCATACTTCAGCGTATCAAAGGTTGCGCTACTCATACCGCAAGATTAGCACATGAGGATGTCGGCGGACAACGAAACCGTACTCGCCCCTTCCCATAGCGTGTCGTGGGCAGGTTTACCAACTATTGGTAAAGGTGCTTACCGGCTGTCATCTATTTTCTTCATCTGCGCATATAATTCCAGCAGGGTCAGT
>CAZUWV010000070.1:0-8682 GCA_964624255.1 uncultured Zetaproteobacteria bacterium
CCGATCATCAGCGGTGAGAACCCCATGACCACCAGCACTTGCAGGAGATTGAACAACACATGCTTGCCCATCTAGCGTCCTGTCCCATAGAAAATCGCAGCATTAGCAAGTGCTGGAGGAATGTGTGGTAAGGCGCGCGAGTGCGGGACTGGCCATCGCCAATTCAAACGCGTGCAACGCAGCTGCATGCTCGCCCGCACGAGCTCGAAGGGAGCCAACCAAAAAAAATAAGGCCCTGTTGCACCCCTCGCCAAGGGCGTGCCACTACCTTCGGGACGCGCCTGGCCCTGGTTCCATGGGTTGGTTCTGGTGGTATGTTTTTCTGCGGGATAGGGTACTAGGATCACACAAAACTCCTTCCATAAATGGAATAATACAGGAGTCATTAGCATGATAGCAACAGGGAACTCCATCCGTGTTTCGGTGATGAAAGCACGTTCCTTATTTCGGTGCAAGCTTTTATTTGCACCGCTGTGACCCCTTTAAGCCCGACAGGCTCCAGCGCCGTATTATCCTCATGAATCGTACGGTATTTGCGGTGGAATCAGAACTTGTACTGCATCATGACACGGTTGTAGACGAATCGGTCTGCACCGTTGGCTGCGTGACCCCTACTGATTTCGAAGCGATTACGCAGTGACAGACCCTTGTAGGAACCCGAGAAGAAGTAGGTGGCATCGAAGTAAATGTTGTTGCTGTTGCCCTTGAATTTAGTCTTGTACGCGGCATAGGCTGCAACCAGTTTGATCGAGTCATTCAGCACCTTGTAGGAACCTTTGACCTTCCACGAATTTCCGGGGCCGAGTTCGACCATGCCACGGATCATCGAGGTGGTCCATAGAGGGTCGGTTGCATAGTTGGCCGTGAACGGGGATATGATGATACCGCCGCCGAATGAGTGAGCCTCGTAGAACACTTTGTCGTAAGCCACGGAGAGTACGCCATGCGGAATGTTGATACCGATGATGGCACCTTGAACGTTGGATTTGACATTTCCACCCAGGCCGTTGGCTGTTACGCCGTACTGGCTGAACATGCTGTTTCTCTGCCTTTGGTTCAGAAACTGGATACCGACGAAGGGGTCGAAACCGGTGCCGGTATCGTAGGTGTATTTGGCATCGCCGTAGAATGTGCGAGCAAACTTGTAGAAGTCGTAGTACCAGAACTGCGCCTTGATACCCATGTCGTTATAGGCAACACCGAGAGCCAGGGTGCCGCCGGATTTTTGCGTGGTGGTGGGCGTGCTGCCGGGCAAGGTATAGGGTTGGCCGCCATGCGAGTCATCGCCACCCCAGTTGCTCTTGTAGTATAGGTTATTATGAAAGTAGCTCTTCGAGGTGCGCGACTTCCACGCGGTCTGACGGATGGCATAGAGCTGCACATGCCCGATCGGCGTGATGTCGGCATAGAGAGCCTGGAATGAAGCTGGCATGGCGCGCGTGTCGGAAGAGTTCATCCATGGTGTGTTGAGTATCTGGTCGCCGATACGAATCATATACCAGGGGCGCCGGTACTGTAGATAAAGCTGGCCAAGCGCGGTCACCTGATCCCTGGCACCCATCAGTGTGGTGTCGATGTTATTGATCGGGCCGTTATTGATACCCAGAGACTGGGCGGTCAATAGGGTTGCACCGAAACCAAACCCTCCGGCAAACGGTGCCGTAGTCAAGTTTAACCGGGCAGTCAGGCTGAACGCTCTGAGGTTGTTTTTGGTTGCCGTGGCACGCGGACCAAACTGACGGGTGAAGTAGTAGGCGCGGATGCTGCCATCCACCCTGGTGTTTCGGATAATATCGCTCAGCGCATTCGCATGGGCGTTACCGGCGCATGCCAGGACGATAGCCAATGGCAACAAAGCCTTCAAATATTTTCGCATTTCTTTCGCTTCTCGCGGAGTTTCATCCAAAAGAAGCTTTTACTGCCAGATGTTTGGCCCATTCCCGCGCTTGCCATGCCCTCCCCCTGCCTGCAGCACGCCCTCCCTATTGCAGCGCGAAGCGTCCATAGAACTTTGTTACAGTATCATGGCTTGGTGTTATTGCCAGTATAGAAGAAACTCTCGTTTGGATACGGACGGTGGTGTCCGAGGGGGTGGAATCTTTCAGTGGTTGCGGTAGGCTCACAATAATCAATTACAGGGGTGGAAAAAATGAGACATTTACTGGCTATAGCGGCAGGCGGTGCCGTGGGCGCGTCATTGCGCTGGTTGTTGGCCGGTGTGGTGCAGCGAGCGACGAACGGGGCATTCCCATGGGGGACGTTTGTGGTGAATGCGCTGGGAAGCTTCCTGCTCGGTTTTCTGTTCGTCTACCTGATTGAGCGTTCAACTGTTGGGGAATTATGGCGTTTAGCTGTTACGATCGGATTTCTGGGAGCTTTCACTACGTTTTCCACTTATTCACTGGAATCCGTACGCCTGATGCAGCAGGGCGTGTTCGTGTTGGCCGCCGCCAACGTATTGGGGCAGGCGCTAGTCTGTTTTGTGCTTTCCTGGCTGGGCGTACAACTGGCAAGAACGATCTGACGCATCGACGGGCTCCCCGCTCGGGATAGTGCGGGAACGGTAGGAGGTTTCACAGGCGTTGGGATGAGAAGCATGGATAGTCTTACTACTTTTCTATTGATTTAAGTGTTCGTATTTTTGGACAAAAATCGCCTCTTGAGGCAGTATGCCAGTTCTGGCCTGTAATTATTCGTGAATCCCTCGCGACGGGTTGCGTTTGCCTATGCACGTCGTGCAGGCAGGTACGAGGAAGTAAGGATGTAGCGGTATTGATAGCCAGGATGGGATCGCCGCTTACCCTCCCAGAGTTTCGCGATCGACGTATAAACTTGGTCATTACATGGCCGGAGAAGAGGGGTGACAATGCATATTGATTTTACATGGCTGAAAAAGCAACTGCGCGTGGTTGATTTTTCCGATAAGGACAAAGCGGTACTGACCAGAATGATCGAGGTGGAGTTTGTGCCGGAGAATATCCCCATTATTCATCAGGGAACATCGGTCCAGAACCTGTATTTATTACGGTCCGGTAGCGTTACCATTACGCAGAAACATGTGGACCATGTCGTAACACTCAGTTCGAGGGAAGAGGTAAAGACCTTCGGTGAGATCAGCTTCTTTGGTGATGAGACCTCTATCGCCAGCGTAACCGCTGATAAGCCTTGCGAAGTGTATAAAATTTCCTGTGGACACTTTCGTCAGCTGATGCAGGAGCATTCCGATCTGGCGCTGAAGCTCATGGCATTTATTGTGCGCAGCATGGGTGAAATTATCCGCCGCCAGGACTCCGTTCGGATTTAGCCCGATAGGAAACGCTCTTCGCGACAGGATATGTTCCCGCACGATTATCGGCGGAATCGTTGCCCCAGAAGATAAACCTCACTGGATGATTTACGGCTTGCTGCGGGTTTGACCACTTTGACGCTGGCGAAGCAGTCGCCCATTCCCTGTCTGAACGCATCAAAACCCTCACCCATAAAGCTCTTGAGCAACAGGTCCCCACCCTCACGCAGGCGATGAACGGCGAAATCCAGTACCATGTCATTCAAGCTGATGATACGCGCCTGGTCGACCATTTTCTGGCCACTCATCTCCGGGGCCACATCCGAAACCACCATATCTACTCGCTGCCCGGCCAGCGCATCATTCATGCGGGCCAGCGTATCGGCTTTGGTAAAGTCACCCTGAATGAAATGCACACCTTCAAGCGGTTTCATATCGAGCAAATCAACGCTGATAATCAAACCGTGCGTTCCCGTGTACCGCACCAGTTCCGCGCTCCATGATCCCGGTACGCATCCGAGGTCAATGACTACGCTGGTTTGGCACCGTAATAATCCATATTTATCGATGATTTCAGTAAGCTTGAAAGCTGCGCGTGAGCGTTTTCCTTCCTTCCGCGCGCGACGTACATGTGGATCATTCGTATGCCGCTGGAACCATGCCGAGGTTTTTCGTTTTGCCTTGCTTTTTGATTGTTTGGCCATGCCTAATGAGTTTTCCCTCTTGTTTTATGAAATATCACCTAGATCCTGCAAATGGTCGTGCATGCAGAGTGTAAGACATTGGTTTATATAGTGTATTGAAAAAACATGTTGTCACCTTATTGGTGATGAGTATTTTTCGATATGCTAGATGAATCAAGGGGTTGCGCTATGTGTGTGCGAACACTTGCAGGATCTAGGTATCATTATTCCAGGTGGTCATCGCCTCCTTCCAGTATCCTGTCCTGTAGAAAAGCACGCCTGCCAGCACTTGTCCGAAGGGAGCCACCCCAAGAAACCAATGCGGCGCTGCACCCCTCGCCAAGGGCGCGCCATGACCTTTGGAGCGCGCCTTGCCATGACCCCTTGTAGGCTCTGGTATACTTTTCTATGGGACAGGGCACTGGGTTTGGGCCTCCATCCTTGCCTCGGGCTAATGTTTGTACCATCGTTTTGCCATGACGGCGGGATTCACATATGGAGGACTTGTACCCATAAGCGTTGAACGCTTTGCGAGGCCGCATTGAGCGGCTGGTTGTCTCTTTGGGGTTTACTCTTTGGTTCATTCGGATTCGCCTTCTTCGTGTACGGAAAAAAACAGAAGGCGGTTGTCCCGCTGGTTTGTGGGTTACTCCTCATGGTCTTTCCGTATTTTGTCACCAACACTATCCTGCTCGTCGCTGCTGGAATCGCGCTTATGGCTGTCCCATACTTTGTGAGGATATGAGCGCCGCATAGGCAAGGGGCCAGGCTCTCAGGCTGAAACCATTTTATCCGGTCTTGGCAAAATAGCCAGGTTATCGCGTCTCATAAGCTGAATGCAGGCTAGCGCTACCCTTTGCCCACAAATCGTGCTACAGCGAGTCATCCGGTGGTCATATGCAAGGCGCGCTCCCCACCGCAATGGTTGTTCCATTGCAAGGGAGCGCAACGCAGTAGATGGCCGCCGGGTGACTCGCCCGAAGGGAACCCCTGCACACGGATCATACCTGCATTGCAGCACTTGCCGATGGAATAACCATTATCTGCGCACCGCGCCTTGGTCTGACCCGTGTGCAAGGGTTCTGTGGCATGATTTGTGGGTAAAGGGCAGGGCTAGCTATTCCTTTAGCCGCCAGCCGATGCGCCACAACCCCCAGCAAGTGGCCATGCAGAGGAGGGTTGCACCACTGACCACCCACATGGCAGTGAAGGGGTTGGTATCTCCTACCCCGAGAAATCCGTAACGGAAGCCGTCGATCAGGTAGAAAAAGGGATTGAAGCGGTTCACCTCCTGCCAGAATGGCGGCAACTGGTCGACCGAATAAAACACACCGGAAAGAAAGGTCAGCGGCATAATGATAAAATTATTGATCAGCGCAATATCATCGAACTTGTCCGACCACATGCCGGCAATGAGGCCGAATCCTCCCATCAGGATACTTCCACACACACCATAGAGAAGAATCAGGCCGAAATGCGCGAACGTCAGTGCGGTAAAAGGTACGAGGACCAGGAGCAGAACAGTGGCAACTGTCAGCGCGCGCATCACGGCGGCAGCCAGGAATGCACCCACCACCTCAACCGCAGAAAGCGGCGCCATTAGTAGATAGATGTGTACGTTCATCACCTTGCCGACAATCATGGAACCGGAAGTATTGGCGAACGCGTTCTGCAGCATGGACATCATCACCAGTCCTGGAATCAGGAAGGAAAAGTAATTGACATTCAGTCCTGGCACGCTGCGCGGGCCCATGGCGTAGTGAAAAACCAGCAGGTATAAAATCGCGGTCAATGCAGGGGCTACGATGGTTTGCATTTTCACATTCATGAAGCGCCGCGTTTCGCGCTGAAACAGCGTCCATGCACCGCGCGGATTGGCGGACTTCAAGCCCTGTCTCCTT
Source organism: uncultured Zetaproteobacteria bacterium (assembly GCA_964624255.1). Taxonomy (GTDB): domain Bacteria; phylum Pseudomonadota; class Zetaproteobacteria; order Mariprofundales; family Mariprofundaceae; genus JAUZQZ01. Next base: position 5,871 of record CAZUWV010000070.1, read on the forward strand.
GCGGGCTATCTCCATCATGCGTCAGGCGGATAAATACATCTTCCAGGTTTTCCTGGCGTACACCTGCATCCGCCGGTGCGCCAAAGCGCGACACCGCCGCCTGATAGGCCTCATGGAAATTGGTTTCATCCGGCTCTCCGTGACGTAGCGTCAGGCAGACGCCTTGATCACTGGTGCGTGGATGAAAATCTGCCAACGCCAGTATATCCTCACCGGACATGGTGAACCCGTCATCATAACGTAGCCATAGGTAGCGTCCGGCATCATCATGCATCAATTCTTGCATGGAGCGATCGGTTACCACTCGTCCCTGATTGATGATGGTTACATGATCGCATAGCTCTTCAGCTTCTTCGAGATAATGCGTGGTCAATAATATTGTTGTCCCCTCCAGGTTCAGTTTGCGCATGAAATCCCACAAGCGGCGGCGCAACTCGACATCCACCCCGGCTGTTGGCTCGTCGAGGATGACCAATGGAGGTTTATGGACCAGCGCCAGGGCCACCAGCAAACGCCTGCGCATACCGCTGGAAAGCTGCCGTGCATTCTTGTCAGCATGGGTGGAGAGCTCAAGGATATCCAGTAACTCGTCAATCCACATGTTATCGGGCTTGCACCCGAACAGACCGGAGGTAATCCGCAACATTTCGCGCGGATTAAAAAATGGATCAAAGGCTATTTCCTGTGGTACGACACCCAGGTGACGCTTGCACCACGCCTTGTCGCGAAACATATCGTGGCCCATCAAGTATGCTTCTCCGGATGAGGGGCGGACAATATCGGCCAGGATATTGATTAATGTGCTCTTACCCGCCCCATTTGGTCCCAGGAGCGCGTAGAACGCACCCTTGGGTACATCAATATCCACACCGGCGAGAGCGGATTTTCCATTACTGTAAATTTTGCGCAGATTTTTCACCTTTAAGGCGGATACAGCCATCAAGAAACCCTACGCTTTGGTCGATGAAGATAATGGCAGGAGGAGTTCTCTTTTATCAATAGCCTGCGTTGGCACAGCCTGAACTACTTTCCGAGGGCGTAAACGACTGACCACAACCACAGGTGCTTCCCGCATTTGGATTGCGAATGACGAACGATTCGCCTTGCAGCGAACTCTGGTAGTCAACTTCGGATCCCTTGAGAAGGTCGAGGCTCATGGCATCCACCAGCAACTTAACGCTGCGGCTCTCCACCAGCGTATCATCCTGCTTCACTTCCTCATCGAAGGTGAATCCGTACTGAAAACCGGAGCAACCCCCTCCGGAAACAAAGATACGCAGATGCAACGCATCGTTTTTTTCTTTGGCCAGCAGCCCCTGGATCTTTTCTGCGGCGGCTTCAGTCAGTTCCATACCCATATCAACTCCCGTGGTAACCCGCATGACCCACGCGAGATTACACTACACTACGCTGTATCATTCTACATTCACCCGTTTTTGGCAAGCATCCCATCGTCCGTCAGGAGGTCTGTAACGGCTCCTTATACATCTGACCTGGACTATTCATAAATCGCCGTGATGATTGCACCGGACCTTTGTTCGCAACGGATTCCGAGGAAGGAGGCCGTAGCCATGCATGCGGGCGACCGACGAGGGATTCGGTGCGAACAAAGGAACAATTAAGGGCGCGGCAGCATTTATGAATGGTCCAGGTTAATTAGGCGGATAGCCGGATCATCGTCTACGCATGCCATCCGAATGTTAATAGCGGTGTTCGGCAGCAACCGCGGCGCACGTTCGGGCCATTCGATTAAACATATCCACGGCGGTTGAAAGTACTCACTCACACCCAGCATTTCAATGTCTTCGGGCGACTCCAGCCGATACCAGTCCATATGCGCAATTCTGCACCCGTCCCCGGTGTATTCCTGGATAAGTGAGAATGTCGGACTCGGCATTGCCTTGTCATTCACACCCAGGGTTCGCATCACCGCGCGGGCAAATACACTTTTTCCCGCGCCCAACTCTCCGTAAAGAGCCACGCAGTTCCCCGGCTCTAATGATGCGGCGAAGTCAGAGGCGAAAGCACGGGTCTCCACTTCGCTAACCAGACGGACCGGCATGGAATGGTCCGGGTTGAAATCAGGCGGGTCGGCGATGTGCCAGGGCCTTAATCACATTATGTTGGGTAATCACACCTTCAATGGTATCGCCACCGACCACTGGCAGGCAATGCATATCGCCATCGTTCATCATGGCGGCAATATCGTTCAGGGCCGTATCAGGCGTAACCGTCTGAACGGGGCTGGTCATTAGATCACCTGCCGTAAGTGCCTGCAGGCGCGCGAGCTCACGCTCGAAACGATTCTCTCCCAGTGGAATCACCATGTCGAAGACGGCAATGGCTGTGGGTACATGCAATCTGGCTTGCTGGTCTACCAGATCGGATTCTGTAATCACACCCTGTAATCGTTGCTCCTCATCCACGACCAGTAGACCGGAGGCATCCGTTGACGCCAGTTGCGAAAGCACGTCGTTTACCGGCGTATCCATGCTGCAATGCGGCGGGTCCGGATTCATAATATCTTTGGCAGTTAGCATGGTTATCTCCTTATATTCCTGACAGGGCTTTTGCATAGGGGTTCTGAATGATTTTCAGAGGGATTTTACCTTCCCATGAATCCCGCATTCTCGCAGCTATCCGTACTCCCCCACAAGAAGCAACATTGATTCTTGTGGGGGTCAGGCCTTGTGGTAAATCTCGCTTCCCTGCTTCATAAACTGTTCAGACTGGTCGGTCATGCCTGCGTCGAGTGCATCGCGCGTTTCCAGGCCATGTTCCCTGGCATAGTCGCGTACATCCTGCGTAATCT
>CAZUWV010000071.1:0-8673 GCA_964624255.1 uncultured Zetaproteobacteria bacterium
TGAAATGCAGGCTGATACCGCCATCAACCCGGAACTGCTTAGTCAATATCCATTCACCAGAATGAAAGAACCCGCCAATGTACTGATATTCCCGACCATGCAGGCTGGTAATATCGCCTACAAGTTATTGCGGGATTTGGGCGGCGGTACGGCCATCGGTCCCATTTTACTGGGCCTGCCCAAACAGGCGCATGTATTACAGACCGGAGCCAGTGTGGACGATATCCTCAATATTGCCGCCATCGCTGCAGCGCGAGCCGCAGATTAACGTGGCCACTTCTGATATCCAGATCGGACTTTACGGAAGTATCAGTCTCGCATCATGGGTTGTAGCATAGCGGCCAGCTTACCGGGATCGACGGGCTTGCTTACCACATGATCGCAAACACCCTCATCGCAGGCACTCTTTGCTTCGCCGCCCTTATCGTACCCGGTCATCAGGATGATGGGCAGAGAGGGACGCACCTCGCGCATACGCCGCGCCGCTTTCACGCCGCCCATCTCCGGCATAACCACATCCATCACCACACCTCGGATCTCGAGGCGCCGGGAGAGGAATACGCTTAGCGCCTCTCGCCCGTTCGCCGCAGTAACCACGCGAAACCCGCTACTGCGTAGCGCCTCCGCCCCAACCTTGCGTACATCGTCATCATCATCCACCCAGAGCACACATTCTCCTTGCCCCGAAACCTCTGTCGCTTTCGCCACCTTCTTCCCGGAAGCTTCCTTCTCTCGCTCTACCAGTGGCAGACAAAGACGAAACGTCGTCCCCCCGCCCTTACGGCTCTTGATTGAAAGCATCCCCTTGCATTGATCCGCCATACCGCTGACCATAGCCAAACCCAACCCCGTCCCCTTGCCTTCAGATTTGGTGGTGAAGTATGGATCGCACACCTTGCCTATCAGGTGTTTGGGCATACCGCACCCATTGTCCGCCACGCTGATACATACGTTCTGTCCACCAGTCATGTCTACCCTTTCGGTGCCCACACGAATCAATCCACCCTCCACGCCTTCCAGCGCATCCACGGCATTGTTGATAAGATTCAGTAGTGCCTGCTGCAATTGCGCCGCATCGCCGTTCACCAACATGGTTTCATTGCTCACATTCGTTTCCAGACGGATGCTCTCCGGGACGCTGGAGGCCGCCAGTTTCAGTGTTTCCTTAACCAGCGGACCCGGCGGAAAGATATGAACATCCATCTGCCCCTTACGGGCAAAGGATAATAACCCACGAATATGCTCCGCGGCGCGCATAATAACTCCGTCCATTGTATCCAGTTTCGTGCGAGCCTTATCCGTATCCCAGCCTGTATCCAGCATGGCGCGGAGCAGATATACATTACCATTGAGCGCAGCCAGCATATTATTGAAATTATGGGCAATGCCTCCGGCCAGCGCACCGACCACCTCCATTTTCTGCGCCTGTCGCAACTGTTGCTCCAGGTCACGCGTTGAACTAATGTCCCGCTTGACGGTGACGAAATGCGTAATGCGGCCATGTTCACGGATAGGCGTAGTAGAATAGTCAACGGTTCGGGTGCTCTTTCCCCCGCCCCAGCATTTCTCCCGAATCTCTTCCCGCCAGGTATTCCCCTGCCGCACCACGCAGTTCAGAAATGATTGCCGCCAGTCCACTCCCTCCATACGCGGCTCATACTCGTGGATATCGCGACCTTGCATCTCTTTTGGTGCAACGCCCATAATGCGGCCAAACGCTGCGTTGGCGAACTCAATACGCCCATGCCTGTCCGTGATAATCACCGCCTCACCTGATTGATTCGTGGCCGTAGCCAACAGATGTAGCTCATCATGCGCAACATCCAGGTGCGCACGCAGGGGCAGCACCACCCAGCGGTAGATGGGGACGGAAAGTATAAGGCTCAGGAGCAATGGATCGAGTACGGCAAGAACCACTGGATCCATGGAACGGCTCCATCCCAACCCGACGAATGTCAGCATGATGATAAGTTCCCCGCCCGCAATCAACATCAATAACTTCAAATAGTTGCACATCAGAAAAAAATTCTTGGAAGAATCTCCTGACATGTCCGGTATTTTGTGGGGGGAGTGAGGCAACACCGTATTTTTCATAAGAAAACTAGATATAGACTATGAATTTCCCCTTGTCAAATACTGGAATCAGAGCATGGAAAGTGGTGTATAATCGCGGCCCAAAGCATGCGCCACACCCCTGTGTGTAGTGTGGCCATCCCATGTGTTTACGCCACGGGCAAGCGCGGCATTCTCGCCTGCCGCATCCATGCCGGTGTTCGCCAGATACCGAACAAAAGGAAGCGTCACATGGGTTAATGCCTGGGTGGCGCTTAGCGGCACTGTGGCAGGGAGATTGGGTAAACAACAGTGGAGAACACCCGACTCAACATACACAGGTTCATCATAGGTGCTCGGTCGACTGGTTTGCGAAATACCTCCCTGATCAATGGCTACATCCATAAAAACGCCGCCTTTCATGCGCTCCAGATACGATGGTGTGAGAAGGGTGGGCGCACGCTCCCCCGGAATAAGTGCCGCACCGATCAATAAATCGCAGGTCTCCAGCGATTCGAACATCAGTTGTTCGGCAAAGAAACGTATTTCACAAGCATCTCCGGCCTCCGCGAACTGCTGACGCAACGAGGATACGCACCCCACACTGGCATCCAGTATTTGCACCGATGCACCCATACCCAGAGCCACTTCCGCAGCGTTACAGCCAACATTCCCACCGCCGACCACCAGCACGCGCGCCGCCTTGACGCCGGTAATACCGCCCATCAACACGCCTCTCCCCGGGTATAGAGTCCCATTCTCCTTTTGTAACAACGATGCGCCAATCTGGGTTGCCAAACGCCCAGCAATTCTGCTCATGGGCGCAAGTAGCGGTAAACTTCCATCATCGGCCTGCACCGTTTCATAGCCAATGGCACGCACACCCCTTTCAAGCAACGCATCCAGCAACGCAGGCGCCGCAGCCAGATGAAGATAGGTAAACAGGCACTGCCCGGACCTCAGGTGGACGTATTCCTCCGGTAGTGGTTCCTTGATTTTGAGAACAAGCTCAGCCGCCCATGCATCCTCAGGCACTGCGACGATAGATACACCTGCAGTTTCATAATCCGTATCGGAAAAGCCGCTTTCCCCGCCCGCGTTATGCTCCACGCATACTTGATGCCCGTCCTGCACCAGTTGCCGCGCCCCGTCAGGGGTAAGTGCTACCCGATGTTCCCGATTCTTGATTTCTTTGGGGATGCCAATCATCATGTTTCCAGCCACCTGTTCGTCAGTTAGGTTTGGCAATGTAGACCGACTCGATCAAAAGGACAATACACGCCCATGATGCTCAATCCCGTAATGATGTCTGGAAAGGAAGTTCTTCCGTTAGTTGAGGGAGGAAAGGGTGTCGCTGTGTCCAGCGGAGAAAGTTCAGGAGCATGGGCCGCAGCTGGCGGCATAGGTACGTTTTCGGCTGTTAACGCGGACAGTATGGATGAGCAGGGTAATATTATTCGCACTGTCTATCATGGTAAAAGCCGCAAGACACGCTTCGAGGAGCTGGTTGCCCAGGCCATTAAAGGTGGTATTTGCCAAGCGAAAATAGCCCATGACGTAGCCGGCGGTGAAGGTCGTATCCATGCCAATATCCTGTGGGAAATGGGTGGTTCCGAGCGCGTCCTTCAGGGTGTTCTGGAAGGTACCAAAGGGTTGATCCATGGCGTGACCTGCGGGGCTGGTATGCCCTTTCGTCTGGCACCGATTTCGGCACAATACAGGGTACATTATTATCCCATTATTTCCTCGGCGCGCGCCTTCCGCGCCCTGTGGCTCAGATCCTATCGTAAATTTCCCGAATGGCTGGGCGGTGTCGTCTACGAGGACCCATGGCTGGCCGGAGGCCACAATGGCCTGTCCAATGCCGAAGACCCGGAGAAACCGGGCGATCCCTACCCGCGCGTCGCCGAGCTGCGTAGAACCATGAACAGCCTTGGTCTGCAAGATACGTCCATTATTATGGCTGGTGGAGTCTGGTACCTTCGCGAATGGTCTGACTGGCTGGATAACCCGGACATTGGCCCCATTGCTTTCCAGTTCGGCACTCGCGCGCTTCTGACCCGCGAGAGTCCGATCTCCGATGTGTGGAAAAAACGTCTTCTCCTGTTGAAAGATGGAGATATCAAGCTGAACAAATTCTCACCGACCGGATTTTATTCCTCGGCAGTCTACAATAACTTTCTGCACGAATTGTACGAACGTAATGACCGTGAAATCCCCTTCATGGACCACCCGTCCGGCGATCATATTTCTCCAATCACCTTCGGCGTCCGCCACCGCGAGGTGTTCGTGACCAGATACGACCGAAAACTCGCGGATAACTGGATTCGGGACGGCTACGCCAAAGCGTTGCCCACACCTGATTCGACACTGGTATTCGTCACACCCGAAAAGGCCAGGGAGATCAGGGAAGACCAGTTGAGTTGTATGGGCTGCCTGTCACAATGCAGATTCTCCAACTGGGCGGCCAACGAAGCTGGCACGACGGGACGCAAAGCGGACCCGCGCAGCTTCTGTATCCAGAAGACCCTGCAGGAGATTGCGCATGGTGCCGATCCGGATTCGCATTTAATGTTCGCGGGTCATTCTGCCTACCGTTTCGCCGAAGATCCGTTCTATGCCAACGGTTTCGTCCCGGATGTGCGTGAGCTGGTCGAACGTATCCGGACCGGTGACTAGTCGGGAAGCCCACCTGTAGCCGCATTCTTACCTGTTCCATCCCGGCTAAAACCAACCACTGCCGCAGGTAAAACAAAGAGATTTAACACAGGTACGAGCATCAGCCCCAACGCCATACCACCAAACCCGAGATAAAAGAATCTGCGCCGCCCAAGCTCCTGCTTGCGACGCTTGAAATCCCAGCCCCTGCGCGATGCCACGGGGTCCATAAATTCATAGTTCAGAAAACAAATGCTGGCATAACCCCATATGATGGTAGCCGCAACCTGACCAATCAGCGGAATGAAAAGCAGAACTAGCGCCACCGCCCCCCAAACCAACAGGCCAGACAGCGGACGAATTGAATTTGCCAGGCTATTCATGACCTGTTGCCACCATGATATATCCTGCGCATCCACCTCTTTGCCGGTCAATCTCTCGGTACGCCGCACCAGCTCATCCAGCCAAGGGGCCGCAGCCACTGAACCCAGCGCCGCAAAGCTTACCGCGCCAATCGCCAGCGCCAATACCGCCGACAGAAGCCACACGACCCACGACAGGACCTGCCAATACCACGCATCGCCGGATGGTAACCATAAATATGCCAAATATTCCGTCAGAAAAAATGCGCTGCCAGCCGATACCAGCATCAGCACAAACAGCAAAGCGATCATACGCCAAAGAACAGCCCGTAAAGTGCGCCGGGTAATCAGGAGCCATATGCTGGAAAGTAATCTCATGGATCCTTCAACCATCAGCGCAGCCCGCGCCGTTGGGTACCCCTATTGCCGCATTTTGCGCTATCTCGCCCTCTGCCATCAAACATTCTCCATAGTCAGCCCCACTCAGGATCGCTTGTACCAGTCTCCTTAGTGACTGTAAGCAAATGAGCCTCTTGCAAAACTCGTGAGCGGCGATCGGCTTCCCCATTCTAGCCCATTTCCGTGCTGAAATTTCGCTCCATGGAACCACCATGCGCCTCATTCCATCCCGAAAATGGGTTCAAAGTGGGATTGCCGCCCATCCACCCAGAGTTTTGCAAGAGGCTCAAATAATATACTCATTTCCCCATCCAGCCTACGCACTAGATTGACGCGTTGCTCAATTACAAAACATTCGATGTAGAAAGACTACATCTTATAATTTTGTTCAATCGCACCGCGGCAATCTGGTACATATGCAGGCGTATAAATGACCATATTCTTTCGTTACAGCCACTTACCGCTCACGGTCGGAGGCGAAGATGGTATCATCAAGCCATAATGAACAAAAAACGCTGGGTGTTCCACCCGCTATTGCTTGTCACCCATCTGCGAACGATGGGCAGACAGACACTGCCCGAAAACTCCGATTAAAAAGCACTGTATCCTATCGACTGGTCGTATTGTAGTATCCGGATCGGTAGGCTGCCCCTATGATTTTACGACAATATTGTGAAAAAAACAAAACTTCCTCGGATTCTTCTCTCGGCGAAGAGACCGTGTTAAAACAACAGTGGCGCATCTGCGCATTGCGGATACGCCACTCATCCGATATAACACGCTATATGCATGCAAACTCTTACACCCTGCGGCGGTGACATGACATTCATTTACCTGTTCCCTGTTTCCGGGTGTATTACCGGTATTTGCGCATGGGCTCTATGGTCGGGCGTGTGGGGCCGGCCTCACCTGGGTACAAGGGGCCTCACCCTGATTCTTTCGCTATCCATGCTAATCAGCTTCTATGCTCTGATCAGACTGGAGCCAATAACCAATTGGGGACTGGAGTTTCGTCTGGCCACCTCCATAGCCGCTTGCACACTGATTGTACAATATATTTATGTACTTGGCCTTCTCCGCCATGGTGCCCACGGGCTGGGACTGTTCCTGCTTCCGGCAACAGCCATCTTGCTGCTACTCATGCCATTGTTACCTGATTCACCTATTTTGCGTATCCAGGTGAGCTCGCCGATGGAAACCAGCCACCTCCTGTTCTCGCTCCTGGCTTATGCCATACTCACGCTTGCCATGCTGCATGCCATTATGCATCTGCTACTGGACCGTGCGCTTAAACGTAAGCGGATCGGACCCATCGTGCAGGCTCTCCCCTCCCTGCTGGAAGTCGAGAACCATATGTACGATCAGGTTCGCTCCGCCACATGGCTTTTGGCTCTAGGTATACTTACTGGATTGATCTGGCAGTGGGCGTCGGTAGGACACCTCGTTCTGTTATCACATAAAGTAATCTTGTCTGTGTTCTCGTGGACCGTTCTGGCCTTGTTGCTGACCATGCGCAAACGGGCAGGGTGGCAGGGGAAACGCGCTAGCTGGATGGCTATTTCGGCCTATATACTGCTGCTTTTAGCTTACTTCGGTGTTCGTATGGTACAGTCATGGTTACATCTTCCCTTTGATTCCCCCTGAATAAACCATCGCATGAGTCTGTCTCACAAGAGCCCTGCCTTATATGAATAATATGGCGCTGTCCTGGCCGACAGCGGTTGGTATACTTTTTTTCCTGTTACTGGCATCCGCATTTTTTTCTGGCTCGGAAACCGCATTAACGCGCGCCCGACGCTTTCGCCTGCGTCTGTTAAGCGATCAGGGAAATCGAGGCGCACGCAAGGCCGAGCAACTCCTCAATCAACCTGAGCACATGCTTGCAGCAATTCTTTTGGGTAATAACTTCGTCAACATTGCTGCATCCAGTTTCACGGCGGCCATCTTCGTGGCCGCCTTCGGGCAGGCTGGTATCGTCTATGCCACCATTGCCATGACCATCGTCGTCGTCCTGCTGGCCGAGATATTGCCTAAAACCATCGCAGTCGCTCACGCCGAAAGCATGGCCTGTTATGTAGCCAGTTCACTGCAATGGATCATGCGTCTACTCGCACCGTTAACCGGCATTTTGATGAGTATTATCGGTTTGATGCAACGCATCCTTAATATCCCCAAAGGCACGGACACGGAACTCACACATCAGGAATTGGCGAAAATTATTGATGTAAGCGCGGAATCGGGTGTCCTCGATGCGGCCCGGGAACAAATGTTGCTGAATAGCCTGCGCCTGCACGAAGTCCCGGTCAAAGCCCTGATGACGCCGCGAAAAAACATGGATGTACTGGATGCCTCATGCAGCGTGGACCAGTGCCTACAGGAAGCAATCTGCAAGTCTCATTCGCGCTACCCCGTTTTCCACGAGCAGAAAGACCAACTGATCGGCATCGTACACTTACGTAATCTGGTAAAATATCAACATAGCCATTCCCCACTTCGAGATACCGTTATCTGGCGCGATTTACCATTTGTCCCGGCCAACAAGAATGCGCTGCAACAACTCTTTGATTTCCAGAATCATCACCAGCACATGGCGATCATTGTTGATGAGTACGGCGATATCGATGGTTTGATTACGATGGAAGATATTCTTGAAGAAATTGTTGGTGAAATTGAAGATGAATCCGATACACCCGTTCTTCCTGAAATGTGGCGACAACCGGATGGCTCACTGGTCGTCGCCGGCACTGTAAACCTCCACGATATTAATCAGGCGCTGGACATTCAGTTACCAGAGGAAGGCGCCACGACCGTGGGCGGTTTGATCACAGAACGACTGGGAACCCAGCCAGAGGCAACCATGTGCCTGCAAATAGGTGATGTGCGGCTGGAAATCGTGAATCTGAGTGGTAACTGGGTTAACCGGGTGCATATCGAAAAACGGCGCGATGAACACCTCGAATAATATCTAGATCCTGCACGTGATCGTGCATGCGGGCGACCGACGAGGGATTCGGTGCGGACAAAGGAACAAGAAGGACATGGCAGAATTTATGAATAGTTCGGGCTAGATAAATCAAGAGGTTGCGCTATGTGTGTGCGATCACTTGCAGGACCTAGGCCTGCCCTTTACCCATAAGTCGTGCCCCAGAACCCTTGCGTACGGGCCATACCGGCGTTGCGGTACTTGCTAATGGAATAACCA
>CAZUWV010000072.1:0-8574 GCA_964624255.1 uncultured Zetaproteobacteria bacterium
GCGGCATCGGGCTGGTGCCGGTAAAACTTCCGTCCCCGCAACGCACCACCACCCTCGCCCGGCAGGTCGCCATAGGTAACCTGCAAATCACTGTTCTTATCGGGCTGAATCAGGTAATTTTCAACGGCACTGGGGCGCGGCATGCCTAATGCCTTCAGCGGCACGGCCTTGCCGTCATCGACGAAGCGACTCATACCCTCGCCATTCCTGGGAGTCTCCACAGCAATATTGCAGGAAATCCTGCCGGCCAGTCTGGTGAAATCGCCCCTGCCAATATCCTTCGTCCCCGAGTCCTTCTTGTCAGAAGATGCATAACCGAAGAATAGCCTTGCACCGCTGAGCTGCTGTGGAGGTGAATGTTTGTCGTCCGCATCCTTGACCGATTTCTCGCGCTCCAAAGGGGAAAGAATCGCTCTGACTTCCTCTTTCCCGGCCATGCCAGCCCAGCGATTGCGCACTGTATCAGTATAACGCCAGCGGTATTGAAAGTTATGTCCCATAGAAGTAACTGCCTTGGAACCCTTATCCCATTCAACATATATGAGATTTCCTGGTTGCAAGGATTGGCTTTTTAGCGCCTTAAATGCTTGTTTTAGTTGCTTGTGATTGGCCTTCTTCACTTTGGGATGGCGACTGGAAATATGCCCAGCGTCAGTATCAGACAAATGCTCCAGCGTGCGATAATACTGTTTCACGATTGAGACTGAAACATTTTGCTTGGCAACGTCAAACTTGGATTTATCCACGCTCACCCAGTGATGAGTTGACCGTTTCGCTAATAGACCTTGGCCGTCCAAACCACCGTAATAACGGCAAATTTTATGGCCGGATTTTGCATTGGGTTTTCTATTGACCATATTATTCAATGAACGAGGGCGGTAGCCTAGTTTCAGCAGGTTTACCACCAAACCTGCGCTTGACGCATTCGGGGATGAAACGACCACGGCGGCGCGAGATTCGAGAGATCGCTCAAACCCGAGATTCGGTCGATAGGAATAACTGCGCTCGGCCACGCGCTCCATGGGAGCGGAAAGCAAGGCGCCGAGGCTGTGACGCAGCATGCCGTTTAGTGATGATCCGGGGATCAGTACGCGGCCATCCAGCCTGAGCGGTTCCAGGATGCTTTTGTCCTCAGCTATCGGATAAGAAATCCCCCAGCCGTCCGGGAGAAGAATATCACTGTTGTCTTCGCCAAGGTTGTTTTCCTCCGAGCCTAAAACATCTTTCGCATTATACTGATCATGAGCCACCAGCAGCGGCGTCAGGGCGGTAAGTGAGCAGCGCAGCTCGCCGCTGATTAATTTGTCCTGATCCTCGTTATCTCCATCGTGGAACACTGGAGCATCAGTAACCGATTTCTTTATATCGACAGACACGAAGTCATAGGGAAGCTTATCGGATTCCACTGTTGTGGTGCGAGGCCGGTGGTCCGCAGATGTGTTTCGTTGCTTCTCATATCGGCGGGGTTTATACCCAGGGTTCTTTCGCTTTTGCACTGTTGAAATCGGAGAAACCTCCCTTGCCACCGAGCCATCAGATCGGAAAGAAACCTGACTGCCGGATTGAATGGAGTCATGGCTGTTATTTCTGTCAGTACAGGTAAAATTGTAGATATGGGCATCCTCGCCAAGAATCTGGCCGAACTTCTTTCCCGGTGCATAACATTTAACTGTACCTTTCATCCTGATTCTCCTCCACACCTGGCTCCAGCCGCCAGGCAATCAGGCGGTTGCGGTAGTGGTAATTCACGATTGCGACATTTTCGCTGGCCCATTGTTTGCGCAGTAGCACCGGCTGCGGATCTTCCTTTGTCACCAAATCAAGTTTCTGCCAATCATCACCCGCTTGTTTCTCCTCGCTGTATTCAAACCAGTGCCATTGACCGGAACCCATGAACACAGCATGCAACGCGTGATTTCCCCAGAACAGCCGCAGTTCGTTGACCGGATAGTCATTGATCCGGGGCATTCCACCGCCGAATACCGGCAATCCATTTTCCGATTCCTGAAATACGGTACGGGGATCGAGCCAGTAATACATTGGCTCTTCCCCGTTTGCCTTTTCAAGAACATCGGAGATATCATCGCAACTGCCGCTGCGGTAATAGAAGGCGCACGCCTTCTCCGCGTTCATTCCTGCTTCTCCCCGACTTTGCCATCTGCCACACTCCATTTGCACCAACCCAGCCCACGCCACTGCTGGCCGCCCAACCCAAGATGCCCGGCTTTGGCATAGGCCAGCGCCTTTTTCAGCAAATCGAATTGCTCGTTCACGATTTCTTCGTCTTTGCCCTCAATGACCATCTTCCATTTGAATGTTGCCCTTAATAATGCCAACCGGTCGAACTTGCTGCTTTCGTAGGCGCCAGCCGAAAACTCGTCCTCGGCGTGCTGCTGCAACCATGCAGCCTTCCAATCCCCGTCAACATACGCTTCCCGGATCAGCAGGGCGGCGCTTTCATCCAGATTGCCGAACAACTTCTCGACTTCATCGGCCTTGTGACCATCGCCTGCCTTGGCCGGGCGCGCAACAGGATCGCGAACAGTTTTTTTCTGTTGGCGCAGAAAACGGGAGAGCGCATGGCGCAACGGGCCGCGCATGCTGGAGCCGGGAATCACGGGTTCGGCACCCTTGGCTTCATCCCCTGATTTAGCACTCATGACAATGGCGGCATCCGGCTTGAAATTATCCGCCCAGCCGTTGCTGTCCACGCCATCCGGCTTGAGGAAATTATCGTTCCAATCCGCCTGCAACTCACCGCTGCCGTGACCGCCTATGGAGAGAGCATCCAAGCCATAGTCGTTATCCCGTTCCCCGACGACGATCTTGCCTTTGATCTCTTGCCAGTGCCATGATCTCTCCTCCTCCGGCCAATGACTGCTCAACTTCTCCCTGATTTGATCTCCCTCCAGCGGGTTGACTCCCAGCTTTTCAATCACTAACCGGGGGGCATCTTCACTGCTGTCCGGCCAGCTCAGAACATGTTCATCGGTTAACTGATAGACCTTTAAACCCTTTAGTATCAGCCATCCCATGCCTCGGGCCACATTCCGACCGATCCAGCAGCGTCCTTGCGTCCACTCCATCAGTGCTGCTGCGGCGATGCCCTCCGCCTTCAGGCCACCCTCTTTACCGGTTTCCACCTCCAGGATGAACGGCCATTCGGTGCCGCGCGGCAGTACCTCGATATCGAACAGCGCACCTTCGGCTGCTGCGCCCGTGTCCTGCCGGATACCAACACTTTGCCTAAATTCGGATTTAGAACCATCAGGTACATGACTGTTGAACATCCGCCACAACGATTCCATGGGAGCGGAGTCTTTATCCCGTTCACGATCATCAATATGGTTAAAGTCGAAGTTCGGCGCAATTTTACGGGCTGTGGCGATGAGTGCTCCGGCCAGCGTCGTGCCGCGCAAGGTAAAGCGACTCTCCCCGTCGCAGCAGAGGGGATCATCCACCAGTGCATGCGGATCATTACCGCCGACAGAGAGCGCTGAATCCTGCACCAGCGTGCCGGTGAACAGCGTGCGATACTGGCCCGTCATGGTTTCCCTTCCTCTTTATCTTTCTTTGAAACGACCCAGCGCACCAGTGCATCGAGGAAAAACCTCACATCTTTCAATACCTCGTTATTTTTCTTGTCATCCTTTGGCCCGCTATTTTCATTCCTGATCCGCTCTATATGCTCTTTGATGGCATTGACATGTTTTCCCCAGACTTCCCCGCCCTTTGTCTTTGCATGTTTAGACAACTCGCGGAATATCTTGTCAATGTCCTCCATATTGACTGTCGCATTGGCCTGCTTGCGCAGCCATTGCCACTGGCTCTTGCTCGGCCCCTTTTTTCCAATCACATTGGCCAGATTTCCGGCTCTGGTGAGCAGTTCTTCCTTTCGGTTGAGCTTGGGCGCATCGTCGTGACCACGAAGTAAGCTGTTATTACGCTGCAATGGAGAAAAATCGAGCCGGAAGCGACCGAAGCCCTCCTTGCCGCGTTCGCCCAGGTATCGCTTCTGCTTCAAAGCCTCGTGCAGCCCACCAGCATTCTCGCCACTGACCCGAATCGCCGAGCCGCGCCGGACAGCCAGGGCCGGAGCGCGCGGCAACTTGCTGACGGCATTGTAGCCGCGCACCTCCACAGTATCGCACACGGCCTGGAACAAAGGCTCAGGCTCTAAGTGGTTTATTCCCGCGAGATCGCACAACAGGGCCGGATCCAGTGTTTCGCAAAACCCGAGATTGGGAATCCGTTCGGTAGCGTCCTTGCGCTGATACAGCTTTGTGGAGCGGGCGATCAGATCGCTTTCCAGTGTCAGCGTGAAGCAATCGGTCGGCACCAGTGCCGCGCCTTCCTGCCCTTTGGCGGGCAGCCACTGGCAGTCTTCCGCTTTCACCGGCCTGCCGCCACGGCCAATGGTCAACCAGTCGTCGCCTTTGAGAACCGGGCTGAATATCTCAACAAACCTGCTCGCCTCTTCAGGGCCGGAAAAACGAATATCCACCATGAACAGGGTGTTTTCGGCGATCTCTTCCATCGAAAAGAGTTTTGCATCTTCCTTGTTACTGCGATCTTCGGGCACTCTGTTGCGCAGTTGCACCCCCATAGTCGGCAAATAACGCTGCCATGGGTGTTTGCCGTCGGGTCGGAACAGGAACTCGTGATCGCCGGGTCGCTTCGGCTTTTCTGTCGGTTCCTGCCGACAGGGATCGAACTCGTCCAACTCGCCCTTGTCGCCAAGTAGAGTGCGCCCGCCACCCTCCATCCACCACGGCCAGGCCGGATTACCACTTCCGCCCGGCTTGGGCGTGCGGATATGCAGCGGCATCGGCATGATCTCCCAAGCTGTTGATGGCTTTATCTCCTTTTCTTTCGCGTTCCATGGATCGGGCAACGGCCAGGCGTTTCCAATACTGATAGCATTGGTGCTGTCACAAAGCAACCAGCCTCGTTGCTCTTGATTATCATGATTCGCAATAGCCCATGCTGCCAGCGCCCCCAGCAGAGCCTGTCCACGGATATAACATTCGCCGGGAATAATGTTGCCGGGGAAGCCTGTCACCGGCAGGCACAGCGGATCAAGGTTACGCAAAACCAATCGCAAAATCGGGCTGGCATCCTTCGCTTCGGGGAAGGCCGCGCTGTTGCCTGCAGAAGGAACATCAACCCATTCCGTCCGTACCCGGCCCGCGCCACGGTTGCGCGAGCCGCCGAGGCAATCCGTATGCTGCACGCATTTCTTGAGCAGTTCTTCCAGGCTGTCATCGCGAAGCAGCAATGCACCCTCAAAAACGCTTCCCGATTTGATGAATTCGACACTGCGCAGGGTTTCATTTCTAGCTACGCGGCTGTCTTTCTTACGCGCCGTCGAAGACCAGATCAGAAATCGGTCGTCGCAATCTTTCCCATCAGGCCAATAAAAAGATTGCATGACGAGCGCGCCGCGCCGGTTGCCCTTGTCCCCTTCGAACGTCTCTCCAAACAGCGCAAGAATATCATCTGGCCTGGCCTGACCGTACTTTGCCAGATCTTCGGCTGCATCGCGCAGCACGCCCTTGACATGGCTGGCCCGAATAACCGGGCGTCCATCGCGGTCGCGTGCCTGAATGGCATCAATGGTGCCACCGCCGGTGCCCGTGCCGCTGTGCAGATCTTCCAGCAACGTGACGCGAAGCTTCAGGCGCTTACTCATTACCGCCATCCTTGCCCTCAGAGCCCCGCATTTTCTTCT
Organism: uncultured Zetaproteobacteria bacterium; assembly: GCA_964624255.1. Classification (GTDB taxonomy): domain Bacteria; phylum Pseudomonadota; class Zetaproteobacteria; order Mariprofundales; family Mariprofundaceae; genus JAUZQZ01. The sequence continues at coordinate 5,732 of CAZUWV010000072.1, forward strand.
TCGCCTCGGGACGGCGGGTTATCTCGTAGACCTCAATCAGATCGGCCACATGCGTACTCCAGCCGCAGGCGCATGCATCCGACTCCGACCACAGATCCTTTATGCCAGCACGATTCAGTGTCTTGCGCGTATCATCCGCCATCTCGCGCCAGCACAGTTCGGCCCACTGCCGCCCCCTGGGTAACTCCGAAACCAGTTGCCGCAGTTGCGAACGAGCCGCGCCCACGTTGAGCTTGTCGGCTGCACTGAGCAATCCTTGCAGGCTGTCCGGAGTATTGCCCAGCACGCGACAGGGCTTGCAGGAAAGAGCCAGTGTCTCCGACTTCCCTCCCGGTAAACCGTACTGCACGCGGTCATGTCTCCGCCGTATTACGCCGGGATCATCGGACCACGACTCGCTGAACACCATCCAGTCCACCACCGAAGGCGCATCGTCCGAATCATTGGCGATACAGCACCGGTACAAGCGCTTGGCGCTACCGGCCAGATTCTCCGCCAGCGCATACAGGCGATGAAAGGGTACGCTGGGGCGGGCAATGGCGATGCCTGCCCCAATACTCAAAGGCTTGCCATCCGACATCTCGATAGACTGCAACGCTTCGGCATAGGCGGCAATAAATGGCAGCGCATAACGTGCGCGACAGACCATGAGCAAATCATCCCCACCGAGCATCAGCAATTGATAGGGTTGAAATTCGCCTTCATAACCACCGAATGTCTTTTCCAGCGCATCAATGACAGCCTTTCGTACGGCGCAACGCATGGAGTGGTAGAATGTTTCAGCATAACCTTCGCGCGCAAGGTATTTTTGTTCGACCGACTGGCATTTTCCCGATGTTGGAGGTGCATATTTGTCGAAATAACTTGTGAAGCGGCGACCGACGTTGTTGCCGTCGGCATGGATAACGGCCATGTAGTCGGCGCCATGTTCTTTCCCGTTATGCTCGCACAGCTTGTTGAAATCATCGGGATGTTTCTTGTATTTATATTTACGATTGGGTTCATCCAATAAAAATGGCAACATGGGGCGCAGCAGGCCGATAATGTCGGATGTGCCGGAGGTTTTGGTAAACCTGAGTCCGGCCTTCCTGCGGGCCACGACCGTGGCCGAAACCGAAACGCCGTGTTTGTCTTCTTCGGCCGCAGGGCCATTGCCGGATACCCGGCAAACCTTGAACACGGGCAGGTCGGCCAGCGCCGACCCTCGTGCAAACTTCTTTGGAGCGAACTCATCGTCATCTGTACCGACCTTTTTGATGTTGATTTCGAACGACAGGCCGGGGAGTTTCTTGCGCAGCAGGACTTCAGCCGCGTCCCGAAAGGCTATGGCTTTGGGTTCATCGTCAAACAGAGCTGTGAAATGGCCGCCATCGCGGGCAATAATTCCACTTTTCGCCAGAGCCCTTGGATTATCGGGGATAGAAGACGCACTCAGCGGATCACTATCCTTACCGAGTTGTCCCGGATAGGCATCAGCATTTACCTTACAGGCATTTTTGACCACTCCGCATAGTTCGTTGCGGACGGTCTCTCCCAGAAGCACGTTGGCGCCAACCATTTCGCGCAGCTTTGGTACGGCAAACAGGAAGGTTTGCACGCGAAGAAGTTCAATCTTGACCTGATACATCCGGTTTTCCCCATGCCCCGCAAGGGCATGCTGCGCTTATAGATCAAACCGGATCAAAAGACAAGGACTGAACGGATTGAGTTCACCAATGGCCTGCCCCAGCCAGAGATTTACCGCACCAAAACCCAGTGCTCTCCTTTGGCCGCCACCACCCATAGCCAGTGCAATCAGCCAGGGAAGCGCATCCTGAATATTACCCCGCACCTCGACACGTCCAACAAAACCACCCAACGGGAAGCTGTGCCTGTTGCTTGCCGATTGCCTTTCTCCATCGGATACGGGAGCAAGGTCGGCACGTATGATCTGAAGCCCCGCAGCCAACTCGCGCGCGGCATTGCGGGCATTGCGCGCCAAATCATGCCTTGCCCCTCCAGCGAGGATCTCTCCCGGAATGTCACGGTCGACCAGGTCCCACAGGCAGGTCTGATAAGCGCAATTGGCCAGCATTTCCGTGAGCGAAAACTCTCCTTGCGCCATCGCATGACGGGGTGGAACATACGGAGTTGGAAACTCAAGCGCCAGATGAGATGGCGGGTGACCACGATAGCGCCTGCATTTGCTGTCGATGGTCTCCACATCCCCATACGCCATGTCTTCCACCCGAAACCGAATCGAATGGCCGCAAACAGACAGGCCGAGCACCCCCATCGTATTCACGATGTCCTCAATGGTACACCGGGCCCGGATGGCATGACGTCCCCAGAAAGTGACCTTCAGCATAAAATCCAGTGTTTCGCATTCACTCTCCAGCTCAACCGAGCGCAAGAAGACCGGCCGTGGCATGGACTCCTTTCTCACCGGGCAAAATGGCTTGTACAACCAGCGAACAGCACAACTGTTCGGATCCCTGCAAACAGGACTACCCCTGTTTTCGCCCTTATTGCAGGGGCTGTGACCATCTTGCGTTCCCCGGCAGGCAGCCTGCCACATTGCCGTATTGAACAATCCCGACAGGGTTGTGCCCGGCGTACAACCTTTTTTCAATGCAAGGTAGAAGGGAGATTCAGCCCGGCAATGGGCAAGCATGACCTGTACGGGCAGATCAAGGGGCGAAACCGCAGGCTTGTAATCCGACAAAAGAAAAGATTGATCATCATGCATCAGATCGCTCATGGTAACCCCCTTTCAATATTTCGCATTCGTAACTACTCGCATTCATACGAGCCTCTTGCAAAACTCCGGGTGGATGAGCGGCAATCCCGCTTTGAGTCCATTT
>CAZUWV010000073.1:0-7969 GCA_964624255.1 uncultured Zetaproteobacteria bacterium
CAATGGTTTCATAATCTGGCGTCTGCCCCAGCGCCACCAGCGACCGGGCGATGATGTTCGTAAAGCGCCAGGCGAACTCCCTGAACGCGGCGGAATCTCCCTCCGCCGAAAGCTGGCCGGATATGCGGCTGGCCACCTCCGTGATGCGGGTGAAATTAGCCACGGCATTGTAGCGGGCGGAAACCTCCGGATGGCCAAGATGGAAAAATTGAAAGTCTTCCAACCGGCCAGCGCGCTTCGCCTCGGCGAACATGCGCCTCATCAGTTCCTTGTCCCCCTTGGGGTCGAACACGATCACTACATCACCCCGGTGGATGTCCTGCGTGACCAGTAGCTCCTCAAGCCGCGTCTTGCCCACGCGCGTCGTTCCAAGCACCAACGTGTGCCCCACCCTCTCGCCAATATCGGAATACACCGCCCTTTCATCATCCATGCCGACGCCGTGCAGCACCGCGTTGCCACCGACCGGCGGCAACGGACGCACCGGGTTCCACCAGGCATTGGCGGCTGTTATTCTCGGAACGAATGCAAAGGCGCGGGACTTCTCCAACCTGAACTCAACATCGCGCGCCGCACGGTACGCCCATCCCTGTTCCAGGTACTTCGCATACTCGGGCAGCCTGGTGTCGAACAAACGCTGTGAATGCTTTTGCGTCCATTCAAAACCCATACCCCAGAACATTTTCAGGTTGGACACCGGAACCTTGTCCGGCTTCAGCGCATAGCGGGACAATCGCCTCAGGTTGGCCCGGTACTTGAGTACCCGAAGACCCTTACCTGCGCGGATAGCAGCCAGGATGGCACAGGCTGTGGCGGCGGTTTGCGCGAGAGCTTCCGGCATCAGGAACAGCGATGGCCAGAACAACAGCGCCAGCACCGAAGCCGTGGCTGCCATAGCAGGGATGAATTCAACTGCCGGGCGCAGGCGGCTTTCCATCGCGTGCGCCATCAGGCCGCCTCCTTTAGCACCGGGTTCACCGGCGGTGGCGAGTCAAACAACAGGGAAACGTCGGGAAACAGGATGCCACGGACAAATACGCCGTCTCTGCCGCGTACATTCCAGCATCGCACATGATTGTCACCACGGGGGGTGTGAACACCCATGGCCAGCAAGTCGCTTTGCACCACTTGCCAGTGCCCGGCGTCGAAATCCTTGAAGGCACCGGGACTGACGACCAGCACGCCTTCCCCGATCATATGCACCCTGGCTCCCGGTGCATTGACGGTGATTGCTCCAGACTTGATGCCTTGCCGGAGCCATTCGATGAACATCTCGCCCGGACGGGATGGACTATTCTCGTCCCGCACGGATGGCAAGCGCTTCTCCTCTCCGCATGCGCGGGCGATCAATTCGGCGATTACGCCTACGGGCGGATTCGCCAAAGCCAGATTCATGCTCTTTATACACTCCGCATCGGCTTCAAGCCACGCCATGCCCATAGATGGAACATACCCTGAATCCATGCCCGCGCTTCTCAAGGCCGTCACCAGCACCGCATAAGTCCACACATCGCGCAGGCGGTAAATATCCTCAGCGGAAGCGCCTGTAGGCAAGTAGACGCCCTGCCGGATCGTCAACGCGCGCCGGGCATGTTCCAGTGCGTTCTCATGAACCGTTTTCATCATCGGTTCGCAAAGCGCTTTCCAGTGCCTCTCGGGAAAGCCGGTAAGCCTTCGGATGGTGGTTACAACAGGCCTTTCAACCATTTCCTCACCACCCCAGGCTTTGGATACGGGCTGTCTTCCTGCCATACCTCAACCGCACCGGATCCGGCGAACGCATTGAAGCTCTCCTTCGTCACGTCCCATAACCGACTTCCATCGCTGAACCTGTAAAACAAGAATGGCGCAACGGAAAGCTGCTGAATAAAGGACATACTTCCTCCCTGTTTATTCGCCTCGGAACCAGCAGAGCGCATGCATGCTTCCGGATGTTCCTCCTCGTTCTCGATCCATGCTTCCACACCGGAGGCGTTCGCCCGCAGCGCTACCACCGCTTTTTCGACACCCAGTCTTTTGTAGATTGATTCCATGCAGCAAAGCTTGTCATGGCTGGAGACATCGCACTTAAAACATCATCGGAATTAGCCGCCGGTTTTGACTCATGCGCTGATAAGGGCGCATAGGCTTCTGCCATGGCACGATTCAGCAAGGGATCAGGCAAAGGCATCGCCTCGCAGGCCAGGTCATTCGTCCGCTCTCAAACAGGCATCGGCCAGGCGCGCCACGGCGATAACAGCGGCAGGATACACAGCATCAGGACCGCACAGGAGATGGCCCGAGCCCTGACCCGTGCTGGCAACACCATTAGGGAACGGCATGGCATTTCCAGCCTGCGAGAAATCACGCCGGAGATGGCACGGGAATAGCTCAAAGGCCGGGCGGAATCCATCGGACAGAAGGGCTTGGACAACGAACGCCGGGCGTTGCAATTGCTTGGCCGGGCCGGGTTCGCCATGGATGGCGTCAAACTCGAACGAATCAGGACGGATGCCGGTGGAATACGCTATCCGTCGGGACGCGCTTATACACCGGAGCAGGTCTCCATGATCGCGGCCGCACAACGGGAACATAATGCGCTGGCCACGCAAATCGCCCATGCCGCCGGTCTCAGACAACATGAACTTTACACGTTACGGCCGGCGCGCGAACAACCGGCGAGCCCGCACCGCAACTGGTCGCCCGATAGGTTCGCAGGCCGGGAAGGCATCATCTACACCGTTGTCGGCAAAGGCGGCCTGATACGGGAGGTGCTCATTCCCCGTGGCTTTGCCTATAGGCTGGAAGCACGGCGTTTAGCTGAACCCGTCATTGCACGGGATCAGGGCATTCGCTATCAACAGTATTATCACATCGGGGCTGGGCGGGCATGGGCGGCATCATTCAGGACTGCGGCTGAACGCGCCATAGGCTGGCATCAGGGGCCGCATGGCGTCCGGCACGCGTATGCCCAGGAACGGATACGGGAACTGCAATCATCCGGGTTTTCGTACAGGAACGCACTGGCTGTGGTCAGCCAGGAACTGGGCCACTTCCGACCAGACATCACGGAAGTTTATTTGAGGTAAGATGCAATTGAACGGCTGGAACCGGCCAAAAACAGCCGGACAGATTTTTATAAAAGTAGAAGGTATAGACCTAACCCTTGGGCTAACGTATTGCCAAGTTAGTTTGTGATAATCGACGCCTAGAAATACGAATCCGGCTAGCGCTGAATATAGCAATCGCTTCCTAGGCCGCTTTGAAGGTTGTACCTTGCAATATTATGTTTGGACATGAATCTTTAAGATATTGGTATCGGTAGGTTATGGCGACACCAGCGATTCCAAAGGGCGACGAAGCTAGAGAAGCAATCGATGCCTTGAGGGGATATGTTTATCAAATATACCAATCGGCTCTCGCGTGGATAGAGCTTGAACAAGAAGAGTTCCTCTTCTTGGAAGTTGCTGAAGACTATGCAGTGGTCGCTAATGATGCGCTGAACGCCGTTCAGGTTAAAGAAACAGGACATAACGTAACGATTAACTCAGACGATATTATCGCTTCAATTGATAGCTTTGTTGACCTACGAAAAAAGAACCCAGAACTGAAAGTCAGGCTGCGTCACCTCACCACGTCAAAAATAGGAAAAGAGAAATCAGCAGAGCACCGAATTGGAGATATACCAACACTAAAGGCTTGGAGAAAGCTAGCAAAAACGGGCGAACTCCTACCTCTTAGAAAAATACTCGGTGCTTCAAAACTTTCGGAGCAAACTAAGAACTACATCTTCGAATTAGACGATACAGAGTTTAGGGAGGAATTTCTAAAGCGAATTCATTTCGATTGCGATGCGCTTGAGTCAAAATATCTGAAGCGCCAATTGCGATCCAAGTTGTTAAATCTTGTGATAGAGCACGGAGGTGTTAACTCTCAGGTCGACGGGTGTCTTGGCAACATACTCATGACTTTATTGCATAAGGCCACACAAAAGAAAGAACGTTTTGTAGATAGAAATACGCTGGAAGAATTACTTGAGAGAGCCACACAAATTCCGATTAACCGCGCTCAACTTGAGGTGCAAAACCAGCTTATCAATAAAGCGCTGACAGCGTCTGTTTCGCAAGATACAACCCTGGTTTCTACACGGCTTCTAGAGCCTAAACCCATCAATGAAGTACCATTGCCATCGGCAATAGCTGATCGAACTAATCAGGTAGACAACATCTTGTCTGCACTCACCCAATTTGGAGTAAGTTGGATTTTTGGAACTGCTGGTGTTGGCAAGACTATAGGGGCCAAAATTGCTGCACAGCGCTTAGGAGGTCATTGGGCCAGTATAAACTTGAGAGGTCTCAACGCTGAGCAAGTGAATGCGGTGATCTCTGGCGCAATTGATAAACTTACTGAACAAGAGATCGATGGTTTACTCATAGATGACTTGGAATGCCCTTTTGAGCCGCACATTATGGATTTACTATTGTATTTGTTTTCCATGTGCGACAGAACGGACTCGCTTCTTCTTTTTACTTCTCCTAGACCGCCAAGCCCTGACTTCCTGTTCGCTGCCAATCTGCCAGCATCAATCGAGCAAAAGATCGAAGAATTCTCAGAACAGGATATACAAGAAATATTGGTTGGTTTAGGTATTCATGACGCAAACTGGGCGAAATACATTCACATCGTATCAGGAGGCGGTCACCCACAACTCGCTGTTGCAGCAATTCAGAGTATGCAGAGCATCAGTTGGGATACAAATGAGCTAAGGACATTGGATTCTTTGCTCGTTGGCAACCCTGCATTAGAGCAAGTTCGTGCGCGAACAAGAGAAAGGCTTTTAAATGAAATGCCAGAAGGTAGCAGGAGGCTGCTCGAACGGTTGTCATTAAAATCCGGTAGCTTCCATCGAGGTTTTGTGCTGGATATGGCGAAAGTAAATCCTGTAGTGCCAGATGGCGGAATAGTATTCGATCAAGTGATCGGCTCTTGGGTGGATCAGCAGGAACGGGACAGGTTCGCTTTGTCCCCGCTTTTATCAAACTATGCGGTCAATACACTGACTGATGAACAAAAACAGAAAATCAACTTCGAAATAGCGAACTCTCTTATGAAAGGGAGATCGCTAAACCCCATAGAAGCAAATTCCGCACTACTTGCAGCACTGTCTGGAAAAAACACTCAGGTTATCTTCAAATTATGCATGGCTGTGTTTGGGGCAGATCAAAATGCTCTTGAGATGATTGCCCCGCATTTGATGATGATTACTCTCATGAGAACTGATGCTTTTGCCTATGAGGATGATCCGGTTGTCAGCCAAATTATTCGTGGTGCGCAGTTACTTTTGATCTGCCACGAACAGACAAGAAGAGAGAAGGTTCAGGAAGCCCTTGAGTGCTTTGAAGCAGAAAGTGAACGCGTTGAGGACGAGACTATGAGAACCTCAATGGTCTTTCTGGTGTACACAAAACTGTTACTTTCGGAGCCAAAATTTGGAGCACTCCCAAATTTTTGGGACTTGGTTCGCAAATTAGACAATTTACAAGAAAATCCAGATAAAAAGCTCCCGCCTGAATTGATGGGAGAAATGGCTGTGCGGGAAATGAATGGTGTCCCACTCGTCGGGTTTACGTTCATAAATCAAGCTCGGCAACTTAAGTTGATTAATGAATTGCTTCCTGCTTTTGAGTTTCTCAATTCTTGCGGACAGGAACTTCGACAGAAGATATTAAAACCATATAGCAATCCTGAGTTTGAAGTGGATATGCTGGTGACGGGCGCTTGGCTGGCAGAGCACAACGCAGACACAATCGACCCCCTCAGTCATTCCGATGTTTTTGCACGGCTAGAAGAGTTCGCTAAATCGTGGGGACACACAGATTTGGCAGTAAGCTGTAGAAAGTACCGAACGATAATCATCGACGAATACGGTGGTGATAAAGACCATGCATTGATGGTTCTCGATGAAGGGCTGAAGCTCTATGGCGAGACCAACTCAGAGCTCGTAAGAGCAAAAGCCAAGGTTCTTTACCGGGCGGAAGATCATCAGGGTAGTCTAGAGCTATCAAAGGCGTTGATCGACGGGGACGCTCCACTTAGCAAAATCGAGAAAGCTTTTCTTGGCCGCGATGCTGGTATCAGCGCCGAAAAGCAAGTCGATTATAAAACAGCGAGACATTACTTCCTTTATGGCAGTAACGCTGCGAAAAATTGTAACACCCCCGATATGGCGCCCATGCGAATTGGGTTGATGGCGGACGCAGCATTGGCGAGCTGGCACGCCGGTGACCATGAAACATGTCTAAGTGATCTAGTTAATGTTCTCCAAGAACTCAAAGAAATCGATCCCAAAAGCTCTCTTCGTGCAGCTCATTGTCACGCAACATGCCGCCATGTTTTATTATGGCTTAATCAAGATGCAACTGGAGAAAAGAAGTTTTTTGCTGAGGGCGAAGAGACCAAAATATATCCTAGTATTGTGAGTAATCCTGAGCCACATTCAGAAATTGGAGAACGATACATTACCCCAATCGAAATGGCGTGGTATGCGTTGGCTGCTTTAGAGAACAATAGTTTCATAGATGTAGGAATAACTCAAGATTTGGCATCCTTTTTACCTAAGGGTCCAGTATTAGAAGGCCAGTTATATTTAACGCCTGCAAAAATGAGAAAATCCTTTTCATTGCTTGATACTGAGCTTTTCGTATCAGCATTGAGGGAAACTGTAGCAGAACTCGCTTACTTTAAAGGGCAGGATGATCCAAAAAATAGCTTAGATATTGAGAATGTAACATATGGCACGTTTCCAGCACCAACGGTTGAACAGCATTCAGACATTTCCATTCATGCAGAACAGTTAGTTCTAAGCTTCTTTTCGAATTGCATTTTTAGGAAAAATGTTGAGGGGATAGATCTGCTAATAGACGCTCTTGAAGAAGGGAAATGCTTCATAGTTCGCAAGGAATTTTTGAGCGCCTTGCGAGGCAACGAGCCTGCCACGGACCACTACACCTCTGCGGCTTTGCTTTTTAGGTATGCAATTGATAATGAGGGGGTTCTAGCGCCAGCTCAAGTTTTCGAACTGGTATTTAAGGCGCTTCAAATTGCAGGGCAGACAAGTACTATTCTTATTGTAGCTAAGCCTGCTTTTGAGTGGCTGAACGCGAAGTTGATTTATATCTGGAACCATCAACGCTTTTTGCTCACGCATCCTACATTACATGAAAAATCCATTCATCGAGCACTCAAAGCAGAGGATAATTCGTGGATAGTCAACCTAGTTGAACTGTTACAAGCGTTTCTCCCAACAATAGGATTAAGTAATGAAAGTGAGCTGAGGCACATCCTAAACGACATACGAAAGGAAAAACGCTGATTTGCATCTTGGGACATAAGGGACCATATATGGTTCACCCCGCATTGCAGAGAACATATGATGCTATGCGAATAGTTCCCATTACTGTCTCGGAACGGCTCCTGAACAGGGTTCGAACTAAGAGTTTATCGACAGTCCGAAGTTGGCCGGTTCCAGCCGTTCGTATATTTACATGCATGCCGCACAATCCGCCGGAGGTGTACAGGAAACTTGACCTACTGGCGACCAAACAGAGCGTGATCCTGAACCGTCTGGTCAGTTGAAAGCTAGCGGCAAGTGGCCTGAGGCACTGATCTGGGTGCTTTCAGGCCACTGGCACCTCATTTATCCGCGTAAGAAAAACCCTGCTGCCGTATCAGCAAGGTCACGCAAGCCACAGGCTTGCGATTCGCCCCCGTATCGTCGGGACTGGTCACACGCTTCAACTTTACTGACGGTTGAAGAACGTCTCTTGCTATGGAATACAGCCCATGGCGGCTGCTCCCTGATTCAACTGGCGGAGCGCCAGCGAAGATGGTTCCGCCTTACGGTGAACCGGTTTGAATGCCGTGTTTCATTTCGAATACCTCCTTTGATTTGAATGGGTGGAGACGATTCCGTCCCCACCGTGGTTCACCA
>CAZUWV010000074.1:0-7888 GCA_964624255.1 uncultured Zetaproteobacteria bacterium
GAGTCTGACCCCTTTTCTCTATGCGCCAAATCGCTTTACCATGTCGGTGAGTGAGATGTAGTCCTGCTCATGGCGGGATGCGATGGCAATGTTGGCACCCCGGACGTTGATGATACGATTTTTCATGTTTGCTCCGAGTTATTGTCCAGTGCGAGAAGACTCAACCCCTCGATCTCCTGCAAAGATTTGCCCGCAATACCTTGCAAATCGCCGTACATGCCGACCGTTGCATTCATCACCCGCTCAATCTGGGCATCGCGTTTGGCCCACTGGCGCATGATAACCTTCCTTTCTTTATCGAGGTCCTCCTGCATGGTGGAAAAAGCCTCGACAATAGCTTCTACACGCTGGCGAAAGCACGGGCCGGTCAAGTATTGGTAAACCATCTCCGTCTTGGTTTGCTGGCCTTCGGAAGCCTGCCGCGCAAGAGCAACCTCCAGCAATGTCTGGCGCAGAATGGCGGCCACGGGCAATGCGGCGCGGGGATGCGTAACCCAGATGCCATCAACCAATTCGAAAGTCTCGACACCTTTCGGCAGTGCCTGACTGATGATCACGGCAACTTCCGCCTTGGCGGTACGCTGATCCCCTCGTAACTTCACCAGCCAACCATCACTCCAGTTCTTGGTGCGTTTGGATTCCCATAGAATAGTACCGCCGGCCTGACCGCCGACGCCCACAACCCGTTGCAGTACATCGCCGCCAAATTCACCTTTGGCCACCGGTTCAATCGCATCGTAAGGAAATTTCGCACGCAACAGATTTTCCAGCTCAAGCTCCAGCACTTCACCCTGCAACTGCTGCGAACCCTGTTCCGCCTTGCGCTTGAGTGCCTCAATCTGTGTTTGCATCGCGTTGATGGTCTGCTCTTTCTCCGCGACCTTTAGCCGCATGGATTCTTCCGTTTCTTTTTTGGCCTGATCGCGTATCGCTGCCAAGCCTTCCTGCACCCTTGTCTCGACCGTCAGTTCCAATTCGCGTTTGGCATCATCCAGTTCCCGCTGTTTGCGGATTAACTCTGCCTCTGCCTTTTGGGCTTTAGCCAGCTTGGTATTGTTCTGGTCCAGCACCTGCTGCAATTCGGAAAGTTCCCGTGTTTTTTCTTCAAGATCGCTAGCCGCCGCCTGTTTGGCCTTTTTCGATTCTTCGGCAGTAATGCTTGCCCGGTCCTTCTTGAGTTGCTCCGCGACCTGGGCGGAAACTTGTTCATCGAGCCTGCTCTCCTGATCGTTAAGCAGCTTTTCCTTTTGGCGTATGGCCTGTTCGCGCACGATAATATCGCTATCTTTCTGTGCCAGTTGCTGCTCATACTGCTGGCGGGTGGCTTCGATCAGCGGGGCGGCTAATGACTCATTCAGCTTGACCTCAGCCTTACAGTTCGGGCAAATAATCGTCGGTTCTGTCATAACAACCTCCAGCGCAGGGAAAATGACTCGTTGTGCGCAGTACTCTGCTGCAATTGACCTTTGAGCGCTGCACCAGGGTAAAAGCTACCATCCGCGCCTGCGTGGCGGTAGGCTTTCACCCCATGCGAATGAGCCATCTGTTTTCACCGACCCTGCGGGATGACCCTGCGGATGCCGAGGTTATATCCCACAAGTTATTGCTACGGGCCGGGTTTATACGGCGGGTAACATCCGGCGTATATGATTTTTTACCTCTGGGTTTACGTGTATTGCGTAAAATTGAGGCTGTTGTACGCGAAGAAATGAATCGTGCTGGTGCACAGGAAATCCTGATGCCCATGCTCCAGCCCGCCGAGCTATGGAAGCAGTCCGGTCGCTGGAATAAATATGGGCGCGAACTGCTGCGCATTAGCGACCGCCACAACCACGAGTCCTGCCTCGGGCCGACGCACGAGGAAGTGGTCTGTGACCTGGTGCGCCGTGAATTGCGCTCCTACAAACAGTTACCTATGAACCTGTACCAGATTCAAGCCAAGTTCCGCGATGAAATGCGGCCTCGATTCGGACTGATGCGCGGGCGAGAATTTATCATGAAGGATGCCTATTCCTTCCATGCAGACGACGAGAGTCTGGCGCGCGAATACCAGAATATGTTTGATACTTATACACGGGTGTTTACCCGTCTCGGCCTGAAATTCCGGGCGGTGCAGGCAGATACAGGAGCAATTGGCGGGCGGCGCTCTCACGAGTTTCATGTGTTGGCGGAATCGGGTGAGGATGTCATCGCACATTGTTCATCTTGTGATTATGCCGCTAATGTGGAAATGGCGACATCGTGTCGCAACATTCCCATCTCCGAAAGCGCCAACCTGAAGAGCGTCAGTACGCCGGGGGTGACGGCGGCAGAGGACGTGGCCAAGCTGCTGCATGTGGAGTCCTCGCTGCTGGTCAAGACCTTGGTCTACCGGGTAAAGCGCGCCGCTACGGAAGATGAGATCGTGGCCGTGTGTGTGCGCGGCGACGACCAGGTGCAGGAAGCTAAACTCGCGCGTGTGCTGGGTGCAGATCAACTACTGATGGCCGCGAATAAAGATATTGATGCGATGGGTAGCATTGCCGGTTATGTGGGACCTCAGGGTATAAAATCCGGGGTCCTCGCTGATGAGACACTGAAGGGTGCGACGGGACTGATCGCGGGAGCAAACGAGAGAGATGCGCATGTGTCCGGCCTTGATATGGCGCGCGATGTGCCGCATGCCAGCTATGCAGATGTGCGGGAATGCAGAAAGGGCGATACATGCCAGCAATGTGGCGGAGGTATCCAATTTGGTCGCGGCATCGAGGCGGGGCATGTATTCGAGCTGGGACGCCAGTATTCCGAACCGATGGATGTTGCCTTTCAGGGTCCGGATGGCAAGCGGTCCGTGGCTACGATGGGATGCTACGGCATTGGCGTTTCCCGTTTGGTTGCCGCAGTGGTTGAACAATGTCATGACGACGCCGGGATTGTATGGCCTATGAACCTGGCACCATTTCATGTCGTGGTGATACCTATCGGCGACAATGAAGAAGTAATAAAAATGTGCAGACACATGTATGATAAGATGAACGCTCTCTCTCTGGATACCCTGTTGGATGACCGCAACGAACGACCGGGCGTAAAATTTCGTGATGCAGAGCTAATGGGTATCCCTATACGGGTGGCACTCGGCAAGCGCGGACTATCCGACGGTAAAGCCGAAATCGCTATGCGCGGTGGTAAGAAAATAGAGGTTCCCCCGGGAGATGTCCCGGATTTCGTACATGCCGAATTCAGCGGGAGACCTGGCTGAACGCCAGAGAACTCTCCATACGCTTCCGGGGAATGCCTCCCAAGGCAATCCTGGCCGGAATCCTCATCGTTGGATTTTTGGCAACCCTGCCCTTTTGGCTGGCGGGCACACCAGAACAAAAACAGCGGTTGGCGCAAACGACCACGGTGATGAATGTCGCGGAAACACACGTGGGCCTGCTCGATATGCAGCCTGCAGAGAAGGCGCATCTGCGTCAGATGCTCAAACCACCGCACAGGAAAACTGTAAACAGCTTCAAAAAAATTGTCTGGATGAAGGATATTCAACAAGTGATTAAGCCATGGGTGCGCGACCCTGTTGAAGCGCAAACACTGGCTCGCTGGGTCTATATCTACAGCCAGCGCTTCAATCTCTCTCCCGAATTGATTCTTGCCGTTATCGCCGTAGAATCACAATTTGATCACTTTGCAATAAGCAATGTCGGTGCGCGCGGCCTGATGCAGGTCATGCCTTTCTGGAAGGAGAAGCTGGGCTCAAAGAATGATAATTTATTCGGAATAGAAACCAATATTCGTTATGGCTGTGCTATTTTAAGTATGTACAAAAACCGTTACGGCAGCCTTTCCAGGGCATTGGCCGCCTATAACGGTTCGCTCGGCACCACCGGGTATCCTGCGCGAATCTATGCCCAGATGAAGCGATTCAAGGCCAGCGCAGCGGACCTCTAACCTGCCTTCGCCGCGCAACGGAGCACATCTATGAACATATTCTGTGTCAGGCGCCTGGTCTGAGTATTATAACGCGAGCAATGGTAGCTATCGAATAATGTTCGGCCATCCGGTAACAGGTGTTCAGCACCGTGCGCGAATTTCAATGTGGTCAGTTTCAGCCCATAGGCCCTGAGAACGGCGTCGTGGGCGATTTTCCCCAGCGCCAGCAGATCACAGGGCTTCGACAATACTTCGATTTCCTTCTTCAGAAAGCGGTTGCAGGCCCAAATTTCCGATGTTTCCGGTTTATTCCCCGGTGGCAAACATTTGACGGAATTGGTGATGCGGACACCCTTTAACCGAAGTGCGTCATCTGCGGATTCAGAGACGGGTTGATTGCTCAAACCCAGATCGAACAGCGTTTGATACAGTAGAATACCGGCGAAGTCGCCGGTAAACGGGCGCCCCGTCCGGTTAGCTCCGTGCATGCCCGCTGCAAGGCCAACAATCAGGAGCTGCGGGTTATCATCACCAAATGCAGGTACGGGCGCACAGTGATACCCGGGGTGCCTGGCGCGGACATCGTCGAGAAATGAGGTCAGCCGCGAACATGCCCGGCAGTTGATATCAAATTGTTGGATTAGTTTATTCAGCGCCCGCCCACGATGGGAAACGGAAGCTTTCTCCAGGACTGTAGCGCGGGCGAAGGTTTTTCCCAATTTCCGACAGTAAAAAAGGGGGTCATAGCCGAAACCACAGGGACCATCCGCCTGCTCCAGGATTTCCCCATCCACACGGCCCTCAGCAACAAGGTGTTGCCCACCCGGGAATGCCAGATGAACGCAACACGAAAAATAAGCTCTACGGTTGGTAATACCCTTCATTTCGCGCAGCAATCGGACATTGTTGGTGGCGTCATTCGCATCGATGCCCGCAAAACGCGAAGAGTACACACCCGGTGCCCCATTGAGCATTTCTACACACAACCCCGAATCATCACCCAATGCAGCACAACGGTTGGCCAACGAAAAGGCTTCAGCCTTTTTTCGGGCATTTTGAGCAAAGGATTTCCCATCCTCGTCCACTTCCACAAAAACAGTTTCTCCGGGTGGTACGGTATCCACGCCAAGAGTGCCAAGAATAGCTGCAATTTCGGCCATCTTTTTTGGGTTATTACTGGCAATAACCAGCTTCACGACCGCGAAACCGCCTCAAGTTGCAGCGTCGTCAGTTGCTTTACTCCTATCCACGCCAGTTCCTTCAACGCCACGATCCGGTCCCAGGGTACCGGCTTATCCTCAGCCGTAGCCTGCACTTCAATCATACCGCCATCCGCGCTCATAACGAAATTAGCATCCATTTGTGCCTGTGAATCTTCGCTATACTCAAGATCAAGCAATGCTTCATGATTCACATAGCCGCAACTAATGGCGGCCACTTGCCCCAGTAGCGGATCATCTTCGAGCACGCCGTCCTTAAGCAGGCGGTTTACAGCGATCCTGAGGGCCACCCATGCGCCTGTAATCGAGGCGGTACGCGTACCGCCATCAGCCTGCAAGACATCGCAGTCCAACTGAACCTGACGCTCACCTAGTTTCCCCAGATCAACGGCGGCGCGCAAGGAGCGGCCTATCAGGCGCTGGATTTCCACCGTTCGTCCGCCCTGCTTGCCGCGCGCGGCCTCGCGCCCCCCGCGCGTATGTGTAGCGCGAGGCAGCATGCCGTATTCACCCGTCACCCAGCCCTTTCCTTTGTTACGCAGAAAAGGTGGCACCTTCTCCTCAACGGATGCGGTACAAAGCACGCGAGTATGGCCGAAGCTGATCAGCGCCGACCCCTCCGCATGCATATTGAAACCAGTATCGATATGTACCGGTCTGAGCTCATTTGGCTGCCTGTTTTTACGCATTTATCGCCGCCCGCGTCCGGCCCACTGCATCAGCTGGTCAGCACTCATGGTGCCGGCATGCTTGCGGCCATCACGGGCAACCAGAGTAGGCGTGCCGGTAATGTTCATCCCTTCAGCGAGCTTCAAATTTCTATCAATCGGTGTTTTACATTTAAATGATTTTATTTTTTTCAATGGTATACCTCTTAGCATAATGTCCTGGAGCGTTTTGTTCCGGTCTTTTGAGCACCATATGGCCTCCGCCTCGGCGCGGGCCATGGGGTGAATCTGCACCAGAGGGAACAGAAATGTGTATATTTTTAGCCCCCTCACCTTGGATAATTCATGTTCAAGCCGACGGCAATAGGGGCATTCCGGATCGGTAAAAATCGCCACGGGGATCCCTTTCGGATCACCGGACACGATTGCATCCTTCAGGGGAAGACTATTCCAATCCACGCGATTGATATCTTCCAGTCGTGCAGATGTTAAATCCTTGTGGTTCTTCGTATTGAAGATGTGACCGGAGATCAGATAATTTCCCATTGCATCGGTATAAAAAATATTTCTTCCGGATCGTATTTCATACAAGCCCGGAATAACGTTCAAAGGCCGGATGGCATCCACCTTGAAACGAGGGGAAAGACGCAAAACATGGGTTCGGATCGTTTGCTCCATTCTGGCATCGAGCCGATGCGGGCCAGCCTGGCCGCTTGTAGAGAAAACAAGCATGAGCAGAACCAGAAGAGAAAATGCGCGGACCATTCCAACCTCCTTCAATATTCCAGAGCAGCTCATCATGGGGATATACCGGGGAAGGGCAAGAGGAATAATGGCCTCACATCCCAATATTAGCATGCACCCGCGTGGACATGACGTAGTCCGGAGCCGATACCACCCACCGCCGATGCAGCCAGCACATCGTTATCCGGTGATAGCAAGGCATACGTCTTCAAGAAGATAGCGATGCCCCAATCGAGCCGGCGGCCTTCATCCGCTTTAGTAAAAAAGTGCGGAAGGTTTGTGATGCCGGGCGTTCTTCGGCGCCATCGCCATCAAAATGTCCCGGCTAAACTCGGCATTTCCCCATGGCTGGGATCCGAGAAGGCGTTGCGTAATTTTCCCGCCTTTATCGATTACCAGGGTCGTGGGCAGCCCGCGTATACCCAATTGCATGGCATCGTTCATGTTTCCAACGAGGAGCGGAAAAGGTAGATGTTGCTGATTCAGATAGTTTCTGGCGTCGGAGATATTCTGATCCAACGAAATGGCCGCAAAGGGTATATCCGGGTGCTGCGCGCGCCATACTGCCAGTTCAGGCAGCTCCTTTCGGCATGGGCCGCACCACGATGCCCAGAAGTGCAGAATGACTGGCTTTCCAGAAAACTCCCTGAGTGAATGCGCGACGCCTTTGCCATCATACCAGCTATATTGAACGGCATGAGCTAAAGGGATAAAAAATAGCAGGGCCGCCACCAAAAACGCCGACATGCGGATCGTTTGCATCATTAACCTCCATTCCAGTTCCAGACAAGCGCTTCGCGGGGGCGTTCCCTGGCGAATCAAGAATATTGATACCCCACCAATTTATGGACAATACAGCAGTGCCCCGCCCGCAACAACACCTTGTGTTTCAGCATGTATGGGCAGGGTCTGCCACCCATCTTCATCGTCGGAAACAATGGGACGCTTTAAATCGTAGCATAAGAGCCTCTTGCAAAACTCTGGGTGGATGATCGGCAATCCCACTTTGAGTCCATTTTCGGGATGGAATGAACTGCATGGTGGTTCCATGGAGTGAAATTCCAGCTCGGAAACGGGCCAAAGTGGGGAAGCAGATCGCCGCTCACGAGTTTTGCAAGAGGCTCATAAATATGCCAATTTCGGGTTGAAGGCACCCATAGGTGCTTGCCATGACCGTCCCCTTTCGTATGATTCCGACACCGCATGAAATTTGTCCATGCTTAGCATCATGGGTGCTTCGCAGGAAAAGACAAACAGCGGAGATACGTTAGAATGTATAGATGCTAATGGTTACGGGGCCGTAGCTCAGTTGGGAGAGCGTTACGTTCGCAATGTAGAGGTCGTCGG
>CAZUWV010000075.1:0-7755 GCA_964624255.1 uncultured Zetaproteobacteria bacterium
TTTATGAATGCGCCATCCGCATATATTGATCCTTATGTCGAATATCCAGATCTTCCCATATTTTCTTGCGGTTTGAAGGAAATTCCGACACACTTACGTTGCAATGCTTACGTAAGCATAAAAGGAGTTTGTTATGGATAAGGTTTTATCAGCACGAGTAGATGAATCAGTCATACAACAGGTGGGTCTGTTATCCCGCAAACTCCATACATCCAAAAAAGCTGTTATTGAAGCAGCTATCAGGCAATATTCAGAGCAGTCCGGTTTGAAGGAAAAGATTGATGTGTTTGAAAACACCTGCGGTGCATGGAAAAGATCGGAAATGCCGCAAGAGGACGTTTTGATATCCCGTTCTGCTTTTAATCAATCGATGGAAAGGCATCATCAGTGAGAGCTTATATTGATGCGGATATACTTATCTGGCATCTCCGGGGAGAAAAGAAGGCCAGGGATTTGTTTATCCACCTTCGGGATCATGAACGTTACGATCTTTATACGGGAGTGATGCAACGCGCGGAAGTTGTTTTCTTTATGCGGCCCGAAGAGGAAGCTGAAACAGTATTGTTTTTGTCAGCGATTAAAACGGCACCCGTGGATCAAGGGATTGTTGATGTAGCCGGAGCCTTGTATCGCAAATGGCATCCCGGTTATGGGATGGATGTTAACGATGCAATTCTTGCTGCTACCGTGATGCAGGCGGGAGGTCGTATCTATACGCTGAACGTCAGACATTTTCCGATGTCTGAAATCAACGTCCGGAGAGGGTGGACATGATACGCTTCAAACAAAAAGCGCTACAGTATCGCGGAGGTAGCGAGGCGACGGCACACTTTATCACTCGCCGCTATCAGGCATTCGATGTGAAGATTTCACGTATTTCCCGTGGTGTGCCGGAGGGAGGCGAACTGGAATATATGGATGAATTCATCTTGAATCGCGTTCTCGATCAGCGGGTGGTTTGGGAGAAGGCACGTTAATGCATCCATTTGAGGGCAGGGAATGATCCGAAAGCTTTTCAAGGATTCGTCCGCCCTTTTTTTTTCACAGATTGTTGCCAATATTGCAGCTTTCTCGATCTCATGGTTTATTGCCCGAGGCATGGGAGGAGAGGCCTATGGAATTTTTGCGGCTGCCTATGCGCTCGCTACGGCGCTCGCTACTCTCGCGGATTCCGGTGTGCGCCTTGCCCTGATCAGAGAGGTCGCCCGTTCACCTCACAACTGGCAAACAATGCTTCGTCACAGCCTGGTCGTTTCACTGTTGACCGGCCTTCTTTTGGCCGTGGCAGTTATTTTGGTTATTGTACTGCGCGAAGGCTTTTCGGATGCTCAGAAACTACGTATCTGGCTTCTCGTGTTTGCGTTACTTTGGATTGAGTTACGGATTCTGACCGGTGTGCTGGCGGGCCGTGGTCAATTTGTGGCGCTCGGGATTTGGTCTGCCGCGGAACGTATGGGTGGAGCGATAGTGATCGGAACGATGGTGTTTTTACTATCCGCAGATTTGACGGGGCTTGCAATCGGGTTGTGCGTATGGGAAGGGATTGTGGTGCTGGCTTTGGCCGGGTGGATATTAAAGCAGCGTTGGCCCACAAGGCCTGCAACGATAACAGGTTGGGGCTTTTTTCGGCTGGCGATTCCATTTGGGCTGGCGGGTGCCGGAGCCGGCATTCTTGGCAAGCTTGATCTCATCGTATTGGGCTTTCAGCAGGCGCCCCAGTCCATAGGATATTATGCGGCAGCTCAGACGCTGGCACTGGCTGCTCTGTTTGCTGTTATTGCCTTGGGCAGCGCCATGTTTCCATCACTGGCCGAAATGGCCAGGGATGGCACTGTTGATGAGGCGCGTGGCCTCCTGATGCCTGCCATGGGAAATAGCATGTTACTGATTATGACATTTGCATCGGTACTGATTGCGGGGGCGCCACATTGGCTGGCGTGGATCTATGGCGCTAAATTCTCAAACGGGGCGCCATGGCTCGTGCTTTTTGCCTTAACGGCAGCTTTCCCAGCCTTGGGATCCCTGTTCGGTTCGGTTGTTTCGGCATGGGGATGGCAAGGCCGCTGGGCTCGGGTGGTGATCCTGATGCTGTTCATCGCTGTTCCATTATTTTGGCTTGCTGGCAACCGGTTTGGAATTCCGGGAGTGGCTGTTTGCGCGGTTCTGATGCAGTTTGCGCCTGTACTGGTGATTTGGCGATGGATATGCCTTGCGGGCCTGAGCAGCGATTCACTTTGGATTTTTAAGGTTGTAATGGTACAGACCGTCATCGGCGGACTGGTTGTCTGGCTCGGTATCGGACACCCGTTACTTTGGCTATTGCCACTGGCTGTGCCAGCGATGCTTGTCGCAGGCGGTATCTGTCGCTGGAGCTGGTTCAGCCGAGCTCTGGCGTTGCTTGTTTCCGGGCGACGAACTGCATGAAAGGATGCATGCGGGGAAAGAATCCGGTGATGATTTGCCGCCAGCCGGAATAGCGCCCGCGATGCACAACGGTTTCGATCTCATAGTCTAGACGGCTCAGGAACTCCCGAACTTCCTTAACTGTATATTCGCGCACATGGCCCATGTGACCCAGAGTGCGTATTTTATTGTATTCGTCGTAAATGCCGCCACCGCAGGAGATGCTTCGTCCCGCAAATAGAAAACGCAGTACGCCTTCGACGGAACGGATATTTGGCGTAGTCAGTATCAGTCTGCCACCCGGCTTCAGCACCCGCAGCACATCTTCGAAGATTGCTATCAGGTCGCCACGCAAATGTTCAAGGATTTCATTGCATATGATGCCATCAAAAGAGGCATCGGCGAGCGGCAGGGTATCTTTTTCGAGATTGCAGCGATGGATTATCAATCCGTGCCGTTTGATGGTTCCTCCGAAGCGTTCCGGGGCAATATCGATGCCTTCGACACGATAGCCTTGACCGAGTAGCGCGACCGTCAGTACTGGCGGGGTGGAGCCCAGTTCTAGAATCCTGTCATTTGTCTGGAAACAGCGGTGGATTTCATCGAGATCAAAGGCGAGGCGCTGAAGGTGGGTGTTCACGTAGGCGGAAAACCAGTCCCGGATATCTTCACGGTCCACCTGCACGGATGCGGCGGCGGAGGTGATGGCGGCAAGGGACTGCTCGCTTGGTCTACCGGCTTCGTACCGGCGGTTCACGTTGGCTCTCCCCGGGTGGAACAGAGGTTGAAATAGCCATGCATATTTAAGGCGGCTGAGATGGCTTGTTGCTCAGCATCACCGAAGGTTCGCCGAAAGTTTTCCAGACCTTTGGGGACGATTTCTTTCCTGAGATTATCTTCTTTCCATGCCTCATCCGGGAGCACCACTGCTGCGGCCGAGGAGGCCAGGTTGGTTAGCATGGCAGGCTGCCAGTCGACGTCGAGAAATTCACAGATATGGCGAAGGGTTGCCTCCGGCTGAGCAGTCAGCGTTTCGTAGCAGACAATGTAATGTGCTGGATTTTGATGATATTGCAGGGTGAGATTCAGACAACGATTCCACTGTTCTATGCAGGTAGTAACCGGGCGTGGTCCGCCCCAAACGTCCGGATGCTGGCGCGTGACGCGGTAAAGTGAATCTACCACTGACCGGCCATCGCGCACGATATGCAGGAATTTTGCTCCCGGCACATGCCGGGTGATTTGATGAATGTGATCAAGATGCATCGGTGTTTTTTCGATCCAGACATCCTTGTTTGATTTTCGTGCCCATGCATCGAGTTGGGCGATGAATTGGCCAACCATTTCCCTCCTGCTCCATTTGCGCTGGATGAGGAGCGTAGGCTCCAGCCCTTTGTTTGCGACCTGCTGTAGCCAGCAATCAAATACGGTGTGGAGGTGCTTCCCGGCCAGGAGTTTCTTCTTCAGCCGTTCCATGCGGCCTCCGCCAAAACCCTTTGTGAAGAAATGGCTCTCCGGAAAAGAAAGAACGCGTGAATGACCGGTCAGGAGGCTTTGCAATAAGGTGGTGCCTGATCGCGGGCAGCCGACCAGAAAGACGCGGATGACAGGCTTTTCCCGGTTAGGCTCGGGCCGTATATTACTGGAATCTTGCATTGTGAATATCATTGAGGATAATCAAGCGAAGTCAACTGCCGCATTGCAGGCTAGGGAGAGTGAGCATCGGCACGAAGGTTCTGATGGTGGAAACCGGTGGCTGGGGTGGCATCGGCCATTATACCCATTGCCTGTGTAATGCGCTTGCCGGTGCAGGCTGCGAGATCCATCTGGTAACTCACGCCCATCACTATGAACTGTCATCGTTCGCAAAGTCTTATCCGGTTCATCGAGTATTCCAGGGCGACGGGCAATGGTCCGACTGGCGGCGATTGTTTGATCTTTGTCGTCTGCATGTACCGGAGATTGTGCATTTTCAGTCGCTACTTTCCACGCGCCGTGACTGGCTGATGTTTCACTGGATGCATCGAAAGTTTCCAGACATCCGTCAGGTTGTGACAGTCCATAATGTTCTGCCGCATGAAACCTCATTTGGCGAACGCTGGGCCTACCGGAGGTTGTATCAGGCCGCCGATGGCTTGATTGTACACTCGAAGGCCAGCAAGCGGGCCTTGTATGAATTGATGGGAGAGGGTTTTGATGTGCCCGTCATGGTGCTGCCACACGGCCACTATGGCGAACTCTCAGTGAATGATCATGATCGCCCGATGGCCTTGGAGGCTTTCCAACTGCAGGAAGCCTGTTACCTGACATGCTTTGGCGCGATACGTCCGTATAAGGGTATCGACTGGCTGCTGCGTGCAGTGGCGTCAATCGATGAATGGCCAGCCGATGCGAAGGTGCTGGTGATCGGTCATCTGCTAACTGGCGTGACCGAAAAGGAATTGGTCGATCTTTGCCATAAGCTTGCTATTGTGGAGCGAGTCGAGTTCCGCTTCGGCTATGTGCCGGAGGAGAATATCGCTGACGTGTTCACTTTATCTGACCTGATACTCCTTCCATATCGCCACATCGATCAGAGTGGCGTGCTCATGGCGGCTTTGGCTGCTGGCAGGCCGGTCGTATGCACGCCTGTAGGAGCCTTCCCGGAGGTTGTGAATACAGAGGTGGGATTCGTCGCGAAGAGTGTGTCGTGGGAGACTTTTGCGGAAGCGTTGAGCGAGGCCCTTCGCAAGAGGGATGCATGGGCGACCATGGGTAAAAAGGCCCGGCAAATGGCTGACCGTGATTTTGGCTGGGATCCCATCGCACATAGCACGCTAAATTTTTATGGAAAGGTATTGGACCGGTGATTTTCTGCCCGCCATGCTTTGCCCGCACGGTAGCATGAAAGTCGTTTGTATCAGCCAGTTCCCTGATTTCGTCGGAAGCGGCGAATATTCACTGTTTGACTTAGTGACGCATTTTCCAGGGATGTGGAACCCGTGCTGCTGATTGTGGGGCGAACTGCATGGTGGGGAGCTGGTGTTTGGGCACCTTGGATAAAGGTGCTGATGGATATGGCTACTGATGAGGGTTGTCTACGTCAGGTATTTCAAAGAATGGAGGGCACTTGAGGGGACAGACGAGTACAGGTAACTCTGCATGGGATGTGCAAGAAGCGGATGTGAATGCGGTTCGCCGTATATTAAAGGGGATGGCTGACAGTCTCGTGGTGCGTTACGGAAAAGTGCTGCTTCAACGCCTTCCCGCCGGAGCCTCCAGTATCGAAATCGGTTCTGGCCTTGGCAAACTGAGCCTGTTGTTGGCCATGGCGGGGGCGAGGACGAGCCTGCTCGACAGCAGTGTCTCCGCGTTGGAGCAGGCGCGGATACTTTTTGCGTCCATGGAGATTCCTGTTGAAACAGTTGTGGGCGATGCCCTGGAGATCCCTCCGGAACTGGAAGAACGGTTTGACTTATCCATGTCGTTGGGCGTGAACGAACATTTTAACGGTCAGCCAAGGCAAACGATCTTCGATGCCCATTTTGCTGTGCTTAAATCCGGTGGTCGAACGCTGATCGCTGTCCCGAATCGGCACTGCCTGAGCTATCGGGCTGCAATGCTGATGTGGAAACTGACTGGTCGTTGGCCGCAGGGACTGTATGAGTACGGGTTTTCCCGGAAAGAGCTGATCCGTCGCATGTATGATGCCGGCTTCGAGGAGATATCGGTGGTGTCTGGCACCCGCCCTATGGATGATTTTCGCCGCTATATTTTGGGGAACCTTCGCGCCGCGATGCGAAAATTCCTGTACTATCCATCCATGGTTAAGGAATCACCGATCCCTGTTGCGAACGAAATGGTACGCGCGGCAGCAAACATGGCTGAACCGCCTGTTCATCTGGTATCGAATCAGTCCTATATGTGGATCGCCATGGGAAGAAGGAAACATTCGTCTTGACTGACGTCTCTTACGGAGAACTGTTCTAAGTGCGCGTTGCATTCGCCTCCGGATTTTTGGATTTTGTGGGTGGCGGCGAGTATTCGCTGTTTGATTTGATGACCCATTTGCCGGAAAATGTAGCGCCATACCTGCTGGTTCCGGCGGAAGGCGAATTGAGCGCGCGGGCGGAGAAGGAAGGCATCGCATGGGATGCAGTGCCGATGTCGCCGATCGGGCCGGCGTCGCTGCCGGTGTTGTGGCATTGGCGGAGGCTGATGGCCGATATTCGACCGGATGTGCTGCATGCCAACAATTCCCGCGCCGCATTCTATGCCGGTTTGATCGGCAAGATGATGCATATTCCCGTATTGTTCCATTGCCGTGTGACGGAACCGGATGCAAGGCTGGACCGCTGGCTGGTGCAGTTGGTGAATGGCGTGATTGCCAACAGTCATGCTACGGCGGGTCGATTCTCCGCATGGCCTGAATTGAAGGTGTGGACCGTGCATAATGGCGTGGATGTCTCCATGTGGCACCCGGCCAGTGAGCGCAGGGATGCAAAACAGTTTGGTGCGGAGCAGGTGATATTGATTGTGGCGCGTGTGTCACGCTGGAAACGTCATGATATTGCCTTGGATGTGTTTGAATGCCTTTCCGAAACGATGCCGGACCTGCATTTGGTATGCGTGGGCGGCAAGGAGGCCACGGATGCGGCATGGTGGGATGCGTTGCAGCAGCGAACGAGCGATCTTCGCAATAGCGATCGTGTGCATTGGGTGGGTGGAGTGGACCATGCTGCACTAGAAGGTTGGTATGCCGCAGCGGATGTGATGGTGCTTCCATCGGATGATGAACCGTTCGGTCGTGTGCTGGTGGAAGCCATGGCGATGGGTGTTCCCGTCGTGGCGTTTGACGGAGGAGGGGTTCCCGAAGTGGTGCAACACGGCAAACAGGGGGTGCTGCTACCCTGTGGCGATGTGGATGGGATGGTTGCGGCCGTTGCGAAACTGCTTGGCGATACGGAGATGCGTGCCGTGATGGGTGATGCCGGCCGCAAGCGGGCGAAGAAATTTTCTGTTCAGGCGCATGTAGAGGGTGTGTGCAAGCTTTATCAGGAATTGTTGCATGGATAGAGGGTGAATGTCCTTTATGTGGCGGTACCGGGCCGTGTCGTATAGTGGGCGAGAATGAGCTACCGTACCAATTTGTTGTTTGTCCGGTCTGTGATCATGGGGTTGTTTATCCCCTGCCAAACAGGAGACGATCGGCAGATACTTATGGCGAGGCGGCGGCTATTCTTTTCATGGTGGGATTGCCGTACATCCAACCGAAGTTTTACAGTTGGTCCGAAGGAGAATGATTCATGCGTATTACCGTAATCGGGACAGGTTATGTGGGATTGGTAACGGCGGCCTGTATGGCGGAAGTGG
>CAZUWV010000076.1:0-7706 GCA_964624255.1 uncultured Zetaproteobacteria bacterium
CCATTCACAAAACAGCCTACGGATATCGCGATCAGGAGTTCTTCAAACTCAAAATCCTCTCAATGCATAAAACACGAAAGGATGCGTTTGCCGGATGAACCGTGATATTCCGAAACGGAAGAAGCTGCTGCGTCATCTACCGCTGGCGGAGATTGTGGGAACAGGTAGGACGGCAAGCGAGTGGATGCGCGAAGCCTACCGCAGCCATGGCTACACGATGCAGATGATTGCGGATTACGCAGGATTGCACCATTCTACCGTAAGCAGGTTGATCAAGGAGAGAGATGAAAATGCGCCAAACAAGACCTGACCTCTTTTCTCTTTGTGATAGTCCTTCTCGTAAATGGTTTGCTGACAACCCCCTTCTGGTTTTTTATCCTGGTGACTTTATTCTACCAGCAATAGGGGTTTCTTTGCGCCTTGCTTGGTGTTCATTCAGTATGCTCGGAGGGTGTTGTAATTGGCCCTATAGCTTATTTTTTGTGAGAGGGGGTGGTCCAGGTGATTCTGGGGAGTCTTTTACCCAGATGCTGTAAGTGATCGCACACACACATAGGAGCTGTAAATAAATAACATGTCCATTTCTCCATCCAGCCTGGACTATTCATAAATCGCCGCGATGATTGCGCCGGACCTCTTTTTGCAATGGATTCCAAGGAAGGAGGCCGTAGCCATACATACGGACGACCGATGAGGGATTTGTTGCGAACAAAGGAACAAGTAAGGGCACGGAAGCATTTATGAATAGTCCAGACCAGGAGCCTGTCGGGCTTATGAGGATCGTAGCGAGGAGGTGAGGAAGTGAGGTTAAAAGAGCATGGTTTTGAGACACTTTCCTACCGCGGAGTAGATTTCCCATACGTCTGACAGACTCCCAAGTTTCAATGAGTTGTACGAATGGAAATGTCGAATGATAAGGGATGGTTTTCAACAGTGCTGGCAGGTGTAGATGAAGTAGGGCGTGGGCCGCTGGCTGGCCCCGTGGTGACTGCGGCAGTAATATTATCACCGGATGATCCGATGTGGGGCCATTACAGGGATTCCAAGAAGGTGTCTGTAAAAAAACGTATTCGCTTCTATCACCATATCCGAAAACACGCAGTCGCGTATTCGATTGGCTATGCAACGGTCGTGGAGATTGACCGCCTCAATATCTTGTATGCCACGATGCTGGCCATGTGCCGGGCGGTTGATGGTTTGGTTGTTAAGCCGTCAAATGTTTTGGTGGATGGCAATCGTGCCCCGGATATGGCATATCCGGTCGAAGCTATCGTTGGCGGTGATGATTCAGTGCAGGAGATTGCTGCCGCATCGCTTGTCGCCAAGGTGGTGCGAGATCGTTTTATGGGACGTCTGGACCATCTTTTCCCGGTTTACGGTTTTGCCGCACACAAGGGCTACGGCACCAAAATCCATTTGGAATCACTCAGGAATTACGGGCCATGCGAATGGCACCGGAAATCTTTTGCACCCGTGGCGCGACATTTGCACAGGGGTAATGGGAAATTGGATTAAATTGTTCCGGCTACTGCTACAGTAGGCCACATGGGAAAATCGACACCTGATTCTTTGCCGAACGCAAGTCTGAGGCAGATCATGAAAGGTAGATGGGCCGATCGCCTTCTGCTTGTCCTGATGCTGATTGCTATCGGGTTTTCGTGGCAGTTCGTGCATATGCTGGCCGGCAAAGGGGAGGCGATGGTGACCATTTATCATGGACGGACGCAGTTGGCGCAATATCCTCTCCGTGCAAAGAATCCAGTCCGTTTTATGGCGAAGGGGGAGCTGGGTGTTTCTGAAATCGTGATTGATAACGACAGCGTGTATTTTCTTGAATCTCCGTGCCCCAACAAACTGTGTATACTCGCCGGGCATAAACACAGCATTGGAGATATGATTGCTTGCGTTCCCAATCGGATTCTGGTGACGATTAGCGGTTCTGCGAAGCGCTTTGACGCCGTGGTGGGGTAGAGTGGCTGAACTTCTGGCTCGACCGCCACTGAAAGACTTGCAACACAAAGCGCAGTGGATGGCATTGCTGATGTTGGCGGTGAGCATGCATGTGATGGAGGCGGGTCTCCCTGGTCTCGGGCCGTGGTTCAAGCCGGGATTAGCCAATGTGATTACGCTTGTCGCACTGGTGTTGCTCGGACCCAGAGCAGCACTGGCACTTGCTATCACCCGCGTGTTCGCGGGCAGCATACTGATTGGAACCATGTTGACGCCCACCTTTGTAATGAGCCTCAGCGGGGCATTGGGCGCCACCTTCGTCATGCTTGCAGCATGGCGCTTTCTGCCTGGAATCAGCCTTGTTGGTATCAGTCTCCTGGGCGCTGTCGCACACATGTTGGTCCAGTTTATGGTGGTTGAATCACTCTTTATCCAGCAAGTCACCCTTTATTACATGCTGCCGCCGTTCCTGCTTATGTCGTGCGCGACTGGTTGGGTGAATGGCGCCATTGCCACCTATGTAACTTCCCGTCTACGTGCGTGCGGCGCGCCCCATGAACCATACGGATCCGGAGTCAATGGGTAGACCGGAGCAGAAAGGTAAGCGATGGAGCGTATCTCTCGTCGCATCCCTTGCTTGTCATGTGCTGCTGGCCATGCTTGTTGCATGGCTGTATGTCAACAGGCCCCTGCCGAAGCATACGCTACCGAAATCCATGGATGTAGTGTTGTTGAATCCGGAAAAAATAAAGCCTGTGAAGCCAGCCAAAAAGGTTGAGGCTATTTCCAACCGAACGGCTCGAGGCTCCAGTGCCCACGCGCATGATAAGCTGGCCCGGGCAGCCCGCAGCCCCCAGCCTGGTCGGCGGCGACAGCCGAAAAGGCCGGCTGCACCGCAAATGCTGCGCACACAGCCACCCGCATCACCACCCGCACGGCAGCGGCATGCCCGCATGTTGGCGCAGCGCGGCACCATGCTGGAGACCCATAAGCCACCACCACGGCGGAGGCGCGAGCCAAAGCCGAAGCCACGGTTACGGCGACGACCTATATCGCTGGCCGACCTGATGCCATCTAGTATGGCTCTGGCGGAGCTGTCCCAGGATTTCGAGCGTGAACGACGTTTGAAAGAGAAGCTTGCGCATGAGGCCGATATCCCTATTAATACACGCGAGGTCAAGTATGCGCCCTATGCTCATTTGTTGGTGCGCGCGCTGGAGGAGCAATGGCGTCCGGGCCAGGCCAATTACCGCGAATACCCTCCGGAGGAACGCCGGGCTATGCTACGCTTGACCATTGAGCGGGATGGGTCGCTGGGCGGCATCAAGATATTGCGCCCCAGCCCTATTCGGCAATTGAATGTAAGTGCCGTGACCGCCATCCGCGCTGCCGCGCCGTTCCGGCCGTTGCCCAGATCGTGGGGGCTGGATCGCGTCAATTTTTACCTTACGTTTGAGGTGCTGGATAACCGCTTCGTCTTCCGCCAGATGTAGCCTGTATCATTCATGAATAATGCAGGGTAGATGAATATGACTGGAATCTCACGCGGCCCTGGTCATGAGGATATGAGCCATTTTCTCGGCTGGTACGAAAACAATGCGCGTCGGCTGCCGTGGCGCGGGGTGAATGACCCTTATATGATCTGGATATCGGAAATCATGTTGCAGCAGACACAGGTGAAAACGGTGCTGCCGCGCTATAAGGCATGGTTTAAGCGTTTTCCGGATATGTTAACCCTCGCCTGCGCATCGCTGGACGATGTACTTAAAGCATGGGAGGGGCTGGGCTATTATCGTCGCGCCCGCTTTATCCATATTGCCGCACAACGGGTGATGACGGAGTCTCGTGG
Organism: uncultured Zetaproteobacteria bacterium; assembly: GCA_964624255.1. Taxonomy (GTDB): domain Bacteria; phylum Pseudomonadota; class Zetaproteobacteria; order Mariprofundales; family Mariprofundaceae; genus JAUZQZ01. Next base: position 3,800 of record CAZUWV010000076.1, read on the forward strand.
AGAATTCCCGTGTACTTATGAGGATATTCTGAAGCTGCCCGGTATCGGCCGTTCCACAGCGGGTGCGATTGCCTCCTTCTGCTTCGGTGCGCGTACGCCCGTGCTGGACGGTAATGTAAAGCGCGTACTGGAACGCTGGTACGGTGCGGCTGGCGTATCTGAAAATCAGCTCTGGCAATGGGCGCAGCAGGCGCTGGATGCCTCGGCTAACCCTTCCTGCTGGAATCAGGCCATGATGGAGCTAGGTGCTACCGTTTGTTCCCCGAAAGCGCCGGATTGCGCCGTATGCCCGGTATCGGCACATTGCGCGGTTGCTTTTCAGGGTGGAGGGCCGGCCAGGAAAAAGAAATCCATGCCTGTGCGCGATGTTTATTGGCAGGTAAGCATTTACCTGCATCCGAAGGATGGCCTTTGGTTCACCCGGCGTTCCTGTCCCGGCATCTGGGCGGGGTTATGGACACCACCGATCGACGAACTTGCGGACCAGCCGGATATATTGCCCTGTTATATCCATTTGCTGACCCATCGCCGCTTGCACCTTTACGGTAGAGTTTTAAGCGTAACGCCCACAGGTGAAGGGAAATGGGTTCCGGACCTGGAGCAGATCGCAATACCGACTGGTATTCGCCGCCTGCTGTCGAAACACGGGCTCTGTTAGCCTGAATCACCCGCACGGCTCTGTATGCGCCTTCATTTACGGAGCTTGCCAGTGGTGCGGCAGGCGGTTGACACGGCAGGAATGCGTCACTATGGTTCGCGGCCCTTCGACGCCTGCATGGTTTGGCGAATGGATAATTACTTAGTAGAGGTGGTTGATGCCGACGATTAATCAGTTGATCCGCAAGGGCCGAAAGGACAAGCGGAAAATCAACAAGGTTCCCGCGCTGGATGCATGTCCGCAACGCCGTGGCGTATGCACGCGCGTGTATACATCGACGCCAAAGAAGCCGAACTCGGCTCTACGTAAAGTGGCACGCGTACGCTTGACCAATGGCCAGGAAGTGACGGCCTATATCCCTGGCGAAGGGCATAAGTTACAAGAACATTCAGTGGTGCTGATTCGTGGTGGGCGTGTGAAGGATTTGCCGGGCGTTCGCTACCACATTCTGCGAGGCGTTTTGGATACGACAGGTGTGGATGGACGCAAGCAGGCCAGATCCAAGTACGGCGCCAAGCGTCCAAAGTAGGAGTGAACTAAATGCCTCGTAAAGGTCCCGCCCCAATTCGTCCCGTCACCCCGGATGCCAAATTCGGTGATCGCATGGTTTCGACCGTAGTTAATAAGGTGATGTGGGATGGTAAAAAGAATACCGCCGAGCATATTGTTTACGGCGCCATGGATTTTGCTGCAAGCCGATTGAAAACCGAGCCTCTGAGCGTGTTGCATAAGGCTCTGGAGGCTGTGAAACCGCTGGTTGAAGTCAAATCCCGCCGGGTGGGTGGCGCGACTTACCAGGTTCCGATGGAAGTTAGTGAGCGCCGCAAGGAGTCTCTGGCTGTCCGATGGCTGGTGGAGTTTGCGCGTAAGCGTTCCGAGCATACGATGATGGAGCGTTTGGGTAACGAGATCGCGGATGCCGTGAGCGAACGTGGGGGCGCGTTCAAGAAGCGCGACGAAACACATCGTATGGCTGAGGCGAACAAGGCTTTCGCACATTACCGCTGGTAACGTAGCGGATTTTATTGAGTTTTTTGTGATTATACAGTTAGTATTGTTCTCGACAATTGAGTGAAGGAGTAGCGGATCGTGGCCCGTAAAACACCATTGGAGCGTGTGCGAAATATCGGTATTATGGCACACATTGACGCCGGCAAGACGACGACGACCGAGCGCATTCTCTATTATACCGGCGTAACGCATAAAATTGGCGAAGTGCATGACGGTGCCGCGACCATGGACTGGATGGAGCAGGAGCAGGAGCGTGGTATTACCATCACCTCTGCGGCAACGACCTGCATCTGGAACGATCATCAGATTAATATTATCGATACCCCCGGGCATGTGGATTTTACCATTGAGGTGGAGCGTTCGTTGCGTGTGTTGGATGGTGCCGTTGGCGTTTTTTGTGCGGTAGGCGGTGTTGAGCCCCAGTCCGAGACGGTATGGCGGCAGGCCGATAAATATAATGTTCCACGTATTGCTTTCGTGAACAAGATGGACCGTACGGGGGCAGAGTTCTTCCGGGTAGTGGATGAAATCACGGAGCGTCTGGGACACCATGCTGTTCCTGTGAATCTCCCCATTGGTGCTGAGGAAAATTTCAAGGGTGTCGTTGATCTGATTCGTATGAAGGCTGTTGTCTGGAAGGATGAGGCAATGGGCGCGGAGTATTCCATTGAGGATATTCCGGCTGACCTGATCGATCAGGCGGTGGAATATCGTGAAAAGTTACTGGATTCTGTGCTGGTGTATGATGACGATCTAATGGAAGCCTATCTGGAAGGTGCTGAGATTGACGAAGCCGCGCTGAAGGCGTGTGTGCGTAGGGCCGTCGTTGATATCAAGATGATCCCCGTCCTGTGTGGTACGGCTTTCAAGAACAAGGGCGTGCAGACGTTGCTGGATGCTGTGGTTGATTTTATGCCGTCACCCGTGGATGTGCCGGCCATTAAAGGTCATAAAGTGGATTCGGAGGAAGAGGATTCGCGCCGGAGTTCTGATGACGAACCTTTTTCTGCGCTGGCGTTTAAGGTGATGACGGATCCTTACGTTGGTACATTGACCTTTTTCCGTGTTTATTCCGGCGTGCTGGAAGCTGGTTCCTACATCATTAATTCCACCAAGGGTAAAAAGGAGCGGGTTGGTCGTCTCCTGCAAATGCACTCTAACGACCGCAAAGAAATCAAGGAAGTGCGTGCTGGTGATATTGCCGCTGCCGTGGGTTTGAAGAGTACGACAACCGGCGATACGCTGTGTGCAGATAATGCGCCGATTATTCTGGAGCGTATGGAATTTCCGGATCCGGTGATTTCCGTAGCGATTGAACCGAAGACCAAGGCTGACCAGGAGAAGATGGGTATTGCCCTGGGTAAGCTGGCGGCCGAAGATCCTTCTTTTCGTGTCCATACCGATGAAGAAACGGGTCAGACTATCATATCCGGCATGGGTGAGTTGCATCTGGAGATTATCGTCGACCGTATGCAGCGCGAGTTCGATGTGGATGCCAATGTTGGCAAGCCACAGGTGGCGTACCGCGAAACGATCCGTGCCACGGTCAAGGCTGAGGGTAAATTCATTCGCCAGTCGGGCGGGCGCGGCCAGTATGGTCACGTTTGGCTGGAACTGGAACCGCAGGAGCCAGGCGCGGGTTTTGAGTTTATAGATAAGATCGTTGGTGGTGCGGTACCGCGTGAATATATACCGGCAGTGGGCAAGGGTATTGTTGAGGCTATGAGTAACGGTGTGCTGGCTGGTTACCCGATGGTGGATATCAAGGCGACCTTGTATGACGGTTCTTACCATGATGTAGACTCATCCGAAATGGCATTCAAGATCGCCGGTTCGATGGGTTTCAAGGCGGGATGCGCCAGGGCCAAGCCGGTATTGCTTGAGCCAATCATGAAGGTTGAAGTGGTGACGCCGGAAGACTATATGGGCGATATTGTCGGTGATTTGAATCGTCGCCGCGGCCGCGTACAGGGGATGAATGACCGCAGCGGTGCCAAAGTTATTGATGCGGAGGTGCCACTATCCGAAATGTTTGGCTATGCCACACATGTTCGGTCCATGTCGCAGGGACGTGCCAGTTACACCATGCAGTTCGAGCATTACGAAGAAGTACCGAATAATATTACCAAGGAAATCATCGCTAGCGTTAAGGGATGAGGTGAACCCTGGCCGGGCCAGAATAGTAAGGAGACGAAGATGTCGAAAGAGAAGTTTGAGCGTAACAAGCCACATGTTAAC
>CAZUWV010000077.1:0-7633 GCA_964624255.1 uncultured Zetaproteobacteria bacterium
AGGGTGGCCGTACGGTCGGCGCTGGCGTCGTGACCGAAATTATTAAGTAGGAATCAGCGACGGACGGTGGCGCTCAATCCTGTCACTGCCTATCGCCACCCCTGGAGTTTGAGATATGCGCGAATTATTAAGTCTGGCTTGCGAAGGGTGCAAGCGACGGAACTATACAACGGACAAGAACAAGCGGACAACGACGGAGAAGTTGAAGTTACGCAAGTATTGCCCGTTTTGCCGTAAGCACACCCTGCACAAGGAATCGAAAGTTTGACCTGCGTCTGTAGGCGATACAGATCGGGAATTCAGAGTGAAGGCCAGTAGCTCAACTGGTAGAGCACCGGTCTCCAAAACCGGGGGTTGGGGGTTCGAGTCCCTCCTGGCCTGCCAGTCGGGTGGGTTGTTGTGGCTAGCTTAAGTAGATAAAGAGGAATGCATTAGATGAGCCGTATTGCGGAAGCACAGAAATTTCTACGTGAAGTCCAGGCTGAAGCCAAAAAAGTGGTCTGGCCAGAACGTAAGGAAGCCATGCAGTCCACCTTGATGGTGGTGGTGATGGTGATTTTTGTTGCGTTGTTCATGTGGGCTGTGGACAGCACCCTGAGTTGGCTTGTGCAGAAGGTGATTTAATGGACTGGTATGTGGTGCAAGCGTATTCGAGCTTCGAGGATAAGGTCATTGAACGGCTGACGGAGCGTATCGAGAGGTCAGGTCTGAACGAACAGTTCGGCGAAATTATCGTGCCTCGCGAAGAGGTCGTCGAGCTAAAGAATGGCCAAAAGGTAACCAGTCAGCGCAAGTTTTTCCCTGGCTATATCCTGGTTGAAATGGAAATGAATGATGAAACCTGGCATATCGTGAAGGATACGCCTCAGGTTTCAGGTTTCCTGGGTTCAGGTGGTAAGCCGAGACCCATGCCCGCGAAGGAAGTGGCGGCGCTGAAGCGGCAAATTGAAGAAGGCGTGGAGCGGCCCCGACCGAAGGTGATGTTTGATGTGGGCGATGCTGTTCGCGTTATGGATGGTCCGTTCGCTTCATTCAATGGCGTGGTTGAAGAGGTGATGGAAGATAAGGCGAAGCTGAAGGTGAGTGTATCTATTTTTGGCAGACCGACACCCGTGGAACTCGACTTTGTCCAGGTCGAGAAGGGTTAAAAGGAAGAACCTATGGCTAAAGAAGTGATGACTCTCATAAAATTACAGGTATCGGCAGGTAAAGCCAATCCGGCACCTCCCGTAGGACCGGCACTGGGCCAGGCAGGTGTCAATATTATGGAGTTCTGTAAGGCATTTAATGCCAGGACGCAGGATGTAGAGGCGGGTACGCCTTTACCGGTCGTGATCAGCGTATACAAAGATCGCTCGTTTGATTTTATTATCAAAACGCCACCCGCGTCCGTGTTGCTGAAAAAGGCTGCCGGGATACAGAAAGGTAGCGGCGAACCCAACAAGAATAAGGTAGGTAAGGTCACACGTGCGCAGGTGCGTGAAATCGCTGACGCTAAGATGCCTGACCTGAATGCCTATAGCGTGGAGTCTGCGATGCGGATTATTGAAGGCACGGCCCGATCTATGGGCCTGGAAGTGGAGGGTTAAGCGATGGCAAAGATTTCGAAACGAATGCGGGCGGCACGCGAAGTGGCAGCGAAGACCGCTATTGCGCTTGATGACGCAGTCAAAGCTGTGTTGTTACAGCCTGCGGTCAAGTTCGATGAATCGGTAGATGTGGCCGTCAATTTGGGTGTGGATCCCAAACACGCCGAGCAAATAGTGCGCGGGTCGATCAGTATGCCGCATGGTACTGGAAAAACTGTGCGCGTAGCGGTATTCGCCAAGGGGCCAAAGGCCGATGAAGCGAAAGAGGCTGGTGCCGATATTGTGGGCTCTGATGATCTGGTGGAGAAGGTTCAGGGTGGGTTCATGGATTTTGACCGCGTTGTAGCTACGCCGGATATGATGGCTCAGGTGGGTAAGCTCGGGCGCGTCCTGGGACCGCGCGGGCTGATGCCGAACCCCAAACTGGGTACGGTAACTATGGATATTACCAAAGCAGTGTCGGCAGTGAAGGCGGGCCAAATTGAGGTCCGCACAGACAAGGCTGGTGTGATACATGCTCCGGTAGGACGACGTTCATTTGATGCGGCTAAACTGGAAGAAAATGTACGCTTTTTGGTGGATGAACTGAACCGGATGAAACCGGCAGCCTCCAAGGGGCGTTATATACAGCATATGGTGATTTCTTCCACCATGGGTGCTGGCGTTACCGTCGATGTGGCGAGCTTGTAGACAGGCGGTCATAGCCAATAAGAATAACCGTTGGCCGTGATGGTTGGCGGTTTGACCCGGATTATTCATGAATGGTCCGGGCTGAAAACGATTCGTCCAAGACTGTAGGTGCCGTGGTCGCGAGATCGGGCTTAATAGGAAACATCCTGCATAGATGGTGAGCGAGAGCTCCTTCTTGCGGATCTGAAAAAGAAGGGGGTAGATGTGAATCGAGAAGACAAGCAACGCGCGGTTGAGGAGATGCATGCCGCATGGTCGGACGTGAGTGCGGGGGTGGTGACGCACTACCGCGGGCTTTCTGTGACGGATATGAGCGAATTGCGCGGGTCGTTGCGTGCCGCTGATATCAGTTTACAGGTGGTCAAAAACACGCTGGCCAGAAGGGCGGCTGCAGGTACGGGGTTTTCGCTGGCGAAAGACCTGTTCACGGGACCGGTGGCCATAGCTTATGGCAATGACCCCGTCGGTCTGGCCAGAGTTCTCTCCGACTTTGCCAAGAAAAACGAGATGCTGAAGATACTTGGCGGTGTGCTTGATGGTAAACGCCTGGAGAAAGAAGATGTTTCGGCGCTGGCAAGTTTGCCATCGCGTGAAGTCTTGCTGGCCAGGATGCTGGGAAGCATGCAATCGCCATTATCTGGTTTTTTGCGTACCTTACATGAGGTTCCGACCTCATTTGTTCGTGCGCTGGCGGCTGTCCGCGATCAAAAGCAGACCGCATAGTCTTCGTCTAAAACCCCCAATGAATAATGAACAACATAAAAGCAAAAGGAGCTAGAGAATGTCAAAAGTATTAACAAAAGAGGATATGATCGCGGCGATTGAGAGTATGACCGTACTTGAGATGTCTGAGTTGGTCAGCGCGCTGGAAGATAAATTCGGTGTCTCCGCAGCTGCCCCGGCTGCTGTAGCCGCCGCCCCTGTTGCCGCGGCTGAAGAAGCCGAAGAGCAGACCGAGTTTGATGTGGTTCTGACCGCTATTGGTGACAAGAAGATTCAGGTGATCAAGGCTGTGCGTGAAATTACGGGCCTGGGGCTGAAGGATGCCAAGGGTTTGGTGGACTCCGCACCGAAGGCTGTCAAGGAAGGTATCGCCAGTGAAGAGGCTGAGGAAATCAAGGCCAAGCTGGAAGAGGCTGGAGCAACGGCTGAGCTGAAGTAATCGCTTTTCTTGTTTAACCACTAGTAATATTGGGCATTTCCCCGGCGACATCTGGTCGGCGGGGAAATGTTTTTTTGTATTTCTGAAACTGTTAGCGAGGTTGCAATATGGCAAAACAAAGGTCAGTCAAGCGTATCCGTAAAAACTTCGGAAGTATTCATTCGGTCATTTCCATGCCGAATATGCTACAGCTTCAAACAGACTCCTTTATCGATTTTCTCGGCGTAGGTCAGGGAAAAACGGATATAAACACGTCACGTCTGGCTGAAGTGTTTAAATCTGTGTTCCCGGTCAGGGATTATGCCGGCAATGCCGAACTGGATTTTGTCGATATGGAATACAGGCCACCTCGCTACGATCTGGATGAATGCCTGCGGCGCGACCTGACGTATGCGCTACCCGTCAAGGTTAACTTGCGCCTGACTATTTATGAACCCAACCCGGGAAGACATGGTAGCCGTACCGCCAGCCGTTCCACGGCCAATCGTCAGGTGCGCGAAGTGCGTAACCAGTCTGTCTATATGGGCGAGATTCCGCTGATGACGGACCATGGATCCTTCATTATCAACGGTACCGAACGAGCCATCGTGTCTCAGATGCATCGCTCACCAGGCGTATTCTTTGACCACGACAAGGGTAAGACGCAGGCCTCGGGAAAATTTATATTTAAGGCGCGTATCATTCCTTACCGGGGATCCTGGCTGGATTTTGAATTTGATGCCAAGGATAAGGTTAATTTTCGTATTGATCTACGCCGCAAAATGCCGGCTGGTGTCCTGCTCAAAGCCTTGGGTTATACTGAGCAGGAAATTCTCGACCGCTTTTATGAGCGCCGCACGTTCCGCTTCGTCAAGAAAGGTTTGCAGATCCGATTTGCCCCCGAACAGTTTTTGGGTAGCCGGGCCTTTGCCAATGTGAATGCGGATGGAAAACAGGTTATTGCCGAGGGTAAAAAGATCACCAAGTTGGCCATTAAACGCCTGATAGATGCCAAGGTGGACTGGATTGATGTGCCGGAAGAGGTCGTTATCGGTGAAAGTATCGCTACGCCGGTATTGGCTGAGGGCGGAGAAATCATTGTTGACACCAATGTCGAGGTGACCGAAGAGACGCTTGAGGCTATACGGACGGCGGGGATCAAAAAGTTTGACTGTCTGTTTATCGATACTTTTCGTTGTGGCCCTTGGCTGTCTGAGACTTTGCGGCTGGATGATGTGCAGAGCAAGGAAGAGGCGCGGGTAGAAATTTACCGGATGATGCGTCCTGGTGAACCGCCGACCGTGGAAACCGCGCGTGCCCTGTTTGAGTCCATGTTCCACGATGCGGGGCGCTATGATTTGTCACGCGTCGGACGCATGAAACTCAACAGCCGTCTGAATATCAGCGATGAAGACGTTCCGCTGGATCAGGGAACGCTACGTAATGAAGATATCCTGCTGACCCTGGGTACGCTGTTGAAATTACGAGACGGTATTGGTGAGGTGGACGATATCGATCACCTTGGGAACCGTCGGTTGCGGTCGGTGGGAGAGTTGTTACAGAATCAGATTCGTCTGGGTTTGGTGCGCATGGAGCGCGCCATCCGCGAGCGACTCAGCTCAGGTGACCTGAATGAGATGATGCCCTCCGACATGGTGAATGCCAAACCGATGATCGGTGCTGTGCGTGAATTCTTTGGTTCTTCGCAGCTGTCCCAGTTCATGGATCAGACCAATCCGCTCTCCGAGGTGACGCACAAGCGCCGTTTGTCGGCGTTGGGTCCGGGAGGATTGTCGCGTGAGCGTGCCGGTTTCGAAGTGCGCGACGTGCATCCCACGCACTATGGTCGCATGTGCGCCATCGAAACCCCGGAGGGCCAGAATATTGGCTTGATCAATTCGCTGTCGTGCTTCGCCAAGGTCAATGAGTTCGGTTTCATCGAAACGCCCTACCGCAAAGTGGAACATGGGCGAGTGACGGATAAGGTGGAGTATTTGTCTGCGATTGCCGAGGCTGGCCATGTGATCGCCCAGGCTAATGCCAGGGTGGATGCCGACGGAGCGTTTACAGTCGATCTCATCCAGTGTCGACAGGATGGTGATTTTATCATGGCCTTGCCAGAGGCTATCGGTTATATGGATGTGTCACCCAGTCAGGTGATCTCCGTCTCTGCGGGTTTGATTCCGTTTCTCGAACACGATGATGCTAACCGCGCGCTCATGGGTTCCAACATGCAGCGTCAGGCGGTGCCCCTGGTTAAGAGTGAGAAACCTTTGGTCGGCACCGGTATGGAGGCTTCGGTAGCGCACGATTCCGGCGTGGCCATGGCCGCCTCTCGCGGTGGCATCGTGGAGCGCGTGGATGCGAGTCGTATCGTTGTCCGCGCGAATGAGGGTGAGCAGGTTGAAGGTGAGCCTGGCGTGGATATCTATCGCTTGTTCAAATATCGACGCTCCAATCAAAATACATGTTTTAATCAGCGCCCATTGGTGAAGGTCGGCCATGTGGTGGTAAAGGGCGACATCATTGCGGATGGTCCTTCCACGGATCAGGGGGAATTGTCCCTGGGACGTAATGTGCTGGTGGCGTTTATGTCCTGGCGTGGCTACAACTTTGAGGATGCCATCGTTATTTCTGAGAAGTTGGTGCGTGAGGATGTTTATACCTCGATCCATATTGAGGAGTTTGAATGTACGGCGCGCCAGACCAAATTAGGCGATGAAGAAATTACTCGGGATATTCCGAATGTGGGCGAGGATGCTTTACGTCATCTGGATCAGCCTGGTATTGCTGTTGTGGGTTCGGAGGTCAAGCCGGGCGATATTCTGGTCGGCAAGATTACGCCCAAGGGTGAAACCCAGCTTTCGCCTGAAGAGAAACTCCTGCGCGCCATTTTTGGCGAGAAGGCATCTGATGTGCGTGATACCAGTCTGCGCGTTAAACCGGGAGACGAAGGTGTGGTGGTGGATGTGCAGGTCTTTACCCGCCGCGGCGATGAGAAAGATGAACGTGCCAAGTCCATTGAAGAAACGGATGTTGAGTTGCTCTATCGCGACAAGGAGGAGGAGCGCCGTATTCTGGAAACCAATGTGATTGCACGGCTTGCGGCTCTGTTCGTGGACAAGAAAGCGGTGAAGGCGAAGGGTCTGAAGAAGGACGCGATTATCACGTCTGAGTATTTGGAAGGCCTTAAGTTGCGTGACCTGGCCGATATTTCAGCGGATGATGACGACGTGAATCAGCGGGTGGCGGGTATTCTGGGAAATATGGACAAGGAACGTGCGCGCCTTGAGAAACGCTTTGAAGAGAAGGTGGCCAAGGCGCGTGAAGGTTCTGAATTGCAGCCTGGTGTTATCAAGGTGGTCAAGGTATTCCTGGCGGTGAAACGCAAGCTTCAGCCTGGTGACAAGATGGCGGGTCGTCACGGCAACAAGGGCGTTATTTCCATTATCGTACCTGAGGAAGACATGCCGTACATGGAAGACGGAACGCCGGTGGATATTTGCCTGAATCCCCTGGGCGTCCCTTCACGAATGAATATCGGGCAAATCCTTGAAATTCATATGGGCCTTGCGGCACATGGTTTAGGTCAGAGAATTGAAAAGATGATGGGTGATCATGCCACTGGGGATCAACTGAAAGATCTGTTGCTCGAAATCTATGAGGGAGATGCATCGGCGACGGAAAGTATCGGTAAGATGACACACGCGCAAATCCATGAGCTGGCAGCACAGCTTTGTGGCGGCGTACCCATAGCAACACCTGTGTTCGATGGTGCTAAGGAGAGTCATATCCGAGAGATGCTGAAGTTGGCGGGGCTGCCCGAATCGGGCCAAATGCGACTTTATGATGGGAGAACCGGCGATCCTTTCGATCATCTGGTGACCATTGGCTATATGTATATGCTGAAATTACATCATCTGGTGGATGAAAAAATACATGCACGTTCCACAGGCCCATATTCGCTTGTGACCCAGCAACCGTTGGGTGGTAAGGCGCAGTTTGGCGGTCAGCGTTTCGGAGAGATGGAGGTGTGGGCACTGGAAGCTTATGGTGCTGCCTATACCTTGCAGGAGATGCTGACGGTGAAGTCAGACGACGTTCAGGGACGTACCAAGATGTACAAGAACATCGTGGACGGCGAGCATTACATGGATGCCGGCATGCCGGAATCATTCAACGTGTTGGTCAAGGAGATTCGCTCTCTGGGCAT
>CAZUWV010000078.1:0-7543 GCA_964624255.1 uncultured Zetaproteobacteria bacterium
CGGGCTCATAACCCGAAGGTCGTTGGTTCAAATCCAGCCCCCGCAACCAAACATAGGCCTGTAAATCCTTGAGAATGCAAGTGATTTACAGGCTTTTTTTATTTGAGCTAATGGCAAAACTCTGGGGGATGAGCGGCAATCCCACGTTGAGTCCATTGTCGGGAAACAAGCGGCGTTACCCCGCCGTGCGATAGGGTTACATGCATAAGCACGGTGCTTCCATGGGTCGAAATTCCAGCTCGGATAAAAATGCCCGAATTAAATGGGCCAAAGTGAGATTTCCAGCCGCCGCCCACGAGTTTTGCAATTGGCTCATCTGTCTTGACTATTCCGGCACAGTATAGATACGTCAATCAGGCCAGTATGCTCCACAGGGTTGCAATCAGTAACCCGCCTGAAAGTGCGGTAAACAAGATTTTCAGCGATAAGCGAATGGTCTCCTCGGGAAGAATATCATGCAGATCCGCGCCCCAGTGCGTAGCGTGCGGAAGAATAAGCAAAATACCCAGCCACGCACCACCCAAAAATGGAACCCGATGATCAAGGATTGTGCGCCATCCTGATTCCAGCAGTAAATTAATGGTTACTGCCGATGCGGCCATCACCATACCACATAAAGCGGATGTACCTACCGCCTCTCGTAGGGGCAATGAACGCCGTAACAGAGGCACCAGCATCGTTCCCCCGCCAATGCCAAGCATGCCGGAGAGATACCCAATCGGTCCCGCATACAGCCACGGCGGGGAAACGAGGCCACCAGAACGAATATCACGGCCATAATCCCAGGCAATCCAGCCATCAAGCAGCGTCAAGCCTGCCAACACCGCAGACTCGGGAATTTTTAGCGTTAGCCAAAGACCGAGTGCTGCCCCCAGGATAAGGCCAGGAATCAGCTGCCCAAAGGTACCCATATTAATATGTCCCAAACGCCAGTGTACTCGCGTGGAGAAGATTCCTGTGAGTACGATTGCACCCATGCTGAGCATCACTGGTGCAGGCATGGTACCCGGACCTGGTGGCATCAATGCGTAGAATATTGGAACATAAATCAATCCTCCGCCCAAACCCGCCAGCCCTGCCAGAAGGCCGCCTGCCGCGCCGGACAGCAGGCCAGCCAGTAGTCCATACGCTAACAGAGATGCGTCAAATTCTATCATGTGTCAGGCTAGCTCTGCCCTTTACCCATAACTCATGCCCCAGCGAATCGCCCGGTGGCCATATGCAAGGCGCGTGCTTGCGGCAAGGGTTATTCCCTTGCAAAAGCACGCAACGCAGCAGATGGCCGCTGGGCGATTCGCCCGAAGGGAACCCTTGCGTACGACTTATGGGTAAAGGGCAGGGCTAGGTACCTGTCCTGCCGGACTTGGGAGGTTCGTAGCGAACAGGCGGTGCCAACACAGCATGATTTTGAGATATGTGGTGGTGATAGTCCATTGTTCCGAGCCACTCTCCCACCGCACAGCAAGTTTTTCATACGTCCGTCAAATGCCTCGCCCGGATTATTCAGATATATTGCCGCCACCCCAGGTGATGGTCCGATCTGTGACGCGAAATCCGGATGCCAGCATACGTTTGAGTGTGGTGGGGTAGAGCGCGTGCTCTGCGGTATGGATGCGATTATGCAGGCTTTCTTCGGTATCATCGTCGCGTACGGGTACGGATGTCTGCGCCAGAATTGGCCCGCCATCGAGCACCTCGTCGACCAGATGTACGGTTACGCCGGTTATTTTCACACCATATTCCAGGGCATCGCGTACTGCATGCGCGCCGGGGAACGAGGGTAATAAAGCCGGATGAATATTGATGATGCGATGGCGAAAACGCGCAACAAACGGGCTGGATAAAATTCGCATATAGCCTGCCAGCACAACCCAGTCGCAGTGTGCGGCCTCAATATGTTTCGCACAGGCAAGGTCGAAAGTAGTACGATCTCGATAATCCTTCGGGTTTAGACTGCTCACCTGTGACACACCGGCATCGCGAGCGATGGTTAATGCACCAGCGTTCCGTGCATCGGATAACACCAGCCGCACATCTACCGGGCACGCACCGGATGCTGCTGCTTTCAGAATCGCTTGCAGATTACTGCCTTTTCCTGACGCCATGATGGCAATGCGATTTTTGCATACATGCTCCACGCTCATGGTTTCCAAACTCCCTGCTCACTGATAATGGCCGTGATATTGGCGTAAGGGGTGATGTCAAAAGCGGGATTGTTGGCCCTGGATCCCGCAGGGGCAATGTGAATACGGTGCATATGGTTCGTCTCATCCACTCCCTCCATTCTCAACACCTCATCGCCTGCGCGTTCCTCAACGGGAATGTCGGCGCCCGTGGCGCACTCAATATCGAATGTGCTAGAGGGAGCCGCTACATAGAGGGGGACTCCATGCTCGCGAGCTGCCAGGGAAATCATGTAAGTTCCTATTTTATTGGCAACATCTCCATTTTTTGCGATCCTGTCTGCACCTGTTACGATGGCGTCTATTCTGCCCTGCGCCATCATCCATGCTGCCGCGCTGTCCGTCTGGATACGATAATCAATCCCTTCCTGTCCCAATTCCCATGCCGTCAGGCGAGCACCCTGCAAACGTGGCCGTGTTTCATCCACCCATACAAACGGGGATTCTCCGGCATGTGCCAACTGGTAGATACCCGCAGTCGCTGTACCCCAGTCTACGGCGGCCAGCCAGCCTGCATTACAATGCGTGAGGATGCGACGCTTTCCCACGGCGAGCCTCTCCGCAAGGAAAATGCCCATGCGCTCATTCGCGGCAACTTCCGCATCCGCGTAGGCCTGGGCCGTGTCCAGCATATCTTTATCTGATGCTCCCGTTTTCGCACACGCATCCATGACATCACAGGCATGAAACAGATTGACCGCCGTAGGGCGGGTGGCACGAAAACGTGGCAACCAGTGTGAATCATAGCGGGTACGATCTTTTTGATAGGCTAGCACCAAACCAAAAGCGGCTGCCGATCCGATTGTGGGCGCGCCGCGCACCTCCATGTTTTTAATGGCGGTTACGATCGCCTCCGGATCATCACTCGTTTTCTGCTCAAAACGGCGTGGCAGCAAGCGCTGTTCAACCCACTGTACGGTGCCTGCATGCCAGGCCACAGCGCGGATGGCCTTGCCACTGATCCTCAACGACGCAGGCGGGACAAGACGCCATCCAGCTCCGTTAGCCGGGTATAACGAATGCGCATTTCTCCCGCGCCACTTTCTTTACAGCGGATTTCGACGGACAGGCCCAGCGTGCGCGTTAATTCATCCTGAAGCGCTACTACATCGGGATCAGCCTGGCGCGGCGATGTCTCTCGAGATAAAGAATTTGCCGCCTGTTTGGCATATCGCTCCATTTGCCGGGCGCTCCAGCCGTGCAATACGCACTCCGTTGCCAGCTTTTCGCTGCATGCAGGGGGGAGACCCACCAATGGCCGGGCATGACCCATACTCAGCTCCCGGCTTTCAATCATTTTCTGTATTTTTTCAGGTAGTTGAAGGAGTCGTGTCACATTACTCACCTGCACGCGGGATATACCAATTCGCTTTGCCACATGCTGTTGTGTGCAACCGAATTCATCCATCATCCGCTGATAACCTCGCGCCGACTCAATGGCTGTCAGGTCATCTCGCTGCTCATTCTCGATAATAGCCAGCTCCAGCGCCTGAAGGTTATCTACATCGCGTACAATGGCCGGAATTTCAAGCAGGCCAGCGGCCTGCGCCGCCCGCCATCGCCTTTCACCAGCGATCAGTTCAAAACCATTGTCATGAGGCCGCAACAGAATAGGCATCAGCACCCCGTCTTTGCGTACCGATTCGGTTAATGCATTTAATGCTTTATCAGCAAAGCGGGTGCGTGGTTGATAGCGGTTGGGGCGTATTTTTGAAATTGGAACTACGGATGCCTGTGTCATTAATTCCGTTGCCGATGTATCCGACAGTAATGCCCCAAGACCTTTTCCAAGACCTCGTTTCTTAAGTGGTTTTTCCATTATTATCTCCTCTCTTCCTGTCGGTCCATGACTTCCTGCGCCAATTGCAAATACGCCTGTGCCCCGCTGGATCGAATATCGTGATACAGGGCGGGCAAGCCAAAGCTTGGGGCTTCGGACAGGCGGACATTACGTGGGATGACCTGCTCGTAAACCTGGGAACCGAAATAGCTACGCACCTCCTGCTCAACCTGAATGGCCAGGTTGTTTCGGCGATCCACCATGGTCAACAGGATTCCATCTATGGATAATTTTCGGTTGAATCCATTGCGTACCCGGCGAATGGTATCCATTAACTGCGTCAGCCCTTCCATGGCATAAAATTCCGTTTGTAAGGTAATAATCACCCGGTTGGCGGCAGTCAAGGCGTTCAGGGTCAGCAGGTTTAAGGCTGGTGGACAATCAATCAACACAAAATCCAGGGGGTCGCCCGCATATTCCGCAAAGACGTGTTCCAGCACGCGCTCGCGCTGTTCAACATGAACCAGTTCGATCTCGGCTCCAGCCAGGTCCATACTCGCGGGTACGATAAACAAGCCTTCATGCGCCGTTTTCTTTATAGCCTGATCCAGTGTCGCATCGTTAATTAACAAATCGTAGGTGCTTATTGTGATGGACTGCTTATCCATACCCAGGCCTGTAGTGGCATTGCCTTGTGGGTCTGCGTCCAGCAGTAGAACCTGCTGATCCAGTGCGGCCAGCGAGGCGGCCAGATTAATGCTGGTTGTTGTTTTGCCTACACCTCCCTTTTGATTGGCGATAGCAATAATCGGCCCCAAACATTGATGTTTCACGTGGAACCCTCCGTACGGCGATAGCAGTGAACCTGTTGTTTCGCATGGCCCAATGCAATGGTTTCCATTCTTTCAAGATGCCAGCCGGACATAACCACCGGATCTGTTTCGCAGGCTGTTGGCAGTACGGCCACGGCATTTCGGAGCATATGTGGAGCAACCATACGCAACAACGCTTCGGGTTGGGCGACAGCTCTGGCTACACAGGCATGGGCTTGTATGTTTTCTAACACTTTGACGTCGCAATCATAAACATCCGTGTTCAATGCTAACATGCGTACAATATGACGTAAAAATTCCGCGCGTTTTTTACGCCGCTCAACCAGCACGCCGCGCAAATCCCGCCTCGCCAGAAGGATCGGGATGCCGGGGATACCCATGCCGCTACCTACATCCAGCAAGACCCCGCGCGATGGCAGCCATTGACACAGGGCCAGCGACGGGCTTATGAAGCGCTGCTGGAAGGTATCCTCATCCTTGACCGATGTAAGATTCAGTGCCCTGGAAAATTTAATTGTTTCCGTAACATAGCGCCGAATGTCCTCTCGCTCCTGTGCTGTCATATTTGCCGTAAATGTATCATAAGACATGTGATGGCCGCTGGCGTAATGCCGGATAAGCGTGAGGCATGGCCGAGATTGCGTGGTTGCTTCTGTTGCAAACGTTGACGACATTCCGTACTAAGGCCACGAACGGATTGATAGTCGAAGTTTTCTGGAATGCACTGCTCCTCCATGTGGTGAAAACGTGCGACTTCCTGCTCCTGCTTTTGAAGGTAGCCGTCATAGTGAATCAATGCTTTCAGGCTGGCCAGGTCACGCTGGTCCAGTGCGGAGACCGTGGAAAGCAGTGCGAGGGCGGTATTCAGGTTAACATCCTGTCGGTGTGTGTAAGCAGCGAATGATAACACTTGCTTTGGGACCGTCAGGTGCAGCGCTTGTAGCCGATCACGCCATTCCCGGCCATGTCCGACACGGGTTGTACGCACCTCTCGTTCGGCACCTTCCAGACGTTGCTGCCGCTGCTCAAAGCGATGTTTCCGTTCATCGTTGTATAAGCCAAGCCGTAGCGCCGCTGGAGCTAGCCGCAAATCGGCATTATCCTCACGTAGACGCAGGCGAAATTCGGCACGCGATGTAAA
This sequence comes from uncultured Zetaproteobacteria bacterium, assembly GCA_964624255.1. Lineage (GTDB taxonomy): Bacteria > Pseudomonadota > Zetaproteobacteria > Mariprofundales > Mariprofundaceae > JAUZQZ01. The sequence goes on from CAZUWV010000078.1 coordinate 5,938, forward strand.
CATACGATACGGCTCCATGATCCCCTTGTTGACCAAATCATCCACCATGACGCCTATGTAGGCTTCAGACCGGTTCGGTACCCAGTCCTCAATTCCCAGAGCCAGCGCAGCTGCATTGATTCCTGCGAGCAGCCCTTGCGCAGCAGCTTCTTCATAGCCCGTGGTACCATTGATCTGACCGGCGTGAAAGAGCCCGGCAATGCGTTTGCATTCGAGCGTGCTTTTGAGCTCCGTGGGGTCAACATAATCGTATTCAATGGCATAGCCAGGACGAATAATAACAGCTTGCTCCAACCCGGGGATGGCACGAACGAAGGCCCACTGGATCTCAATAGGCAAGGATGTAGATATACCGTTGGGATATATTTCCTCATGATCCCGACCTTCCGGTTCCAAAAAAATCTGATGGCTACTCTTGTCGGCGAAACGGACCACCTTGTCCTCAATGCTGGGGCAGTAGCGCGGGCCGACACTCTGGATGGCACCCGAATACATCGGGGACCGGTGTAAATGCTCACGAATGATGGTGTGCGCCCTCTCCGAAGTGCGGGTGATATGGCAAGGTATTTGATCTTTCGGCAAATGTTCGTGCAAGACTGAAAGAGGCAGAACGTCGGTATCCCCGTACTGTATCTCCAGGGTGCTGTGGTCGATACTGCGAGCATCAAGCCGTGGTGGCGTACCCGTCTTTAGTCGGCCCAGTTTAAGCTCTTGCCGGTACAACTCATCCGTTAGCCCCTGCACCGATGCATCGCCGGAGCGTCCGGCAGGAATCCGTCTCTCTCCTATATGAATGAGTCCGCCCAGGAATGTTCCAGTGGTTAGAATGACCGCTTCGGCATGGTGCGCAATACCAAGCTCATCAATGACCCCAATGACGCGATGCCGGTCAAACAACAATTCGCTAATCGTTCCCTGATGCAGGGACACATTGGGGTGGGACGCCAGGGCATAGCGCATGGCTATGTGGTACCGGTGGCGGTCGCATTGGGCGCGCGTGGCCCGTACCGCCGGACCCTTCCCCCGGTTTAGCAAACGGTATTGCAAGGCGCTCTGATCTGCCACCACACCCATGGCACCACCCATGGCGTCCACTTCGCGCACTAGGTGGCTTTTTCCCACGCCACCTATCGCCGGGTTGCAAGACATTTTAGCAATGGTATCAAGGTTTTGTGTAATCAGACGCACATGCGCACCACGCTTAGCCGCCGCCATTGCGGCTTCGCAACCTGCATGCCCGGCACCGATCACCAGAACATCGACCCGTCCATCAGGATGTTTCACGTGGAACACGTTGCTGGTTGAATGACCGTTCATGGGACGCCGAAGATTAAGAGTGTATTCGGTACAAATCCAGCCCGAATTTTTATGTGGATGGTTTCGTGCAGGCCAATATTCACCTCAAAGCAAGGTTTGTAAACATGAATAATGCAGGCTAGCACTGCGTGATCTTGAACAAGCGCATGGCTTTGTTCTCCCTGCGCCACGATTTACAGGCAAGAGAAAAAGGAGTGTCAGGCGATTGGGGCAAGCGGTTGCTCTTGCTGTCGACGTTCCTGCAAAGACATGCGAAGTGCTCGGCCTGCATTTAATTCAAGTGAGCAAT
>CAZUWV010000079.1:0-7456 GCA_964624255.1 uncultured Zetaproteobacteria bacterium
CCACTTCGAAAAATCAAAGACTGAAAACTTTTACAGAATAAAAGTTGCGTTATCATTCCTCTCTTTAGTTTCTGGAAAAACCAAAGTCTACCCGGTGGCTACATCTCTGTCAGAGATGACTCCCACTTTTACAGAAGACATGCTGCACTAACCGAGAAATCATTCATCACCCTTGAGGTGACCACATTATTTCTCGAAACGCCATACGAACCAAATACTTACGCCCTGCATCCATATTCAATGTCGGTTCTTGGGTTTAACGGCAAGGATGCGCTTCGGTACATTCATCTCTAGACTACGGCGAATGAACTGTAAGGCGGTGATGAAGACCTATACCCGTTACCCTGTGCGGCTGGTGCATGGTCGCGGTGCGCGCGTGTGGGACGATGCGGGAAAGGCGTATCTCGATTTCATATCGGGCATCGCTGTGAATACGCTTGGCCATGCGCATCCGGCGCTGGCCCAAGCCGTTGCTGAACAGGCGCGAACTATGCTGCATTGTTCCAACCTGTTTCATATTCCCGCTCAGGAAAAACTGGCGGAAAAGCTGGCTTGTCTTGCCGGGCTTGGGCGTGTTTTCTTCTGTAACTCTGGTGCGGAAGCCAATGAAGCTGCCATCAAACTGGCACGTAAATATTGGTACGATCAGAGAAGCCCGCGACGCACCATTATCACGGCTAGCCAGTCATTTCACGGGCGCACCCTTGGCGCGCTGACTGCTACCGGACAAGACAAAGTGAAAACGGGCTTTGATCCGCTGCCTCCGGGTTTTACCCATGTGCCTCTGGGTAATATGAATGCGCTAAAACAGGCCATGGGCGATGATACGGCGGGGATCCTGCTCGAACCCATTCAGGGCGAAGGTGGTGTTAATATTGCAACGGATGCTTATTTGCGGAGCGTACGCACCTTGTGCAATGACACAGGCATTTTGATGATGCTGGATGAAGTGCAAACAGGCGTGGGACGTACCGGCGAGATGTTTGGTTTTGAGCATACCGGCATGCGACCGGATATTCTTACGCTCGCTAAAGGGCTGGGCGGTGGCGTACCCATCGGCGCCATGCTGGCAAGCGAATCCATTGCAGTTTCTTTCGGCCCCGGCACGCACGGCTGTACCTTCGGCGGCAACCCGCTTTCCTGCACTGCGGCACTGACTGTGCTTGATGTGCTTGAACGAGAGGGACTGCTGGAAAACGTTCGCGTGCAGGGAGGAAGGCTGCAATCGGGGTTGAAAGAATTGCAGCGGGTTTACCCGATTATGCGGGAAATTCGTGGCCGGGGCCTGCTTATTGGGGCCGAACTTGGATGTTGTGTGGACAAGATCATTGCCTGCTGCCGCGAAGCCGGATTGCTTTTGCTACCTGCGGGTCCCAAGGTGCTCCGCTTTCTACCGCCATTGAATGTAACATCTGCGGAAATTGACGAGGCACTAGCCGTTCTCGGCGATTGTTTGCCCGCAGATCAGGCGTCGGTATGAGACACTTCCTGACATTGCTGGATATTACACCTGAGGAAGCGCAGTACCTCCTTGCCCGCGCGGCGGAACTCAAGGCTATGCAGAAGGCAGGCACACAACACAGGACGCTGGCCGGAAAAGCGCTGGCTATGATTTTTGACAAGGCGTCCACCCGCACGCGTGTTTCCTTTGAGGTGGGTATGTATCAACTTGGTGGACATGCGCTGTTTCTGCATTCCGATACCACCCAACTCGGGCGCGGTGAGCCCGTTGAGGATTCGGCGCGCGTGATTTCGAGCATGGTGGACGGGGTAATGATCCGTACCTTTGCGCAGGGTGATATTCAGCGGTTTGCCGCACATTCCTCGGTGCCGGTTATCAACGGTTTGACCGATTTTACCCACCCATGCCAGATCCTGGCCGACGTGTTTACCTACCAGGAACATCGCGGCGATATTACCGGGAAAACCGTCGCCTGGATTGGTGATGGTAATAATATGACGCATTCGTGGATTAATGGTGCCGTGTCGTTCGGCTACCGACTCAATATTGCTTGCCCGGAGGGCTATTGTCCGGATGGAAAATTACTGGCTGCGGCGCGTGCGCTAGGTGCCAGAATTATGCTGGCTGATAACCCGCTGACCGCCGCACGAGATGCTGATCTCGTCAGCACCGATGTCTGGACTTCCATGGGACAGGAAGAAGAACAGAATATTCGCAGAAAATCCTTCGTTGACTTTCAGGTGAATATGGAGGTGATGGCGGAAGCGAGAGCAGATGCGTTGTTCATGCACTGTCTACCAGCGCATCGTGGTGAGGAAGTGACTGCCGAGGTTATGGATGGTCCACAATCGGTTGTCTGGGATGAGGCGGAGAACAGGCTGCATGCCCAGAAGGCGTTGCTGGAATTTCTGTTAAAATAAGTCGAGAAGAAAAAACTATATTTTCACTTCCATGTGACAGGAGTACATAAAACAATGTTGAATTTTGCAGACCGCGATGGCTGGATATGGTTTGATGGCGAGATGGTGCCCTGGCGAGAGGCCAAGGTGCATGTGCTGACGCATACCTTGCATTATGGCATGGGTGTGTTCGAAGGTGTGCGCGCCTACGAGACCGAGGGAGGAACGGCTATTTTCCGTTTACAGGATCACACGGACCGACTGTTCCGTTCAGCACATATTATGGATATAGCTATCCCCTTCGATAAGGGGGTTCTCAATGAGGCACAGAAGGGGGCTGTGCGCGAAAATGGCCTGAATTCGGCGTATATCCGTCCTATGGTCTTTTATGGTTCCGAGGGGATGGGCCTGCGTGCGGACAATCTGAAGGTTCATGTTATCATTGCGGCCTGGGAGTGGGGCCCCTATCTCGGAGATGACGGTATGAACAATGGTATCCGCATCAGAACCTCGTCGTACACCCGTCATCATGTGAATATTGCCATGTGCAAGGCCAAGGCGAACGGGCAATATATCAATTCCATGCTGGGACTTGCCGAAGCTCGGCGCGATGGCTACGACGAGGCCCTCTTTCTAGACGTAGAAGGCTTCGTGGCCGAAGGTAGTGGCGAGAATATCTTTATGGTCCGGGATGGCATTATTTACACGCCGGACCTGACCAGCGCATTGGATGGCATTACGCGCGCGACGGTCATTCAACTGGCTGAAGGGGTCGGTTACAAGGTCGTGGTCAAGCGCATCACACGCGACGAAGTCTACGTGGCGGACGAGGCTTTCTTTACCGGAACGGCGGCAGAGGTGACGCCGATCCGCGAAGTGGATGGGCGCAAGGTTGGCTCGGGTTCGCGTGGCCCCGTGACGAAGCGGTTACAAGCGATGTATTTTGATTCCGTGTGTGGCCGAAATCATGCGCATAAAACATGGCTAACCCTGGTGTAAGAGGAGCTTATTGCTATTGCCCGGACTCGACAGGCTTCCGGGGATTCCATTGCAGGAAAGCATCGAGCAGGTCCAGACCTGCACGCTGCGATTTTTCCGGATGGAACTGTACACCAATCACGTTGTTTCGGCCTATGGCACAGGCAAAACGGATATCGCCGTAATCGCACCGTGCCAGCGCATGCGTTTCATCATGGGGAACGCAATAATAGGAGTGGACGAAGTAGCATTGCCGGTTTCCCAGCGCTTCCAGCACCGGATGAGATTGATCTGCTAGTAGAACATCATTCCAGCCCATGTGAGGGATCTTGAGACCTTTGGTCGGGAGGTTTCGGGGAAAACGGATGACATCGCCCGGAATCATGTCCAGGCCCTTGTATTCGCCGAACTCGAATGAACGGCCTAACAGAACCTGCATTCCCAGACAGATCCCCAGAAACGGCGTTCCTTTGGCACAGCGGTCCTTGATGGCTTCACCGAGTCCACTTTGGTTCAGGGCGCTAATGCAATCGCGAAAAGCCCCAACACCAGGCAATACAATGCGGTCGCAGTCTTCCAGTTCTGCGGGCGTTTTAACGAGGCGTATTTTTCCGTTGGCACGTTCAATCGCCTTGGCGACGGAATGCAGGTTGCCCATGCCGTAATCAATCAACGCAATCATGGTTCCATGGACCGAGATTTTAGCACGGCAATGGGCCAAAGCGGGGAAACCAATCGCCGCTCATGAGTGTCGCAAAAGGTTCTCACCATAGGGTCACTTTGTCACAGAGGAAAAACATTACCTTCTTCGTACCTTTTTATGCCTGTTACAGCGCACCCTTGGTGGAGGGGATATCCGGGACGCGCTCGTCGCGTTCCACCGCCATACGCAGCGCCCGGCCAAAGGCCTTGAACACCGTTTCAACGATGTGATGATTATTGCCACCCCGGATGGTATCGATGTGAAGCGTAATTTTTCCGTGGTTCACAATAGCCTGAAAGAATTCTCTAAATAAATCCACGTCGAAGCTTCCCACGCGCTCTCTGGGAAAATGGATGTGATATTCCATACCCGGACGGCCTGACAGGTCGAGCACTACGCGGGATAAGGCCTCGTCCAGTGGTACATAGGCGTGTCCATAACGCCGGATACCTGTTTTGTCGCCCAGAGCATGGCGCAGCGCCTCGCCGAAACAGATACCGATGTCTTCCACGGTATGGTGGTCGTCGATTTCCCGGTCGCCACGGGCAGAAATAGTCAGGTCAATCAGGCCATGGCGCGCTACCTGTTCCAGCATATGGTCGAGAAAAGGAATAGATGTGGCGATACTGGAAACACCGCTGCCATCCAGTCCAAGGCTCAGTTCAACATCCGTTTCCCTGGTGGTACGGGCGATAGATGCACTGCGCTTACTTGTCCGTTTCACCAATAATCTCCTTCAACGCTACAACGAATCGGTTATTTTCTTCAGGCATGCCGATGGTGACGCGTAAGCAGTTCTCCAGCAAGCCTCCCGCAGCATGCATGTTTTTAATCAGGATTCCGCGTTGTTTTAGTGCGTTAAATATGGCATTTGCGTCCGGAACGCGTAGCAGTATAAAATTCGCCTGCGAGGGATAGGCTTCAACGCCATCCACACGGACCAGGGCATCGGCAAGCCTGTTTCGTTCCTGACAAATCTTTTTTGCCTGTTCTTCAAATATGTGAAAATGTTCCAGGAAAAAATGGATGGATGCTTGTCCCAGGCTGTTCATATTGTAAGGTAAACGTACCTTGTTGATTTCGGCGATAACCTTCGGGTGGCCAAGTGCATAACCCACCCTCAGACCCGCCATACCCAGCTTTGAGTAGGTGCGTAATACGACGACGTTTGCGCCAGGAAAATCGACATAACTATCATTAGCGAAGGGGTGATACGCCTCGTCAATCACCAGAAGTCCTCGAAAATTATCTGCAATCTGCTGAATGCTACTTCGTGGCCACATATTACCGGTGGGATTATTCGGGCAGGCCAGAAAGGCGATGGCTGCTTTTTCTCTGGCGCAGACACGCAGGAAAGCATCCGCATTAAGACTAAAACCCTTCTCCAGCGGTACGCTTGCGACCGGGCGCTTTAACCATCGAGAGATAGTTTCGTACATGGTGAATGTCGGTTTTGGAATGGCGCATGGGCCCTGATCAACCACCATCAGGGCCATCTGTATAATTTCGTCCGAGCCATTTCCCAGCAACACCTGATCGGCTTGCAGGCCTTCCCTGTCTGCAATGACGTGGCGCAGTTCGCCCATCTCCGCATCAGGGTAGCGATTGATATTCAGATCACGAATATGGTCGACCCATTCATCCCTGATTGCATCCGGCAAAGGGTAGGGGTTTTCCATCGCATCGAGTTTGATAAGGCCGTTCGCCTCGGGGACATGGTAAGCGGCAAGCTGTTTGATATCGTTACGAATCATTCGAATCCTTCAGGCGGAGTTCAACGCTCAGGGCATGGGCGGTAAGTCCTTCACGATGCGCCAAATGTGCTGCGGCAGGCCCGATGGCTCGCAGGCCTTCGCGATGGGTGCGGATAATACTGCTACGTTTGGTGAAATCGTGAACACCAAGGGCGGAGGAGAAGCGTGCCGTGCGGTTGGTAGGCAATACATGGTTGGGTCCGGCTGTGTAATCGCCCAGCGCCTCCGGTACGAAACGACCGAGGAAAATAGCTCCGGCATGCCGGATGTAAGGTAACAAGACATCTGGATCCTCCAGTGCCAGTTCCAGGTGTTCGGGTGCAATGTCATTGATCACATCTGCGGCAGTCGCCAAGTCAGGTACATGGATCAGTGCACCATGCGCTTCCACCGACGCTCGCGCTATTTCTGCACGGGGAAGGGTTGTTAGATATTCTTCGATTTTCCCAGCAACGGCCTCAATCAGGCTCGCATCGGTAGAGATAAAGATACTCTGGGAAGCTTCATCGTGTTCGGCTTGTGACAGAAAATCCGCAGCCAGCCATGCAGGGTTGCCAGCATCGGCCACGACCACAATTTCTGAAGGGCCAGCGATCATATCAATGCCGCAGATGCCAAATACCTGCTTTTTGGCAGCGGCAACATAGCGATTGCCCGGCCCGACAATTTTATCTACGGCAGGAACCGTTCGTGTACCGTAAGCCAGCGCTGCCACAGCTTGCGCTCCGCCGATGGCAAAGGCGCGCTGTACGCCGCCGATATGTGCGGCAGCCAGAACGAGGGCGTTCGTTTCGTTGGCCGGCGTCGGAACTACCATGACAATTTCCTCCACGCCAGCCACCCTCGCGGGAATGGCATTCATCAACACGGATGAAGGGTAAGCGGCCTTGCCCCCGGGAACATAAAGGCCGACGCGATCCAGCGGCGTAATACGCTGGCCCAGTGTGAGGCCAGCATCATCGGTAAATTCCCAATTTTCCTGCCGTTGATGTTCGTGATAAACACGAATGCGCGATGATGCGAATTGCAGGGATGATTTGTCTTCATCGTTCAGCGATGCCCACGCCTGCTCCATGTGGATTTTGGGTATCTCAATATCTGCGGGCGTACAATCCCAACCGTCGAACTTCCGTGTATATTCGCACAGCGCCGTATCACCGCGTTGATGAACATCGCCGATGATGTCGGCTACAGTTTGTTGTACTGCCGCACCGGTATCGGTCTCTCGCGACAATAGCGCATCCAGCTCTCTACTGAAATGGCGGCTGGTGGCGTCCAGGCGTTTTATATTAGTCATGGTTCAACCTACTTACAGCTTTTGAGAATGCGTCGATCACCGGGTCAATGCGCGACTTTCGGGTTGCAAAACTCGCGGGATTGACGACCAGACGGCTGGAGATGTCATACAGGGTGTGTTCTTCCACCAGATGATTGGCCGCCAGCGTGCTACCCGTCTCTACCAGATCGACAATCCGGTCCGCCATGCCGACCAGTGGCGCCAGTTCCATAGAACCGTACAGGTGAATAATATCCGCATGCACGCCTTCAGTTGCGTAATACTGTTCCGTCAGGTGGTCGTATTTGGTGGCAACCCTGATACGGCTCCCGGCTTCCGGGTTACCCCTTGCAACCAGATCGGCAGGTCCGGCGATGCATAAGC
>CAZUWV010000080.1:0-7385 GCA_964624255.1 uncultured Zetaproteobacteria bacterium
CTCTTGCAATATACAGTTGGCATCTGACCTCTCCTGATGATCCTTGCGCAACAGACAAGAAGTAGACAAATTCTTTAGCCCCATTTCACTTATCCCCTACTTCAAATCCCAACGCATCTGTCAGTTCGAACCTGGATTATCCATAAATTCTGCCATGCCCTTGCCTGTTTCCTTGTTTGCACCAAGTCCCTCGTCGATCGTCCGTATGCGCGTTCATGGTCTCTCTCCTCGGAATCCGCTGCAAACAAAGGCCCCTCGCCATCATCATAGTGATTCATGAATAATACAGACTAACTCGTGATCTCCTCGTAAAAAGTCTAACGCTATAGGTAAAAAAAAGAAAACGGCTTTTTTTTACAGCACCCCCACTGCCCTGAATGAGGCAATAGTCAAACCGATATTCGCCCCAACACGGCTCCAGTCCAGCAAGCTGTCCACAAGATGAAACTGCGCTAGTTCTTCGGGCACCACGATGGTATCGCCGGGATACACCCGTTTGCGCCGCCAGGCGCTGTGATGCGCATCCACTTCGCCATCAGCGCGAATGATATAAATACGATCGGTATCGGCAAATTGCCCCGCACCTCCGGCCAAACTTACATAATCATTCGGAGAGAAGCCATGGCGATAGAGCAGCGCAGCCTGATTGTACACCTGACCCAGCACCAGCACCTGATCTGGCCGTTGCGGAATCGATAACGTATCGCCATTACGAAGGCGCAGATCGAAATCGCTGTTCTTGAAATGCTTCATATCCGCCAAACGTATCACCAGGCGACCCGTAGCCTTGGCCTCGCGCATCTGTTTCAACAAGGCACGGGCTTGCTCCATATCCTGCTGCTGACGTTTCATGATGATAGGATCCTTGATATTGGAGATACTCGCGGCCTGACGGTTGATATCGGCCTCCATCTGCTTGCTCAATTTAGCCAGGTTTTTCTGCTGCTCCTTGCGGATGGAGGTACGCGTAAATACCGCCGCTGGAAGATAGGCGCGAGATGTAAAGCCGCCGACGCGCGCCAGCAACGAAGATAAACGCTCACCTTCCTCCACAGGGTAGACGCCGGGAAAACGCACCTGGCCCGTCACCGTCGCATGCTTAATTTTGCGCCAATTGGACAGTTTACGCACCATCAGCACATCGTAGGGCTTGAGTGGAATGTTAGCCGCCGTGTCGCCGCGCAGGGCTGCCGCTAAATCCACCTGAATATGCCGGGCCACCCGTCGCTCGTTATTTTTCACCGAATAACGGGTAATTTCCGCCTGTTGCATATAGGCGCGCTCGGTCACATTGCCAGCGGCGAACAGCAGATCAGTCAGCCGCATGCCTGCTGCCAACGTATATTTTCCCGGATGTTTCACCTCTCCGCTCGCGCTCACGTTGTAGCGCCTTTTAACCTCCCATATTGAATGAATCATCACGCGGTCGAGGTCGCGCAGCAGGGGATTGTCTTTCGCATTCCCCTTCAGCGCCTTGCCCACGTTAAAGGTAATCAGGCTCACTTCCTTGGTCTTCGAGTTTGTGCGGTAGATTTGAGCCTTTCCAATCAGGGCGTCACGCGTCACCCCGCCGGCGGCAAAGATCAGGTCGGATGCCCGCATATTCACCGCCCTGACAAATCGCCCGGGTTTTTTCACATCTCCCTGTATGGTCACCAACTCACGATAGTGTTTTTCATAGATGGAATGCACCACCAGGCGATCCATGTCCCGCAGCAGCGGATTATCCTCACCCTTACCCGCCAGGGCGCGACGCAGGGAATAAGGAGTCACCGTCACATCCTTGTTCTTCGCATTCGTACGATAGAGTTCCGCCTTATCCAGGTAGGCATCACGCAGCAAGCCGCCAGCCCCCATGATCAAGTCCACCAGATGCATGTTTTTCTTCAATGCATAGCCGCCCGGGCTTTGCACGCTGCCAACAATGGTTACTCTGGGCTGTTGACGAAAATGAGTCAGGTTGAACACATATACCTTGTCGTGCGGAGCAAGCCGGATACGCTTCTTTCCGGCCAGCACCTCACTCAACGGCACATGCAGTATTTCCGGTGCGCGTTCGCGCACGCTTTCTCGTTCAATCAGCGCATACTTGAAATATGTTTCCGGCAGCAATGCATTATCATTTGGAATGAGATCGCGCAGATGCATGCCCTTATGCCATGCATACCTCCCCGGCCGCTTTACATTACCGAGAAGGAACACAGGGTTCTCCTCAAAATTCAGTACCGAATACACTTTGACGAGATCACCGTTGTGCAAACGCGTCTTGAGTCCGGCGCGCGTGAGCGGCACATCCAGCACCTTGCGCGCCACGCCATTGGCGATGCGTTCGATCTGTACTTTTTTCCTGTAGGCCGTGGGGCGCAAACCGCCCGCCAGATGTAACACATCGGCCAGCGTCCGTTCATGCTTCAATTCGAAAATCGCCGGCCTCAGCACCTGGCCCGCCACGCCCACGGTTTTACCGATAGGCGGTACATAAACGACATCCTGCGGCAACAAGCGTACATCGTGGCTGGTGTCGCCATGCAGGAGAAAATCATAGAGATCAAGGTGCGCCACCACCTTGCCCGCTCGCTTGAGTTGAATATTGCGCAGTGATCCGGCTTTTTTAACGCCGCCTGAAACGAACAGCGCATTAGACAACGTGGACAGGCCGCTAACCACGTAAGAACCCGGTCGCGCCACCTCTCCCAAAGAAAAAACGCGGATGGAACGCAAATTTCCCATGGTAATACTGGCGGAGACGCCGATCATTTTCTGTTTGATCTGTTCGGCGATAAAGGCTTTGGCCTGGGAGAACCGCATGCGGGCCACGGTGAGCGGCCCGATATTCGGGAAGGCAATGGTGCCATCGCGGTCCACGGTCATGGAGAATTCGGAATTCTCCTTACCGAACAGTTGTACCTTGATTTCATCGCCGGGACCCAGCACATATTCCGGCGGTACGGGTACATCGGTGGCTGGTGCAAAGGTGGTGGGTACGCCAGCAAACAAATTATAACCAAATTGCTTGATATGCGTATCCACCGCCATCGGCCTGGATTTACTGGTAAAATCAGCGAAGGCGCGCTGCAGTGTCGCCTTTTCGGCAGTCTTTGGAGATGAGCCCTTGCGCGTGGGCGGAGTAGACGTTAGTGCCGCAACAGCCGACGCTTCGCCCTGACCCGGTACATGCCCTCCGGCCATCGATTTCTCTAGTGCACCATTACCGGGAGTGCGGGGCTTAACCACCACGGGTGATGTCGTTGGAACCTTTGCCTGTTTCCGTACAGGCAACGCCACACCAGCCTGCTTGGCCAGCGCCGCCCGCTGTGCCGGACTAAGCTGCTTTAATTGTTCCAGCTGTGCCGGGGAAAGGGTAATAGCGGCGGCCATATCTGCCTGGACAAATCCGCAGGACAGTACAGTCACGATCATCATACACCAACGCAGCATTCCAGATTTTAACACTTTTTTCATCATAAACACCCTTTAAAACAAGTTACAAGTCCCACCAACCTTCCTCTTTTGGCTTTCAACTTATAACTCAGAACGCCGTTTCCCATTGGACCTCCGTATGCAGCACCGTGTTAATGCTGTTAGCAACAAAGGCCAGATTGTTCCTGTTTATTCCAAACCCAAACGTTACCTTGTTACTCCCGAACTGCTGGATAGTACGCAATTGCAGGCTCAAAACATTATCGGCGGGGATCTTTACCGGGCCCGGATTGGAATTATCCTGGTTGGTTCGGATACTACGTAGCAAGGCCTCCCATGTGCCGCCGCGCGCGTCCACCACCGTTACGCCCAGCGATATAGCTCTCCCGTCGCCATCAATGGAATCACCGATGGCACGGTTGTAATAACGGTAGCCGTTGCGGAAGACGCTATGTTCATAGGCATCATTGAGCCGGTGATAATCCCCGCTGAACAGGTTCGCCGTGGTGTAGGCGAACTCGGCATGCACCCGCCATGATGCGCCCGCATCACCCAGGGCCCCCCATGATTCAAGCCCAAACAAGCCCAGATAAGCGGCGGGTAGGCGGTTTGATGCATCCTCGCCGATCAACTGTCCATAAAATGCATAGGGAAGATTGAATAGCGGCGAGACCCAGCGCATATCGTAACCGGCCAATTGATTGCCCGGTTGATCTGCCGCTGTCACGCCAAGCTTACCCACATTATCGCTGCCTATCAGGGCACGTATAAACGTGCCCGGGCTATGGGGCCTGCCATGGCCACCCCATTGCATGGCCCGAGAAATTCCGATTTCCAGATTCGGTGTGGGCTTGAAACTAAAGCGCATGCCGGTCAATAGCCCGTGCGGCACGGTACGATTGCCCTCCAGAAGCCCCTGAAAAAAACGAAACTGCCACGGTCCCAGCCACTTCAGTACCGGCAGATCAATGGGCGTGGAGGCATTGCGCGTAATGGAGATGGCGGGGATAGGACGGGCGTTGGTGGACATAATCAGACTGCCATCCCAGCCTGGTCCCCACCAGCGACCCTGCCAGCCGACGGAGAATATCCAGTTACCCAGGATGGCGCTCGCATAGGAGCCATCCGGGCGCCAGTGTCTACCATCCGGAGCTTTACGCACCACGGCCGTGCCTTCCAGATGCACGGCCCAGTTATCCCCCATTATGGATGCCGTCGTCCCTACCTCCGCGGTAGTCCTCGGCGTATCGGTGAAGGTGCGAAAACGCACTGGTGAGGCAGCCGTGGCGAGACGGGTGGAAAACCGTGGGCGCTTGGAAAATTCGCGTTGTATACGTTGATGAACGCGCTGCCAGGAAGCCCTTATCGCCGAGCCATGTACTTTTTTCTTATCCGCAAGCGCATTGGAGATATCACCCCAGGGAACCGGCCATGTCGTAAGCGGTATATTTAGCAGGCCTGAATCCGCCAGAAACTGCAAATCATGGCGTAAACGTAAATCACCCGGCGCGGCAAACGGATCAGCCAGCGCGGAATGCGCCACAAAACACGCCCCCAACATGACAAGCATGAATCCATGCCTGGCCGTGTTGAAAAAGCGCCGGTTCGGTTCCGGCTTTGCCGGGTTGGAAACATATAAACCGTCATTGCGAACGCAGTGAAGCAATCTGTCATTCATGGGCATGCCGTGAGATTTTAAGTTTTTCCATCACAACGCAACACGCACAACCTTTCCTCCTCAGTCATCATCACCCCCAACCTTTAGCCACGAATGACACGAATTCCCACAAATTTTCCTTCTTTAATTCGTGCCTGCCGCCTTTGACTACTTTTAACCCAAAACCCTGAACCCTCAGAACCTATCACCGTAATTCAAAACCTCGTCCCCCATTGCATGCCAGTGCCACCGGAGGTCAACATCGGCTGAAAACCACTGCCATCGCGGCGGGTCCCCACGAAACGTCCGATACTAAAGCCAATCAGGGCAGCGGCTACCGTATCCGAAGCCCAGTGGCGTTTGTCCCGTATACGTGCAAACATGGTCACGCTGCCACCCAGCGCCGCTAAAGGCGCAGCCCACCAGGGTACGTCCCTCTGCGCCGACAGCACGCCCACAACCGAAAAAGCCAGCGCTACATGACCAGATGGGAACGAGGTGCGCGCATCATTAAAGCTTCCGGGGTGAAACTGTCCATTATTGGTACCAGGCGCAAGAGGACGTTCCCTGCCCGTCGCTACCTTCAAAAATCCAGTGGCAAGCAGGCTAAAGGCCGCTGCCTCGGCATAGGTTCCTGCCATTTTCATGGCCTGATCATCACCGCCAAACAACCCTTGTGTACCATAAAAAAGGATAGCGCCCGCCGGGGCAGCAAAGGCCCATATATTACCGAGCTTCGCCGCGCCGGAAGCCCCCTTCCACTGCCGGTACAGCCTGTGATCCAGCAGCGACGAGGCTGCCGTCAACCCAATGCCCGTTTCGAACCAGAACCAATCCGGTCCTTCCCATCCGAGCGGTGTCGTAGCCAGCGCCTTTGCATCACTGCCCCACTGCGTCAGCTCATCGCTCACTCCGGCGGCTCGCGCCGCGCCAGTCGTTATCATCATGGATAACAACAGTAGTAGAATCCCCACCCTAAACATAGCCCCGCATCATAGCGGTAAAGACATATAAAAACAGTTATGGGTTTTGGGTTCCATACGGCTTGGATCCCTCCCCCGCAACCGCAATCTCACGCACCGAGGTGGGTCGGATGCGCAGGGGCAGTGCCGGACCCATGTCCCCGTCAAGCTGGCAGCGCATTTTACCCACGCCTCTGATGCGCGCCTGCTCCGCCATCATGTCGTGCACCAGCCAAGCCGAGGGAAGACCGAACATCAGGAACATCATCGTCAGACACCACATGCATCGGCCCGGATATTTCCATATCAGCACGCGATAGCCCGGCGTAAACACATCAGTCGCCGCTACCCGATAAGCACCGCCGTAATGTGCGCCATTCTGTACCAGTACCTGCGATGTGCGAAAATGACGGCCATCCATACCGACAACTATCCGCTTGTACACGGGCTTCATCAGACGCTCGATTAACGCCCAGACATAAGCCCATTTGCCAATCCGTCGCTTCAACCATGGCCGCACCCGCGCCACCGCATCGGCCTCCACGCCTGCGCCCGCCATGAGGAAAAATGCGGCATGCCCGCCTTCAGCGCCATAGCCTTCAACATGCCCCAATTGAATATCCGTTCGCCGCCAATACTGCCATACATCAACATTGGCATTCTGCCCCAGTTCGATACCTGCCTGGCTCAGGCTACCTGCGGACAGCAGTCCGGGTATCACCTGTTTTGGCGCGGATTGCAGCGATTCCCGCCATGCGCCATCACCTCCGACGGTGATGACCAGCCCGTCCGTAGGCAATCCCCGCCGCCAGTGAACGATATCACCCTGATCCCGCGTTTTGATCAGGCGATCATCGGGAAAGGCAGCGGTAATTCTGTGTTCGCACTGTACCGCTCCACGCGACCCTGTGCTCATAAGCCACGTCCGAAGTGAAACAACAGGATCGAGTCTCTTCAACCCAAAACCCGGCACTCAAAACCTTTTTCACCACGGAACACACGGAATACACTGAAGTAAGGCAAAACCACTGTCTTTTTCCCGTTCTTCCTTCTGTGTATTCCGTGTGGTCCGTGGTCAATCGCCTTTGACCTTCCCCCCCTCATCACTAGAGACCGTGAGCGCGCATACGGACGACCGACGAGGGATTCGGTGCGGACAAAGGAACAAGCAAGGACATGGCAGTATTTGTGAATAGTCCAGGGAGGCTCCCGGTTAATATGCATTCGGATGGGTGAAGCCCCGAAAGAGAGTCAGCCAGACGATTTTGGTATCCAGCCATACCGACCAGTTACGGATATAATCCAGATCAAACTCCACCCGTTTTTGCATCTTCTCCGGGGTATCC
>CAZUWV010000081.1:0-6724 GCA_964624255.1 uncultured Zetaproteobacteria bacterium
TGGTCGGAAATCGCGGACTCGACGGCCTGCGGATCATAGGTTTTAGCCAATTCAAACATTTTTTCTGTCATCCTTTTCCGCCCAGGTATTGTGGGCCCATATCCAGTTGTTGATAACTGCGAAACCGTTCGCGCGAAGCATGCAGCAACGCTTCGCTCCATGCGTCAACAAAATCCACAATCGAAGAAAACCCCGTTAGGTCGGGGGGAATCTCGCAACTGCCGTTGATGAGCGCTGCCGGCTGGTTATCTCGACATATATCCAGCGCCAGTAAAATAGGGTGCTCGGCATTTTCCATCGCATCCTCGCCAGCCACGCCGTGTGCCAGGAAGGATTCTGGATCCACCGTCCACAGGCGTTCATCCAGTCGGGACATAAAACCGGGGTCAGGGCACAAAATAAGCGCATGCGGCGTTAACCGTCCGCGCCGAAGCATTAAACGGGCAATCCCTTCCACACGGTCCGGTTCGTCCAAACGCTCAAAATACACCTTGCCTGAACTACTCATAAATCAATGCCCAACTTTATCCCTCCACCCCTTCGCTAAAATAACCAGGGCTGCGATCGGGAGAACCAAGGCCAGTGGCCGCGCCGTTGATGGTTGGATATGGTAACCCAATCCCAGCACGGCTGCCTCAATGGCGGCAGCCAGCCCGATAACCTTCAAATACCATGCGGATTTCTCCCATACCGCGACCGGCCACTGTTTCGACCATCGCCAAAATACCCACATTGTTGTCATGCCTACGGCCAACCCCACGACCACATCCAGCGGAAAATGTACGCCACCGTAAATGCGGCCATACGCGGCAAGAAAAAACAGGGATGCCACAACCCACGCCCGCCAGTCACTTCGCTTCCAGATGAGAAAAGCCAGTAACACCATGACGCCGCAGGACGTGGCATGACCGGACGGAAATGAATGCGCCGTCAACCTGCCTCCCAGCACGTGGACATTGGTTAGAACCGCCGGCGGTCTCGGCAAATCAAACATTCGTTTTAATAGCTGTGCAATCAGACCGGAAACCATGAATGCAGCCAGTGCCGCACCTCCCAAATGAAAACGGAATAGCATCAGTAACGTACATATCAGCGCCACAACGAGGCCATCGCCCAAACCGCTGATCACACCGAAAATGGCATCTCCGATGACATTGTGAGCATCATTGATGAGGCGAAATACATACACCTGCATCAACCATGCACCTCATTCCATCCAAAAAATGGATACAAAGAAGAATCACCACTCATCCACCCGAAGTTTTGCAAGTGGCGCAAGGAAGAAAGGTGCATTACGAAACTACGAAGCCAATGCGGCCCAGGCGTCAGGAGGCCGTCCAATGGGCATTCAGCTTCCATCCGAGAAAAGACCCAATTGCCGCAAGTGCTGCTGGCGCTCTTCAAGAAGACCGGGCAAGGGTGTTGCTAGCAGCTCAGACAATGCCTTTTCCAATACATCGCCCATCAGTTCGGCCGCGCTCTCCGCATCTCCGTGCGCCCCACCCACGGGTTCGGGAATAACTCCGTCGATCAACTTCAACGCCTCCAGATCTTTGGCGGTCGGTTTCAACGCTTCGGCAGCCTGCTCGGCATATTTCCTGTCATGCCATAAAATGGCGGCGCAACCCTCCGGCGATATGACTGAATAAGTGGCAAATTCCTGCATGTACAAACGATCTCCAACACCAATGGCCAATGCACCTCCGGAACCACCCTCGCCAATGACTGAGCAGATGACCGGCACTTTAATCGCTGAAAGCTCCATCAGATTGCGGGCAATCGCCTCGCTTTGACCCCTTTCCTCTGCATCAACGCCGGGCCATGCGCCCGCCGTGTCGATAAAGGTCATGATCGGCATATCAAAACGCTCGGCCAACTGAAATAAACGAAGCGCCTTACGATACCCTTCCGGTCGGGGCATGCCAAAATTACGACGGAGCTTTTCCTTGGTATCACGGCCCTTTTGATGCCCGACGAGCATCACGGAATGTTCGCGAAAACGGGCCATACCCCCCACAATCGCACTATCATCACCAAAGGTCCGGTCTCCATGTAACTCATGAAAATCATCGAACATGAGGGGCACATAATCGAGAAAATAAGGCCTGTCAGGATGGCGCGCCAGTTGCGTCATCTGCCAGCGGTCCACCTTGGCGTAAATCTTTTTGATCAGCTTGTCACGCTTTATGCGCAGCTTTTCTACTTCCTCGGCAATATTCACGCCAGCATCCCCACCCATACCGGAAAGCGCCTCAATTTTCGAAGTAAGTTCAGCAATGGGACGTTCAAAATCCAGATAACTACGCGGCATATTTCCTCCCTTGTTCCCGCCTTCCATGTTGCCTTTCCGCCTGCTTGGGTTGCCATGGACGACAAATAAGATGGATGCCATCCACGCCGAACCAGGTTCGGAGTTGCTGCTTTACCTCACCATTCCAGCATAGCGATAAATCCGATGAAAGCTCCGCCCGAATGCCATTCGCCAGGCGAAGATGAAACGAAACCTTCGCATCACCCGGATTTCTATTTGCCAAACTTCTGAGGCAGGTAATAGCCGTATCATCCCATGCCAGTGCGCTGGCCACGATACGGATATGTGCAAGCTGCCCGGCCAGTACGGACTCCAGTGGCTCAATAGCTTCTGCCACGAGCGATAGTTCATCGCGCGACCGATCCACGCGCAGGGCCACCAGCAATGCCTGATCCCCATCAAGGTATTCGGATGCCTCCTGATACAAATCGGCGAAACAAACCATTTCAGCGCTGGCATGCAAATCCTCAACCTGAATAAAAGCCATGGTACCGCGAGTGCCGCGATGTGTGCGCACGCTGCTCACACCCACTGCAGTCACCACCCTGGTGCCATCCGCGAGCTTCTTCACATCCTCCACATGAACATTGGCCAGCCCCTCCACGCGTCCGAGATATTCCTCCAGCGGATGCCCGGTTAGATAAAAACCCAGTACTTCACGTTCATCATTAAGACACTCGCCCATGCCCCATGGCTGCACATCGGGAAATCCACCCTTCAATCCTTGCGGTTCAGCCACTTCAAACAGAGCGGATTGATGCGCCTCCACTTCGTGCCGTTTACGCGCCGCGCGCTCCATAGCATCGCTGATCCCTTCCAGAGCCGCACGGGTATGTGGGATCAAACCTTCGAAAGCTCCTGCCTTAATTAAGGCCTCGGCCATTCGCTTGTTCAATACGCGGGCGGGCAGGCGCACACATAAATCCTCGAAAGAGGAATATGCACCGTTATCGTTACGCGCACGCACCAGTGCACGCACAGCGACTTCTCCAACACCTTTCACCGCACCCAAACCAAAACGAATGGCCTGCGCACCTTCCGGAACAAATTCCCAATCGGATGTATGAACGTGGGGTGGAAGAATCGGGATTTTCATATTCCGGCAATCCGCGATGAGCTTACAGATCTTGTCACTGTTACCCATATCGCAGGAAAGCGTGGCGGCCATAAATGCCTGAGGAAAATGCGCTTTCAAATAGGCTGTCTGGTAAGCAATCAGCGCATAAGCAGCCGAATGGGACTTGTTGAAACCATAACCAGCAAATTTCTCCATTAAATCGAAAATCTGCTCGGCCCTATCGGTAGAAACCTTCTCCTTTTCAGCGCCCGCCATGAAAACTTTACGCTGTTTGGCCATTTCCTCGGGCTTTTTCTTACCCATGGCACGGCGTAACATATCGGCCTGGCCCAGGGTATAGCCGGCCAGCACCTGGGCAATCTGCATCACTTGTTCCTGGTACAGAATAACGCCATTGGTTTCCTGTAAAACAGGTTTTAACTGAGGCAGAAGATAGACAATTTCCTTCCGTCCATGTTTGCATTCGATAAAATCATCCACCATACCCGATTCCAGCGGGCCCGGCCGATAGAGGGCAACCAGCGCAATAATATCCTCGAAACAATCCGGTTTCAAACGCGCGAGAAGGTCGCGCATGCCAGATGATTCGACCTGAAATACGGCAGCAGTATTGGCTTCCTGTAGCAGACGAAATGTCGCCAAATCATCCATCGGGATGGCGTTGATACCGAAGTCGGCATGTTTACCGTGTTGACGAATCAAGCGGCAGGCCAGATCGATCACGGTCAACGTTTTCAACCCCAGAAAATCGAACTTGACCAGGCCGACCTTTTCGACACATTTCATATCCCACTGCACGATCACACCATCTTCGCGCGCCTCCTTGTACAGCGGTGCTGTTTCCACCAGCGCATCGCGACCAATCACCACACCCGCAGCATGCTTACCCGCATGCCGGTGCAAGCCTTCGAGTCTACGGGCAATCGCAAATAGCTGAGCCACCGTATCATCATGGTCCAGCATTGCCTTCAGACGCGGTTCGACGGCCAGCGCCTTATCCAGGGTCATCTTCAAATCGTTGGGGATCAGTTTGGCGATGGTATTCACCTGGCCCAGCTCCATACCCAGGGCACGCCCTACATCGCGTATCACGGCCTTGGCTTTCATCGATCCATACGTGATAATTTGCGCCACCTGATCAGCGCCATATTTCCCGGTGACATAGCGAATCACCTCATCGCGCCGACTCATACAAAAATCAATATCGAAATCCGGCATTGAAATACGTTCGGGATTGAGAAACCGCTCAAAAAGCAAGCCATAACGGATCGGATCAAGGTCGGTAATACCCAAACAGTAGGCGGTAATCGAGCCAGCACCCGAACCTCGCCCTGGTCCTACCGGGATATCATGCTCCCTGGCCCACCGGATGAAATCTGCCACAATGAGAAAATAGCCGGGAAACCCCATCTGTCGGATAATACCCAATTCAAAATCCAGCCGTTCCTCGTAGATCTTACGCTCTGCGGCGGGCGAGCCCGAAACAATCGCTGGCCAGCGCATGTCCAGGCCATCCCTTGCCTGCATGAGGATATACGCCTTCACGTCCATACCATTCGGCGGTTGAAAATCCGGTAATTGATACTGACCAAACTGCATATCCACATTACAGCGCCGGGCGATATGCAAGCTGTTCTCCAGCGCCTCCGGCACGTCCTCAAACAATTCGCGCATTTCTTCATATGATTTTAGGTAATGTTCCGGCGTATAATGACCGCTACCTTCATCCGCCAGCAGCCTCCCATTCTTGATCGCCAACATGGCTCTGAATGCATGAAAATCTTCGCGCTCAAGAAAATGGGCATTGTTGGTGGCCACAAGCCCCGTTCCGGTCTCGTGCGCCAGTTCTATGAGTTGCCGGTTCAGGGACTCCTGACCTGTGATACCATGACGCTGTAACTCAATAAAAAAATGATGGTTGGGAAATATTTCGGCGTATTCCAATACAGCCTGCCGGGCAAGCCCGCCATGACCGTGCCTCAAATACCGTTCAATCTCACCATTCCATCCTGAAGACAGTGCAATCAATCCCTCGCTATACTGATGGAGCAGGGCTTTATCAACGCGTGGTTTGTAGTAAAACCCTTGTAGGTAACTGATAGAAACCAGCCGCATCAGATTATGCCAACCACGGTTATTACGCGCCAACAACAGCAATTGTGGATATTCCGGCCCACGCGGTCCGGCACTGATCTTTTTTTGGTGGTCCTCGCAGAGAAATACCTCGCAACCCTGTACCGGTTTGATGCCTCGGCGCATGGCTTCGCTGTAAAATTCGACCGCGCCAAATAGATTGCCATGGTCGGTCAGGGCAACAGCGGGCTGCCGCAGTTCTGCGGTCCTGTCCAGCATCGCTGAGACAGACATTGCGCTCGCCAGCAGGGAAAAGTCGGAATGCACATGGAGGTGAGCGAAGGGTGCGAACTGCATGTCCCAAGCCTAGCAGTCTGTCGGACTTAGGGAAAACCTACTTTAAGGAACCCCTCTTGCAGAACTCGCGTGCGGCGATCAGCAATCCAATGTTGGTTCCCGAATGGAGCACGATGTTGGTACCGGGAGCCGGAGTCGAACCGGCACTTCCTTGCGGAAACCAGATTTTGAGTCTGGATTTATACCCTTTTCTTGCAATGTTTTATGTTCTATAACTCAATAAAACTAACAAGTTACCATTGTTTTGATTTGTTCTATTTTGTTCCTTTA
Source organism: uncultured Zetaproteobacteria bacterium (assembly GCA_964624255.1). GTDB lineage: Bacteria > Pseudomonadota > Zetaproteobacteria > Mariprofundales > Mariprofundaceae > JAUZQZ01. The sequence goes on from CAZUWV010000081.1 coordinate 6,090, forward strand.
GTCATTCTGAGTGTGACAACAGTGTGACAAGTTGTTACCTCGTCCGACACGGACAATCTTCCTTTCAAATCACATAGATAGAAGTTGACAAAACGTTGTTAAAATCGCGTTGATTCGTGGCTTAAGGACAGAAAAAGTGTGTTATTTTTGGTAGATGGGAACGAAAAAAGATAAAACAAACGAAACAACACAAGAATTTCTAAGCCTGTCGGAGCTCGCCGAACGCTGGCGCATGAACGCCTGGGGTGTTCGAAATCGTCTTTCACGGGGGCTTCCGATGCCGCGTTCGCTGAAATTTCCTGGGGCGACGCGGCGACTTTTTAGGCTGAGAGATGTCAAGGACTGGGAAGCGGCGCAGGCCATTGAAACTCCGGCGCATGGCGGCGAGGAGAAGAAAAAGAGAGGCCGCCCGACGAAAGCTGAATCTTTGAGGAAGCCGGCGGCGGCAATGGCAGGAGGTGGAGCATGAGTGTTTTCGAGATGCTGGACCGACCCATTGCTTATCCATCGCGCCGTAGAACCCCGACCTGAAGGACGGGATTCTACGGCGCGGTTTTCAGATTAGACGGATAGGTTTGCGTTTAGCTCAATGGGACAAGGAGGATGAACGATCAAAACAGGATATGGTTTAATGG
>CAZUWV010000082.1:0-6329 GCA_964624255.1 uncultured Zetaproteobacteria bacterium
TGCTGGCCGGTCTACCCAAGGCTCCCAGTTACTATGCCCCAAACCTGCATCCCAAGCGGGCACTGGAAAGGCGCGATACCGTACTGCACATGATGCAAAAGAGTGGTTTTTTCTCAGCGTCCGAGGTGCAGCAGGCACTTCATGAACCCCTGTGGGTTGCCCCCCTGCCTAAAACAAAACTCTCCAATGCTTATGCCGATCGCGTCTATCAGGAACTGGCCAAGCGTTTTGGCGCAAAAACTTTACGCCGCCAAGGCTTAACAATCATCGTGCCCTATAATGAAAAGGCCGAGGCAGCCGCTATTTATGCCTTGCGCAAGGGTGTGCTGGCCATTGAGCAACGCCAATTTTACCGCTTCCCGGTGCACCATGCGAAAGAGACATGGCCGGACATCCTTACGGCATGGGCCAAAAAGCGTAAAAATGAGGCAGATACGCTCCTCTCTCAAGCTCAAATTATTCCGGCACTGGTTGAGAAAATCCTGCCGAAAGGTGGTCTGGATGCAAATGACGGTATCCACCGCTGGCAGCTTCCAAAGCCCAAATGGCAATGGGAAGACTACCCCAAACCCAAGCCCGATACGTTCGTGCCGGATACCGGCAGAGCCAAGGTGCCAACCATCAAAAGGCGACCGCAGACGTGGCTCCCCGGCGATGAAATATGGCTACAGGGCAACGGCAAGGGTGGCGTTCGCCTGACGCAAAAACCATCTGTAGAAGCGGCCCTCTATGCCATAGATCTGAAGCGTGGAACGGTGCTGGCTCAAGTAGGAGGTTTCGACTACAAAGTGGGTAATTTTGATCGCGTTTCCAGGGCCAGACGGCAACCTGGATCCGCCTTTAAACCCTTCCTTTATGCCACAGCGATGGATACGGGCTTTACCCCGGCCAGTGTCATCATGGATTCTCCCGTGGTTTTCGAAAACTCAAAACGGGATGAATTCTGGCGGCCGGAAAATTACGAAAACCGCTTCGCCGGTCCCGTCACCCTGCGCAATGCACTGGAGCATTCACGAAATCTCGCCTCCATCAAACTATTACAGGATATCGGCATAGGCCGCTTTGTGCGCGCCCTCGGTAATTATCAGTTTCATGAAAAATTTCCTCCACAACTTGCTCTGGCGCTCGGCGTCACGGCTGTCACGCTTAAGGAACTGACGGAATCATATGCCGTCATCGCTTCCGGCGGTAAACGCTGGCGGCCGGTGATTATACAGCAGGTACAAGATCGTAATGGGCGAAGCCTGTACCGCTCCGTTGCCGGGTTTCGTTGTCAGGTATGCCATGTCGATCCGGTACTGGCGGTTAACAATGCCATGCGGCCCGCCGAGCAAACGCTGGATCCGGTGAGTGCTTTCCTTGTTACCAACATGATGCAAGGGGTCATCCAGCACGGCACGGGATGGCGAGCGCGGGCCTTGGGGCGCGCGGCCGCCGGGAAAACCGGCACGACCAATAAGCAGGTAGATGCGTGGTTTATGGGTTTCACGCCACAAATCCTGACAGGCGTGTGGGTCGGACGCGACACGCCCGCCAGCATGGGAAGAAATGAAACAGGATCAAGAGCGGCCTCACCCATCTGGCTATCGGCCATGAAAGCATTTCTTCGCGGTAAGCCAAAAGAAAGATTCATACCGCCGGACGGTATCGAATGGGTAGCCATCGACCCTAAAACCGGCAAGTTACCAGGGCCAAATACCAAAAGGCCATTCCTTGAAGCCTTTCGTGTCGGCACCGCACCGACGGCAAGGGATGCGGGTAGCCAGCAAACCCCATCTTCCCTGACGCCTGAAAAAAAGGATTTCTTCAACCTTAATCTTTGAGCCGGGAGGCTGTCAGATCAAGGGATTGCGCTATGCGCCGTACGCCAGCGTCGGTCCTTGGGTATTGTCGCCTCTTATAAAAGGAAACGCATCATATCATCAGAGGAAATAGTGCCCTCGCGGGCGAGATCCAGAACATGCTGTTTCTTTGGATACATGCCTGCTTCAACTGCCATTTGGTACAATTCTTGTCCAATCACCCCGTCATGGATGGCCAGGGCAAGCTTTTCATTAACCTCAAGTAGCTCATAGGCCACGCACCGACCCGAAAAACCTGTTTGGTTACACTGGTCGCAAGCCGTAGCGCAAAACAGGTGTTCCGGTACCGGTAAATCCAGGTCGTTCAGGAGTAACGCTACGGACGGGTCTACATCTATAGTCTTCCGGCAGGATAAGCACAGCTGCTTAATCAGGTTCTGGCTGATTACAGCCAATAGCCCCTGAGCGAGCAAGTATGATGGAATACCCATATCTACCAGACGCACGATCGCATCCACGGCCGTGTTGGTATGTAGCGTCGAAAGCAGCAAATGCCCGGTCAAAGCCGCTCGCATGGCGATCTCGGCCGTGTCGCGGTCGCGTATTTCTCCCAGCATGATGATGTCGGGATCGTGGCGCAGAATGTTGCGCAGGACGCGGGTAAAGTCGAGACCGATTTTGGGTTTGACCTGAACCTGGTTAACACCGGCCATTTCCACTTCCACGGGGTCTTCGATCGTTACAATGTGTGATGGCAAACTCGACAGGCTTTTAACCAGGGCGAACAGGGTCGTGGATTTTCCGGAACCCGTAGGCCCTGTAGCAAGGATGAGTCCGTGTGGTTTCTGAATGATCTGAGCCAGCCTGTGGCAATCGTCCTCACGCAAACCCAGCGTTTCGATACCTACATCCGCTTCCTTGTTCAGGATGCGCATGACAACGGATTCGCCATATATATTGGGGATGATTGACACCCGCAGCTCAACCGCGCGTTTTTTATATTGTACCACCAGACGCCCATCCTGCGGCAAGCGGTGCTCGGCAATATCCATACCTGAAATAATTTTTATGCGCGAAATAACGCTCTGCTGGAGCTTCCTCTGTATCTTCGTTTCCCAGCGCATATCTCCATTGATACGATATGCGAGCGCAAGACAAGTTGCCTGGGGAAGCAAGTGAATATCCGATGCTTTCTTGCGCAACCCTCCCGTGATGATCTTGTTGACCAGCTTGATAACGGGCGTGGTGCCTGCGCTCCTCGCTAGCTCGACTTCATTAACCTCCCCTTCCGCGCGGGCATCGCCCTCCTGTATATCGAGATTAATAAGCAACTTGTCACTTTCTTCTTCGGCCGGAGTGGCCAGCACGTCCTCAATGTGCCACCCCAACTGCGAAGGTAAGACAAGCACTTCCCGTATACGCTTCCCTGCGGAGAAACGAAAAGCATCATAAGCCTCTATGTCGAGTGGATCGGAAACGGCAATGGTCAGCGTTTCCGCATCCGTGGAGACGGGCAGCCATTGAAATTTCACCACCAGTGATATGTCAATTTCACCAATAGCATTCGGATCTATCGGGTGAGTATCGAGATCAATAATAGGGAGATGGAACTTGGCGGCCAGTGCCAGGAGTAAATTCTTTTCGCTAATACAACCGATCTCGACTAGAATATTTCCTAATCTTTTGCCGTGCTGCTCAGCCTGGATGGACAATGCCGCATCTATATCCTCGCGACTGATTAGCCCCGCCTCCAGGAGGATTTCGCCCAGCCTCTTTCGTTTACATTTCTGCTGCTTAAGCGCGGCATTCACCTCACGACTCTTGATACCGGCCTGCTCCATAAGAATATGGCCAATAGGCGTTTTTCTCTTCTCCTTCTGAAGTTTCAGGCTCCGCTTCAGGTCATCTTCCGAAACAATTTTTTCTGCTACCAACAGCTTACCGATAGGGGATTTATCTTCGTGCGTGCGCACACCATGGTGGAAAAAATATATGTATTCATATTCTCCGGGGCTTGCGGCTCTTGCCACTCGTGACCCGTCTCCGTTCGCACCCGAACGTCCTGCGGCGCTTCTGCGGGGGTCAAGAACCGGCTCGAACGCATAGAAACCCGATGGATGCATGGAAAGGTTCAGAACGTATGCATCGAAGATTTCGCCTGTAACTGCATGGATATACATGGATTTCATTTCGGGGAGCCGGGATGTTGCCGCAGGGCTGGCGGGCGGGCGCACAAAAGCAATATATGCCACTTCGCCGACGGATAATACTTTGGCCTTGCCAACTGCTCTGTCCCCCTTCACCCGAACCTGGATATGGTCGGCATCCGTAGCAAAAGAGACAATGCCGCCAGAAATGGTATCGCCATCGACCAACCTGACCACAACCTCTTTTAGCTTCGCTTGCCCGGCTTTACTATTCATATGCCTCCCCCTGAAAAATGCCCTGACCAGTGTAGACAGGAGCAAAGGAGATTACAATTATGGGCTTTTCACCGGAGAATCATCTATGCTTGTTCCAAAAGGAAGATGACGATGCCAGATAACGTTGAGAACAAGAGGGATTTTGAGCGTTACCCGCTTGGGTTCGAAACCGATATTTATACACACGAAGCCACGGAAAAACAGCCCGTTGAAAGGGTCACCCTCAAAGACATTTCGGGTGATGGGGCATGTTTCCTTAGCAGCAGCCCGGGCCTTTACGCCACCGGCCAGAAAATCTCTCTGGGGATATGTCTGCCCAACACTTCCGGTGCGAATGCACACATGCGGGGTCAGGCCACGATCGTCCGGGTTGACGACCCGGAAGTAAACGGAACAGGCGAACCCCAGCATGTGGAAATCGGCATTTCCATGGATGAGCTGCTGTCTTTCCAGCAGGAACCGGGGGGCATGAATCCCGGAGAAGAAGCCCTGGAGATACATCATGAGACAAAGGGTTAGCTTCCGGAGAATTGCACGAATCATCTATATTCTTCTCGGGCTCATTCCCTATTTACTGGTCATCTATCTCATCATCCATCTGCATGTGAATGTCACCCAGACTATATTACTCTTTGCTACTGCCGCCCTCCTTTCCCATCTACTGGGCTTTTCCCTTATACACAAGCTTGGCGGTCAATTAAGAGTATTCAGTGGACAAACGAAATTAGCTGCTACCGCATTAAAGACAAAGCCGATTGAAATGAAGGGAAGGCAACTACGCGAACTTTCAGACATCGCCCTGCACTTCAACACCTTGCTCAGTGAAGAAGAAAAATTAAACCGTAACTATCAGGAAGTTACCACAAAACTTATGTTGTATGCCCGCGACATTGAGAAGTATCAGAGCAAGCTGAGGGAGGAAGCACTATTACGGCAGCAGCTGAGCCGTTATGTGGGTGACGCTCTGGTCGATAAAATTATCCATTCAGGAAAAGATATGTTGCTACAGACCAAAAAGCAGGTAACTACCGTACTGTTTGCCGATATCCGTTCATTTACGACCATCTCCGAACACAGGCCTCCCGAGGAGGTGATTAACATACTTAATGAGTATTATGACAATATGGTAGACATCATCTTTGAACATCACGGAGTTCTGGATAAATTTATTGGTGACGAACTCATGGCGGTTTTCGGGCTGGTCGACCCTTCCGGACAGGGACCTCACCATGCTGTACATGCCGTACGCGCCGCCGCCGCCATGCAGAACAGAATAAAAAGTCTGATGCAAGAGTTTACCCATAAAGGTTATCCATCTTTCGAGGTTGGTATTGGCATCAATACGGGTGAAACCGTTGTAGGCAATGTTGGCTCGAAAAACAGGGTAGATTATACCGTCATTGGAGATACGGTGAATGTTGCCGCCAGACTGGAACAGATGGCGAAAGGGCACACGATTATCATCAGCGAAGAAACCCGGCAGCGATGTGGAGATGACATTGCCACAGTCTCAATGGGAGGAATTAAAGTAAAAAATCGGGCCGAACCGGTTAGATGCTTCCAGGTTATCGACTAGCCTGCGCTATTCGTGAATAATGCAGACTAGGAGTCTGTCGGACTTATGGGGGATCTACTGCGCGGCAGGGAAGCGGCCCAAAACATCCTGATTTTTCGTTACATAGTGACCACTATGCGCCTCAAAATCATGCTATTTTGGCCTCGTTTCCCCACCTTCTCGCTACGATCCCCATAAGTCCGACAGATTCCCCGAGCCTCTTTATAAACATGAAATCCCGGGAGCACCATGAACGCACAGACTCAATCGCCATCGCCGCCACCCTCACTGATGAAACTTCGGCAACTGCTGGGTGAACGTATCCTGATTCTGGATGGTGCCATGGGTACGATGATCCAGCGGCACGGGTTGAGTGAGGAAGGTTATCGCGGTGAACGTTTCGCCGACTGGCCCTCCGAGCTGAAAGGTAACAATGATCTCCTGAGTTTGACGCAGCCGGATATCATCCGCCATATTCATACCGCCTATCTGGGTGCCGGAGCCGACATCATCGAGACCAATACCTTTAATTCCAACGCCGCCTCCATG
>CAZUWV010000083.1:0-6164 GCA_964624255.1 uncultured Zetaproteobacteria bacterium
ACATAAAAATTGCTTTGTACTGTTTTCCGATTTAGTGAGTATCTCTTTTTTCCATATCTCCTTACTAATATTCAAATACAAAACATCCAATAATTTCGACTTAAGATATTCATAATCGTCTATTAGACATTCAAATTTCATTGCCTGTCTAAATTGTCTATAAAGCATGGCGTTTTCTGATGCCCAGATCCAACAGCACTTTTCAAATTGATTCATGGTATGCCATGCGTTGAAATATGGATCGTCATATCGTGGAATTATTTTATTATAAAACCAATGATTGGACATAACTTCTCTCGACATCATTGAGCGGACTACATCCCTACCATCCCTAATAAGATAAAATCCTTTCACGTTCGGAATATTGGCCATGATTGCGGCAGCATGGCGCCTAAGATAGCTATTCACTTCTCCATATACCCTGATGCTTTTGTTGGATACATTATGTTGGATATATTTTATCCTAAAACTATTTATATACTCGTCATAACTATAGCCATCACTAAACGATCGCGCATATTCGAGAACATCTCTTCTTAATGGCTCATGAACAACGGCAGCCATAGGATCATTATTCAATAACCTTGAAAATAATTTTGTCCCACTTCTACCTAACGAGAAAATGAAAAATACAGGCACTGTTTCAGAATTAAGGTTATAAATACCACAGGATTCATTATGGTGTAAATTTATTTGCATTGACTCTAATGATGATTTACCAATCAACTTAAGACAAGCAAGATGATTCTTTACGTGATTCATGGTTTGATTCCAATGCGGAGACAGTTAATTATTGTTACCCTTATTCCCGTTCTCCGTGCAGCGTATATGCTGAGCGCTATCCTCATTAGAACGAGGCTGACTGCGGATGCTATGGCAGCCCCATCAATACCGTATAGAGGAATCAATACGGCGTTGGCACTAATATTTGAAAAGGCAACTATAGCCACAATATTAGCAACGGATTTCTCATGCCCAGTCATCGAAAGCAACAGCGCACCAGATCCCAAGGCAACATGAACCAATCGTCCTATAGTAAGAATACTGAGCGCAGAGTTAGCAGCAATAAATTCTTTGCCAAAAAATGATAGCACATAGTTTCCTGCAAAAATAAATATTATACCGAATGGCAATACGGAAAAAAAAGAAATACGCACCGCCTTAGTTAGAATGTTCTGTAGCTTCTCTTTTTCAGAATTCGCATAAAGGCGAGCTATTATAGGCGCTATAATCATTTCAGCGGCCAGCATTGCGTAGCCAATTAGGAACGACAGTCGATTCGCCACCGCGTATAACCCCACTTCATGCGCTCCGCGCATCGCGCCCAGCATAACAATATCGGTCTGCCCCAGAACGATCTGCGCACCGCCATAGACCAGCATGGGGAAGGCGGCTTTGAGCCAAGGGCGCAGGGTGTATTCCGGTACGGCAACTTTGGCTTCTTTGGGAAGCAATTTTCTGAGAAAAAATATCCCCAAACCAAGGGCAACTGCTCCCGCACCTACATTGAGCGCCATCGCCATCTGGGCGCTCAGTTGTTGCGGCCAAAAATAATAGATCGAAACAATACCTGCCAGCAGCAATCCCGGTCGCACGATCATTCCCGGAAAACGCGCCCGAATCACATACTCGAGTCCGCGCGTGGTAGCTTCGCGCAGGCTGTACAGGGCGAACAGGGGCAAGAGCAGTAACGCAATCCAGATGGTATGGCGCATCAGCGCCTGGGATGCGAACATCCACCCGGCGACCCCTGCGGCAATCAGCGCGAGTATCACTGAAAGCACCAGCACGATGCGGTTGGAAAAATGCAGCAGCCCTTTTAACAGCCCCCATTTTCCTTGCGACCGATAGATGGCGGTATTGCGCACCAGCAGGATGCCAAAGCCAAAGGTGGCCGGGATGGTCAGCAGGCTGACCCAAGCCATGGCGTTAGCGAACGCACCGTAGCCGTCCGCGCCCAATACGCGGGCAAGGATAATGGCGTTAAGAAAGGCCAATCCGGCAAAACCAACCTGGAGTACGAAACTTCCTGCTGCGCCCTTGATGAGATGGGTACGGAGCCTGCCGCCCGATTGCGGTGTTGCTGTTTGCATCACTTCTGCATCTTCGATTTGCGACTTTCAAGACGAGCTACGATAGCATCATAAACTTCGTTTATGGTAATTGATGTAATACATTTCTTTGCTTCACGTTCACAAACATCCAGACCGCAACCATAGCAAACTGTCTTGTGGTAAATAATCTGATGATTTTGACCATAGGGGAACCATACTCCCGGTTTATTACGAGCGCTAAAAATTGCGATGCAAGGCGTCCACATGGCAGCGGCTAAATGCATCGGGCCGCTGTCATGTCCAATAAATACCATCGCTTTTTCAAGAACCGCCGCACTTTCTCTTGGAGACAGATTCCCGCAAAAATTTTCCCGCTTGCCTGCCCATGATTTGCCAACCTGCTCACAGAGGTCATGTTCGGATTCAGCGCCCACGAACGCCAGCCCAAATTCGCTATAACGGCAAGACAAGCGTTCGATAAGTCCTATCCAATTCTTAATACCCCAGTCCTTAACTGTGACTTTCGCCCCAACGCTACAAGCAATAAAGGGAATATCTTTTCCAACATCGCTTAACATCTCTCTGGCACATTTTTTTTCATCGTTTGTTAGCTTTAAATCCCAACTTTCAGGATTATCCAATTCAGCAGAACCTAAATCAGTAATGCATCTGGCGAGTCGGTGCGCTTCCTGTTCGTAACATTGCTTATCATTTATCCAAAGATTTTCCTGTAATTCTTTTGAGTACGGAACGCCTATCAACGTTTTTATCCCGCATGATCTAAAGAATAGCGCATCTCGCAGTGCCTTAATTCGCCCACGCGACGCTGCAAGATAGATAAGTATTTCGGGTTGCAGCGCTTTTATTGCACGGCGCAACTTAACTAACTCTTTAAAGCTCCGCAAGCCTACCGGATATGATATGTAGTCATGTACTATCGCGGAATCACCCAGAATGGCACTAGTATGAGAAGCCTTGCTATTGTCAATCAGGTTACAAAGTACATACCGCTTTGCATTCGGGAATGCCCGTGCAACCAGATGGAAACAAGGCAAAGCAACGACTGTGTCCCCCAAGCTGCCAAGGCGGTAAATTAATATACGTTTCACGTTATATTTCTTCATTCAAATGCTCGGCGAGTTCCGTGGCCAAAGGCGTTTCATCCTGTTCGCTGCCCGCATATTCCTTAAAGGCCAGGGCAATCGCGTTGATATACGGCGTTTGTTCCGATGCCAGAGCGACCAGAGTGCCGGAATCCACACCGGAGGAAAGAAAGGCGCCGAGCAGCATATCGGCAATCAGATGATGACGCAAGCTGTCGCGCAGCGCGGCTTGTAACACAGCAGACACAGACTCGCCTCGTGGCGTTTCGTTTGCAGCACGGGCAAGTTCTCCCGCCACATCGAAAAAAGCCTGCGGCGCGCGCAGACCGTTCGCATCCACCCAGAGGTGTGCCCAGCGGGCAAAGCGAACACATCACGGTAAAGAGTAAACGGCTCGGGCACGCTACCCCAGAGAAAAAATCCCACATGACCTGCCGGTTCGATTTCCTTCCTGATGCCATTGCCTGCCATCAATGCCTTAACCTGTGAAGCGCAGCGAAAGGTCTTGCCATCATCATGAATGTAGAGCGGCTTGATGTCGAAGTGGTCGCAAGCTAAAAATAGTCCGTGCCTGACTTCGTCCCAGATGGCAAAGGCAGACATGCCGCGCAGGTCATGCACCATGTCGGCGCCACGCTTGGCATACAGATGCAGGAGCACCTCGGTATCGCTGGTGGATTGAAAGCGGCAGCCATTTCTTTCCAGCTCTTGCCGCAAGGCTTGATAGTTATAAATCTCACCATTGAAGACAATGTGGTAGCGCCCATGATGGCTAGCCATCATGGGCTGGCCGACCGCGGCGGACAAATCGATGATAGCCAATCGGCGATGCACCAGCCCTATATCCCGCCGATCCAATGTCCAAAGCCCTTCGCCATCCAGACCCCTGGTAGCCATGGACTCGCGCATGCGCATGAGTTCTTCCCGCTCAAGACGGGGAGCATCCACATGATAGGAGAAAATACCGGCCATGCCGCACATTTATTTCATCCTTTTCGAGCGTCAAGTATTTTCACATACTGAACAGGATGGTTCATCAGACAATAAACCAGTATCTCACCCGGGTAGTCGCTGGAGTAACACTCCAGCCATTCAAGATAGGCCTGGTGATCAGTGGCACTGAAAATACCTGCTCCCGCCGATTGTCCTACGGGGTGATGGGGTGCGAGATTCATCTAAATACGGCGCGTGCAAGGTGGGGCGTGTACAAAGTTACCACAAGAGGTGGCGTTTCCTTTAGCTGGCCCCAGATTCAACATTGTAAACAGTCGAGCCGCTGGAGTAGGAAATCCGTGCCGCAACTGCGGTGCCTACCATGGTTAATCATGGGTAGGCGCCCCGGCCATGGCCGCCGCCAGCAATGCCGCGGTGGCCATGGCAAACCAGGAGAGTACCAACGAATGCACGAACATCGTTTCCGTCAGCGCGAAAACGCCCATCCCGCCCGTGATTACGACGCCCACCAGCGCCCAAGAGGTACGGCCGAGGCGGATCCCCCTACGGCGCAGGGCGAGCCAGGGACTCGTCAGCACCAGGATCAGGGTCAGAAAGCCAAAGATCCCCCGCGTGCCCAGGCTGGTGAGATAGTCGCTGTGTGCATGTTGGTAGTCCCCCACGATAGGTGCCATCACGCTCGCGCCCAAGGCTCCTTCCCCGAGAGCATGAAAGGCCCCGGTGCCGCCCCCCAGCCAGGGGTGTTGGAGAAACAGCGCCCAGGCGGCTCGCCACATCTCTAGACGGTGCCCCACCGAGGATGACGCCAGAGCATAGGCAAAAACTCCGTGGGGAACCTGTGCAGGGATTAGCCAGAGCCTTGCGCCGGGTGGCACATGAATATAAAGTGGTCCGCCCCTTGAATCGGTTTGCGTTACAGTCAGTTTTTCCCATTTTGTTTTATTGCGAACGGTAGTAACAAGCGTACCCCGCCATAAAACCAGCCTTCCCACGCCTCGCACAAGCATAATTACCCGCTGAGGAGCGGAGAGAAACCTTCCCCCCCAACGATACAGTGCAAAGCCTGCATGCCCGGCAGCACCCTTCAAGCCACTGAGTTCCAATGCATACCCTCCCTGACACCCCAAGGCATGCACGGCCTTTCTATCCACATCCTTCAAGTTCACGACGCGGGCAACGACGCCCCATTTCGGCTCGTAACGTCGATATTCACTAAGAGTGCGTTGTAGCAAAGCTCCCAGGAACGCCTGGCGGTCCACGCAGGGCGCGTTGATCGTTTTGGCATTTGCCACGGTGATATAGGCCGCGAGGTTCCGGCGGGCCAGGCTGATCCGGTGGTGGATGGTGGGAATCAGCCAGGCGGCGGCAGCGAGGAATGCGATGACGGCGATCGAGAGGGCCAGGCGATGGAGGCGCCGAAACCGGGCACCGACCGGCGGTAACCACAGCAAGAGGAGCAGCAAAACGGGAAGGGCGAGCCAGCCGCCACGCGCGCCGGCAACCACTCCCGCGCCCACCCCAGCGAGAAGGCCGAACCCCGCACCGACCCAGGCCAGCCAGCGCGGGGCCTTGCCCACCGGCACTTGCCTTCCCAGGGGCATCAGGAGGGCCGCGGCGAGGAAGCCCGAGAGGATCGAAAGATCCCCGAAGGTGATGTGGGTTCCGGTAACCCCGTGGGGCGTGAGCGCCGGCCAGGGCTGGTGCTGAATCAACGCCATGATCAGATCCGCCACCGCGCCGCCGGCGAACGCCCAGCCGATGTGCCGGGCGTTGGGCCGGGCCCAGCGGATGGCGAGATAGACCGGGATGAAGAGCAGGAAGCGCAGGTCGCGCCCGAGGAAGCGAAAGCCGGTATTGGTTTGCGTGCCAAGAAGGTAGCTCGCCATGGCAACACCGACAGTGGCGGCAAAAGCGAGCATGACGAGCTTCTCGGTACGGGTGAGTCCGTTAACGAAACCACGGCGGAACCCCACGTACAGGCCGATGAGGGCGAGCAGAAAGAAGGCCGTGCTGTAGGCGTAGTTGACGGTCAGGGCGAGGGCGAGAAAGGCGT
>CAZUWV010000084.1:0-6109 GCA_964624255.1 uncultured Zetaproteobacteria bacterium
CTAATTGGTTTTTGCAATTTGGCAACCCTTTACCTCAACTTATTGAGAACTTACAGCGTGCGCGGCCATGCCAAGGTGATGTGCCACCTGATGTTCGGCGTTCTGGCTCTTACCGCCGACCAATTCATGTGCATGCTTCAATGACGTAAGCCTTTATCCGAATTACTGAACAAAGCAGGCGTCACTTGAGGGTCGCCATGGAATGATTTACCCTGAAAACAAGAAATCAGGCTAAAAACAATGGATTTCGGGAAATTCTCCGCCAGTGAAGGGCAAAATAATATAACCGTTTATTGAATATGGTTATATGGTGCAATATTCTCAGGAGTTTTGCAATTGGCTCAACTTGAAGAAATTAAACTGCCAATTTAGCATTTAGAACTTATGGGATGCACTACTAGCTGCTATTTTGACCTCACTTCCTTACCTGCTCAGCATAAGCCGTTATGGCTTGTACCGGAAACTGGTAATCAGTAGCAGGACAACCGAGATCGAGATACAGGAGTCGGCGATATTGAATGCGGGCCAATGGTAATCGTGATTGTCAATAACAATATGCAAGTCAATGAAGTCGACCACATATCCGAGTTGTATCCGATCCCAGATATTGCCGATGGCTCCGGCCAGAATCAGTGTCAACAGCCATGAAAGGAGTCCCTGGTTTCTTCTTTCTCGCCACCACCACAGACCGACGGCGATGGCGATACCGATGGTGATGCCCAGTAGCAGTGAAGTACGCCCTTGATGATTTCCGTTGGCGAACAGTGAGAAGGCAACGCCAAAATTGTGTGCCTTAACGATATCGAAAAAGCCATCAATGATCGTCATATGAAAAAATGGTGTCTGCTGCTCGACCCACCATTTCGTCACCTGGTCCAGCCCGACCAGCAGGGCGAACAGGGCAATTTGTTTGTAGGTTCGGTTCATATTTTTTTTCCTATGGCGGGAAGGTATCATCCATGTACTGTCATGAAATTATATCTTTTTATGGTGTCGCTGCCGATGAAAGTTCATGTTGTTCCTCCAAGGGTGGGGAGCTTACTTCAGAATCTGGCGATGGGGAAATATGGGCGTATGGGAGCCAATTGCAAAACTCGTGAGCGACGATCGGCTTCCCCACTTTGGCCCATTTGATTCGGACCGTTGGCCCTCAGGGCTTGCGCCCCGTTCTCACGGGCGTCCAAGCGGCCTGCGGCCTTTTTGTTCGAGCTGGAATTTTGATCCATGGAACCACCATGCATCTCATTTCATCCTAAAATGGAGGCGCCCGGCTATGCTATCCTTGACGACGCTGAATTGGGCCAGTATCCGTGGCCTTTCTGCTCCGAGCTATAACAGAGAGGCATAAAATAAAACTACTTGCATCCGGCAACCATTGACAGAATAATCCGGCCTCCTTCGCAGGTATGGCGTGCGGCCAGGTAGCTCAGTCGGTAGAGCAGAGGACTGAAAATCCTCGTGTCGACAGTTCGATTCTGTCCCTGGCCACCATATTTTCCTCAAGCCCGATGGCCTGTTAGACTTGTGCCATGAATGTAACAACAGCGGCGCAACGCGTGCGTACCAAGGTCTGTGGCATAATGCGGGTGGAGGATGCGTTGCTGGCTGCAAGCCTTGGCGTAGATGCCATCGGATTTGTGTTTTACGATAAATCTCCTCGATTCATCCCACCCATGAAGGCTGCAGCGATTATTCACGCATTGCCCCCGTTTGTCTCCGCTGTAGGTCTGTTCGTTAATCCCGAACAGGGCGAGATTGATGGTGCGCTGAAGCATTGTCCCCTGGATGTATTGCAATTACATGGCGGAGAGACGCCGGAATTTTGTGAGGCCCAGGCTCGCCGCGTTATCAAGGCCGTGCCTGTGCTGGAGGCGGCGGACCTGAATATCACTCATGCCTACCACTGTTCTGTATTGCTGGATGCCAAAGCACCTGCTGGTGTGTATGGGGGCACCGGAGAGACCTTCGACTGGGCGCTGCTGAATGGGTTTGAACATGCACATCCGCTGATCCTCGCCGGTGGGTTGAATGCTGGAAATGTACGGCAGGCGCTAAAGGTTCGCCAATGGGAAGCGCTGGATGTATCCTCCGGCGTGGAGTCTATGCCCGGTGTAAAAAGCGCTGAAAAACTGCGTGAATTTATGGCCGTGGTGCATCAGAGCGGGGAGTAATATTGACAACCATTTCTGGGTCCATATATGATCTTTCCATCAAACATCCGCCGGATGCCGGAGGCCATTTTGACCGCTTTGGCGGTAAATACGTAGCGGAAACGCTGATGGGGCCGCTGGCGGAACTGGAAGATGCTTTCTTTGAATCATGGAAGGATGAGGCGTTCCAGTGCGAGCGCATGCGCCTGCTACGCGAATATGCCGGGCGTGCCACGCCATTGTACCATGCCGCGCGGTTGTCGCGAGAAAATGGCGGTGCCCGGATATGGCTCAAGCGAGAGGATCTAACGCATACTGGCGCACATAAGATCAACAACGCCATTGGCCAGGGATTGCTGGCCCGTCGTATGGGCAAAAAACGCGTGGTCGCCGAGACCGGGGCCGGTCAGCATGGCGTGGCTACGGCGACCGTGGCGGCCATGTTTGGCATGGACTGCGATGTGTATATGGGTCGCGAGGATGTGAAGCGGCAAATGCCAAATGTGCTGCGTATGCGGCTATTGGGCGCCAGTGTCATCCCCGTAGATTCGGGGACGGCAACGCTTAAGGATGCATTGAACGATGCCATGCGCGACTGGGTAGCCAGTTGCCGCGATACCTTTTACATTATTGGTACGGTGGCTGGTCCGCATCCTTATCCGCTGATGGTGCGCCAGTATCATGCCGTGATTGGTCAGGAAGCGCGCGCACAAATGCTAGCTCAGGCCGGGTGCTTGCCGGATGCAGCCGTGGCCTGTGTTGGTGGCGGTTCCAATGCCATGGGGATTTTTCACCCACTGCGCGATGACCCGGTGCGTCTCGTTGCCGTTGAAGCCGCGGGCAAGGGGCTGGCAAGCGGAGCGCACGCGGCTTCGCTGGCGGCGGGGAGACCGGGCATCCTGCATGGTAACCTGACTTATCTCCTGGAAGATACGGAAGGACAGATTCAGGGAACACACAGTATTTCCGCAGGACTTGACTATCCTGGCGTGGGACCGGAACTCGCGGCTATGCTGGAAGCGAATGAACTGGAGCTGGATGCGGCGACGGATGACCAGGCTCTGGATGCTTTTCAAAGACTTGCCCGTACCGAAGGAATCATTCCGGCACTGGAATCCAGCCATGCACTGGCCGCCGGGTTGCGTATCGCCGCCGCCATGCGCGGCGATCAACATGTGCTGATCAATCTCTCAGGCAGAGGCGACAAGGATATGAATACGGTTTTTGAGGCTTTGGGGTGGGTGGAGGATGTGGTATGAGCCTTGATCGCCTGGCCAACTGTTTCGAGACCTGCCGCCATGAGGATCGCGCCGCCCTTATTGGCTACCTGATGGCGGGTGATCCGGAACCTCAAGTATCTGAACAGCTATTGATTGCGCTCGCCAGGCATGTGGATATCGTGGAGATTGGTATGCCATTTTCAGACCCCATGGCGGATGGTCCGGTGATCCAGGCTGCGAGCGAACGGGCGCTGGCTGCCGGGACGACGATGCATGATGTGTTTCTGCTGGCTTCCCGCGTGCGCAAGGAGGCTCCTGCTGTCGGCATCATCCTGATGGGTTATGGTAATGTGGTTTTTGCTATGGGTTATGATGCGTTTGCCTGCCAGGCAGCATTGGCCGGGGTGGATGGTGTGCTGCTGGTAGACATTCCGCCGGAGGAGTCCGCAGCACTGGATATCGCACTGGATGAACATAAGCTGCGTTGTATCCGGCTGCTTGCGCCGACATCTCCGGAAACGCGCTGTAATCTGGCCATGAGGTCTGCAAGCGGGTTTATTTACTATGTATCCTTAACCGGAATTACAGGTGCAGAAATAGGTGGGATGGAGGAAATCAACAGACGGGTCAGGCAACTACAGGAACAATCCGATTTACCTGTCTGTGTTGGTTTTGGCATTAAAACACCGGAGCAGGCGGCGAAAGTGGCGGCGTTCGCCGATGGGGTGGTTGTCGGCAGTCGCTTCGTGGCGCAAGTCACGGAAAATATATCCAATCCTGATGCAATGGTTCTCGCTATGGAGTACACAGCACAGACGATGCACGCAGCTATGCGCCGAATGGATACGCATTGAGGATCAAGGTATTGGGCTGTTATGGCGGGCAGTTGCTGGGGTTTCATCTGACCTCGTTCCTGGTCAATGATTCCATTTTACTGGACGCTGGCTCACCGACGGAGGGGCTGGACCTTGAAGGCCAATTCGCTATTCGTCATATTTTTCTGTCGCACACGCATCTGGATCACATTAAGGATATTGCATTTCTGGCTGATAATCGTTTACTCAAACGTTTGGGAGGTGCCAGGGAGAACCGCCAAATTGTGGTTCATAGCCTGAAAGAGAACCTGGATGTGCTGCGCGAACATTTTCTGAATAATCGAGTGTGGCCGGATTTTACCAGGCTACCCAGTAGCGGTGATCCCATTCTGGCATTTGAAGAGATCAGGCCTGAAGAGCCTGTCGAGGCAGACGGTGTGACGATTACGGCCATTGCCGTCAATCACTCCGTTCCATGCACTGGTTTCCTTCTGGATGAGGGTGGCCGGCAATTTATTTATACGGCGGATACCGGCCATACGGATCGGATATGGGATGTGGCCAATGCGCAATCCAATCTCAAGGGAATCATTATGGATTGCTCGTTTCCCAACGAGTATGAACAGCTAGCGGATATTAGCGGTCATTTAACGCCGAAGGGCATGGCTAAAGAGCTGGCAAAGTTCAACAAGCTCGGAGACGTTCCTGTGTATCTGTATCACATGAAGCCGGAAACACTCAATGTGTTAATGGCGGAGGTTGAATCATTATATTTACCGCACCTGCGTATGTTGACGCAGGTGGACGAACTGTTGTTTTAGGAAATAGGCTTGAACACATGAACTGGATTACGCGACTTATTGAACGGCCTTCGGCCATATTGGGCGGCTCGAAGCAGGATATGCCGGAAGGCTTGTGGATCAAATGCCCCAATTGTTGTGAAGTAATTTACAATAAAGAGATGCAACGTAGCCTGATGGTATGTCCCAAATGTGGGTACCACCACCGTATTTCTGCCGCGCATAGGGCAGAATTCATCTTTGACGTGAATACGTTCGAACAGCTCGATACTAAACTTCGTTCTCAGGATCCTCTTGACTTCCGCGACAAGAAAAAATACAGGGATCGCATCAAGGAAGCTTCAAAAAAAGCTGGAGATGAAGATTCGGTGCGTAATTACCTTGGTGATATCGGAGGTAAGACTGTCTCCGTATCCATTTTTGAGTTTGGTTTCATGGGCGGCAGTATGGGTGCTGTGGCTGGTGAAAAAATTGTGCGAGCGATGGATCGGGCGATGGATCGGCACTGTTCTTTCCTGCTGGTTGCGGCCTCGGGCGGTGCTCGTATGCAGGAAGGTGTCCTGTCCCTGATGCAGATGGCGAAAACATCCGCTGCCGCCAGGCGCCTGAAGGATGAGAGTATTCCATTTATCTGTTTACTGACGGATCCGACCATGGGAGGCGTTTCCGCTTCTGTCGCATGGCTGGGGGATATTATTCTGGCTGAGCCGGGTGCGCTCATCGGCTTCGCAGGACCAAGGGTGATTAAGGAAACCGTGAACCAGGAACTTCCCGAGGGCTTTCAGCGGTCCGAGTTCCTTTTGCAGCACGGTTTGATTGATGCCATCGTGGATCGGCGCGAATTGCATGGTTGTTTGAAGAGTTTATTCAGCCAACTTTTGCAACGGCCTTATCGACAAGTGGTGGGATAGTTGCGGTCCTAACCTAGACTGTTCATAAATGCTGCCGCGCCCTTGCTTGTCCCTTTGTTCGCGCCGAAGCCCTCGTCGGTCGTCCGTATACGCGCTCACGGCCTCCTTCCTCGGAATCCGTTTCAAACAAAGGTCCGGCGCAATCATCACGGCGATTTATGAATAGTTCAGGTGTGCGTCCTGAAAGCTGTGCGCTTTCCAAACTGGTGAAAG